>CAZIXV010000399.1:0-3208 GCA_964543105.1 uncultured Steroidobacteraceae bacterium
CGGTCCAGCCCATATAGCGCAGCATCATCTCGCCGGAGAGGATTACTGAGCCAGGGTTGACCTTGTCCTGATTCGCATACTTCGGCGCCGTGCCGTGCGTTGCTTCGAACACCGCATGACCGGTCACGTAGTTGATGTTGCCGCCCGGCGCGATGCCGATGCCGCCGACCTGTGCAGCCAGCGCGTCCGACAGGTAGTCGCCGTTCAGGTTCATCGTTGCGATGACGTCGAACTCGTTCGGACGCGTGAGGATCTGCTGCAGCGTGATGTCTGCGATTGCATCCTTAATGATGATCTTGCCGGACTTGATGGCGGCATCCTGTTCTTCGTTCGCCGCTTTCTCGCCCTTCTCGGCCTTGGTGCGTTCCCACTGTTCCCACGTGTACACCTTGTCGCCGAACTCTTTCTCAGCGAGGGCATACGACCAGTTACGGAAAGCGCCTTCCGTGAACTTCATGATGTTGCCCTTGTGCACGATCGTCACGCTCTTGCGCCCGTTGGCGATCGCGTATTCGATGGCAGCGCGGAACAGACGGTCGGTGCCTTCCTGCGACACCGGCTTGATGCCGATACCAGAGCTGCCCGGGAAGCGAATTTTTGCGTACTGCTTCGGGAAGGCCTGCTTGAACATCTCGAGGAATTTCGTGTTTTCCTCGGTGCCCGCTTCGAATTCGATGCCGGCGTAAATGTCTTCGGTGTTTTCGCGGAAGATCGACATGTCGACTTTTTCCGGCGTCTTCACAGGCGAAGGCACGCCCTTGAACCAGCGCACTGGGCGCAAGCACACATACAAGTCGAGGAGTTGGCGCAGGGCTACGTTCAGTGAACGAATGCCGCCGCCGATCGGCGTAGTCAGAGGACCTTTGATCGACACGAGATAGTCGCGGCACGCTTGGACTGTCTCATCGGGCAGCCAGGTGTTGAACATATCGTTCGATTTTTGGCCTGCGTAAACTTCCATCCAATGGATCTTGCGCTTGCCGCCATACGCCTTTTCAACTGCCGCATCCAGCACGCGGACCGAGGCGCGCCAAATATCGGGCCCGGTGCCGTCGCCTTCGATAAAGGGGACGATGGGCTGGTCCGGAACCACGAGATTGCCGTTCTGGATCGTAATTTTTTGCCCCTGCGGGGGCACGTTGAGTTTGGGCGCTGTCGACATCGACGACTCCGTAGTGATCGGGAGGGTGGACTAATTTCGGGGTGCGGAATGCTATCACACGCAGCCCCTTGAGTTGGGGGCGGCGAGACACGTAGCAAGCTGGGATTTAAGCGTATTGCCGATGCGAACGCGGCGTTGCACCAAAGTGGGGAATTCACCAGCCGTTGGTATTGCCAACTAACGTGAATCGGTGAGTGATACGAGCACCTGAACCCCATCGGCTTATTTAAGCGGTGGTCGAAGCGCCGGTTTTTTCTGGCCCGCGCCCCAAGCCCCGAGCCCGAGCCGGCGTTTGGGCAAGCGCCATTACCCCCTAAAAGCCCACCGTCACGAGAACCCCGCTAGGCGTTGTTTCCAGGCGAAAGGTCCAGCGGTAGCGTTCGCAAATGCGTCGCACGAGATACAAACCCATGCCGTGGCCCTTGGGGTGAGTCGTGAAACGCCGTGGCACGGCGTCCAATTTTTCTTGCGGCAGTGTGCCTGCATTCGCGACGCTCAATTCGCGTCCTTGTAATCGGCACACGACTTCGTTGTCGGTCCCGTGTTGCAGCGCGTTGCGCAGCACATTGCCGATCACCATCGCGACCATGCTTTCAGGGGCTGCGACCCGCAGTGCTTCTTCGCCTGGGATCAACAAACCGATGCGTTTGTCCGGTTGCACGGCGTGCTGATCTTCGACGGCCTTCACGAGTACCGATGCGACATCGCACTCCGCCGTATGCGCACCGCTCGGGCGGTCTTCGCGCGACAACGTCAACAGGGCATCGGTGAATTCGGACATCTCGCGTACGGCGCGTTGAATTCTCGCCAATGCTTTCGCAGCACTGGGCCGGTCAGCCGTCTGCGTCTCCAGCAACTCGACAGCACCGCGAATCACCGCGAGTGGCGTTCGCAACTCGTGGCTTGCGGTGGAGGTAAACGATTGCTCGCGTTCGACGAAGCCATCGAGCCGCTCCATGAAGGTATCGATGGAGCGGGCAATCGGCTCGAGCTCGTTGCCGGCGAACTGCGCCGTGACACGCACGTGGCGCTCGCTTGGATCGATACGCGTCAGGCGATCGGCGAGCGCATTGACGGGTTCGACGAGCCGACGCGAAATGCCGAAGGCCGCGAAACCGGCCAGCCCGACGATGATGAGCACACCCAGCGCGAGCACCGCAATGGCGATGCGTTCCTGACGTACGTACGTCGTGACGTCATAGGTGATGTAGAGCCGTCCGAAGTCGCCATCGCGCGCAAGTACGTCGAGCAAGCGTCCTTGCGAGCGCACGCGGTGCATCGTGCCGGGTTTCAGAATCGCGATATGCCGTGGCAGTTCGGCGAGGTCGCTGGAGCGATAAATACTCAAGCGCGCCGAGCGGAGCGGCTCGGCGCCGCGATCGATGCGCATGCGCTGCTCGAAATGCGTGAGCTCTTCGGAAAGCAGGTCGTAAGTGATGGCTTGTTTCAGGCGCTCATCGGCCTGATAGGCGAACGCAGCGAGCACGATGCCGGCGAACGCGACGAGCGCGAGCATCGTGCCCGCGATGCGTGCCCGCAGGCTCAATCGAGCGAAGCGCTCGTTGAGCTTACGTGCGTGGCTCTTCAGCCGCGATGCGATAGCCAATGCCATGGACGGTGTGCAGCAGTTTGTCGGGAAAGTTCTTGTCGATGGCGGCCCGCAGGGCATGCATGTGGGCGCGCAGGAAATCGCCTTGTGGAGGCGCATCGCCCCAAAGCTCCTTTTCCAGCTCAGCGCGCGTGACGACACGATTCGCGTTTTGCATGAGCATCACGAGAATCCGCCGCGTCGTGGGATTGAGTTTGATGGGTGCGCCGGCGCGTTCCGCCTCGAGGGTATCCAGATCGAAGGTGAGATCGCCGACGCTCAAGGTGTGCTGTCGTTCCTGCGGCCGCGAGCGGCGGATCAACGCCTTCAAACGCATCTCGAGTTCAGCGAGGGAAAAGGGTTTGACGAGATAGTCATCAGCGCCCGCCTCGAACCCTTCGAGCTTGTCGGCAATCAAGTCTTTCGCCGTGAGCATGAGAATGGGCGTGCGTTCCCCC
>CAZIXV010000400.1:0-3204 GCA_964543105.1 uncultured Steroidobacteraceae bacterium
GCCCCGAGCCCCGAGCCCCGAGCCCCGAGCCCCGAGCCCCGAGCCCCGAGCCCGAAATCCTTGCCCTCCGGCCCCGCCTGTTCTATCTTCGCGCCCGTCATATCAAGATTTCCTTATGTCCTTATCTACCCCCACAAGCTTCATCGAAGGTCTGGCGCAGCTGCGTGCTGCGGCGGAGCCGACGCGGCTGCGCGTCTTGGCGCTGTTGTCGCGGGCCGAGCTGACGGTGGGGGAGATTTGCGATGTGCTGTCGCAGAGTCAGCCGCGGGTGTCGCGTCACCTGAAATTGCTCGCCGATGCGGGGCTGATCGATCGCTCACGGGAGCAGTACTGGGTGTATTACCGCGTGCCGGCGTCGGGTGCGGGGCACGAGGCCGTCGAGCGGGTGCTGGACTTCGTCGATCCCGAAGACGAGGTGTTCATTCGCGATCGTCAGCGGATGGAGCGCGTGCTGACTGAGCGTGCGCGGCGCGCCGCCGCGGAACGGGCTCAAGATCCGCGCCTTTCCGAGCGCATTCGCGGGGTGCTCGTGAGCGAACTGGGCGATGAGCAGATCGGCGCGCTGCTCGACATCGGCACCGGCGCGGGTCACATGCTCGAGTTACTGGCTGGTCGTGCCTCGCGCGCCGTCGGTGTCGATGTCTCGAGCGATGCGCTGCGGCTCGCACGCACGAATGTCTACGGCGCAGGGTTACGTCATTGCGAGCTACGTCGCGAAGACATGTACGACCTCACGTTCGATGACGCTTCATTCGACGTCGTCACCATCGGGCGCGTGCTATCGGCCGCCGAGCAACCCCGCGCCGCCTTGAAGGAAATCGCACGCATCTTGAAAGACGAAGGCCGCGTGCTGCTCATCGATGATTTCGATGCGCTGGAGACGCTCTGCGATGGCAATCCGATCACGACGCTGCGCGAATGGTTCGTGAAGGCGGGCCTGCAGTTCGTTCGCGTTCATCCTGTCGACACTGAACACGGCCACCTGCTGATCGCGGTGGGTGCCCGCCGTCTTGCTGCCACAGCGGCCGCATAAAAAAGGATCATTTTCATGACTGTGGAATCGTTTACGGATCGGCTCAATCAAGCAGCCTCGCAGTTGCGATCGCGCCCAGAGGTGTCGTTCGAATTCTTCCCGCCGAAAGACGAGAAAATGGAGCAAACGCTCTGGCAGTCGGTCGAGCGCTTCGTGCCGTTGCAGCCCAGCTTCGTTTCCGTCACCTACGGTGCGGATGGTTCGACACGCTCACGCACGCACAACATCGTCACGAAAATTCAAGAAACGACGCCGTTGACGGCAGCGCCGCATCTCACGTGCGTCGATGCGCCGCGCGAAGAGATTCTCGACATCGCGCGTAACTATTGGGCGCATGGCATTCGCCACATCGTCGCGTTGCGCGGTGATCCGCCGCAAGGGCAGACGACGTACACCCCGCATCCGGGCGGCTTTGCTTATGCGCTCGATCTGGTGAAGGGTTTGAAGTCGGTTGCAGATTTCGAGATTTCCGTCGCTGCCTATCCCGAACTGCATCCCGAAGCGCCGAGCGAGCAGTTCGAGATCGATTACTTGAAGGCCAAGTGCGATGCCGGTGCGACACGCGCCATCACGCAATTCTTTTTCGATCCGGATGTGTTTCTGCGTTTCCGCGATCGCTGCGCGAGTGCCGGAATTACCGCGCAGATCGTGCCGGGCATTCTGCCTATCACACGCTTTCCCCAAATGTTGCGCATGGCGCAGCGCTGTGGAACCAGCGTGCCGGATTGGCTGGCGCATCGCTTCGACGGCCTGGATGAAGATCCCGATACGCGGCGTCTGATCGCCGCAGCCGTGGCGATCGAACAGGTTCAACATATGCAACGCCACGGCGTCGAGCATTTCCATTTTTATACGCTGAATCGCTCGGAACTCACGGTGGCGATCTGTCACGCGCTGGGCGTGCGCCCGTCCATTGCGAAAGCTGCCGTCGGCTGAGGAAAAGAACATGACACGCATGGAACGTAATGCTGAACTGCGGCGCCTGCTCGATGAGCGAATCCTCGTGCTCGATGGCGGGCTCGGCACGCTCGTACAGGAGCGCAAGCTGCAAGAAGCCGACTATCGCGGCACGCGCTTCGCCGATTGGCACTGCGATCTCAAAGGCAACACCGATGTGCTCGTATTGACCCAGCCGGAGGTCGTCGCGGATATCCATCGCGCTTATCTCGATGCGGGCTGCGACATCATCGAGACGAACACGTTTACGGCGAACTATCCCTCGCAGGCCGACTACCACATGGAAGATCTGGTCGCCGAATTGAATCTGGAAGCCGCCAAGATCGCTCGACGCGCGGCCGATGAATTCGAGGCGCGGGATGGCGGGTTGCGCTTCGTCGCTGGTGCCATCGGTCCGACGAATCGCACCGCATCGCTGTCGCCGAACGTGAACGATCCGGCCTATCGCGCCATCACGTTCCGACAATTGGCCGATACCTATACGGTTGCCGCACGCGCCTTGCTCGAAGGCGGCGTCGATCTGTTCCTGATCGAAACGATCTTCGACACGCTCAACGCCAAAGCCGCCATTTACGCCGTGCGTAAAGTGCAGGAAGAAGCGGGCATCGAAGTCCCCATCATTATTTCCGGCACGATCACCGATGCTTCCGGCCGCACGTTGTCGGGACAGACAACCGAGGCGTTCTGGAATTCTGTGCGTCATGCCAAGCCGCTTGCGATCGGCTTGAACTGTGCGCTGGGTGCCAAGCAGTTGCGGCCTTACATTGAGGAGTTGTCGCGGATCGCGGATACCTATGTGAGTGCGTATCCGAACGCAGGGTTGCCCAATGCCTTTGGTGAGTACGATGAGCAACCGTGCGAAACGGCTGATCTCGTCAAGGATTTCGCTGCAAGCGGCTTCGTCAATATCGTCGGCGGCTGCTGTGGCACGACGCCGCATCACATCAAGCACATCAAAGACGCGATCGCCGGCATGGCGCCGCGCAAGATCCCATCGATCGAGCGACGTTGTCGCTTGTCGGGCCTCGAACCGCTGAACATCGGCTCGGACAGCTTGTTCGTGAACGTCGGCGAGCGCACGAACGTCACGGGTTCGGCGAAATTTCGCAAGTTGATCGAAGCGGACGATTACAACGCCGCGCTCGATGTCGCACGCCAGCAGGTCACGGCCGGCGCACAAGTCATCGACGTGAACATGGACGAGGGCATGCTCG
>CAZIXV010000401.1:0-3182 GCA_964543105.1 uncultured Steroidobacteraceae bacterium
TCGGTGCGGTACCGTACATTAAGACCGATATGCGCCGCGCCGCTCCTAGCCTCATTGCGGGTGCCGGGTTGTTTGCCCGCTGTGTTCAGAGAAAATCAGCTCGACGCGTCGATTCTGTTGCCGACCGCTGAGCGAGTCATTGCCGGCAATCGGCGCGCTCTCTCCCATGCCGACGGCGGACACTTGGACGGTATTTACGCCACGTTGCAGTAGGGCCGATTGCACTGACTGCGCACGCCGTTCCGACAACAGAAAGTTGCTGGAGGCATTACCTACGTTATCCGTGTGCCCTTCGATGATGACGCTGCGTGCCGGCTGATCCTTCAAAGCGGAGGCGAGACGATCGAGCGTTGCATACGCGCCTGGTCTGATGTCGGACTGACCGGTATCAAACAAGACATCACCGAGCGTCAACACGACGCCTCGCTCCGTGCGCTTCGCGCGCAGATCCGCCAGTTCCTCTTCGAGCGAATCGGCGCGTTCTTGTGAGGCGTCAGCTAGCGCGTTCGCGTCTCGGGTCTGGCCTGCGTTGTATTCGATCTCACGCTCGCGTGCTTGCAGTAATACGGCTTGTCGTTGGGCAGTCCCGCTTGCGATCTGATCCTGTGCTTCTGCAGTGTTGATTTTTTCCCGCGCAATGCGCGCGTTCATCATCGCTGTATCGGCTGCGTATTCGATGTCCGCACGCTCACCGCCACTTTCGAACAGTTGGTTCGCCGTATTGAGCGATGTCCGCGCGTTCGCGACATTGGTTGCCGCGACCCCGGAGCGGGCGGAAGTTTCCACCTGCGGCTCCATGGCGCGCGCCGTTTCTAGCGATTCGATGCGTTCAGGCGTCGCGGTGCACGCGCTTAGTGCGGTGATGACGGCGGCACTGACGCCGATGCGATATATCGATTTCATGATCTTTCCTTTGCAACTCTATTCAATGTGCTCAGCGTGGCATCGATGTGTCGCGCCCAGCTTCCTGGCGCAGTGCTTCGGAACTCGCCAACACTTCCTCTGCTGCTCTGCGTGCTGCTGCGCTCTCGGCCTGCGCCGTTGCCAGTTCCGCGTGTAATTCGGCTTGCGCCGCACGGCGCTCCGCGCCTTGGGTATCGCCTTTAGCCAATGCGCTTTGTGCTGCAGCAAGATCGGTACGAGCCGCTTGCAGTTCTGTCGCGCCGCTTTCCGACTGACCGATGTTTTGTTGCGTTTGCTGGATGATTGCTTCGCTGCGCGAGACGCGCTCCTTGGTGATCGCCGAGACGTCGCTGCACGCCCCAAGGACGCCGATCGCGAACGTGGCAGTCGCGGCTGCGAGCAAGCCTCGTTGAGCAGCACGGTGGGTGGGGGTGCGGGTGCGGGTCAGGCTCTGGCGTAGTTGCTTCATGCGATTCTCATATGTGCTTTCGAGATCGCGATGGTGCGCTGTGTTCGACGCGGCGTCCGTGCGCTTGCGTACATAGGTCCACGTGGCCAGCGAGCCAGTGGGTGCTAAGTCGCGTTGCTTGCCCCTAAGTTAGCTAACGAACGGACTGTCGGTAGCCGCTCATGCGACAGTGCCGCAGTGACTTCGCAAAGCAGAGCGCAGTCGTCAGTTACTGGAGATCGTCATGAATCGCCGAATGCTTGGAAACCTATTAGCGCAGCGTGCACAACTTGGGCATCGGCTCCAGGCACTCAGGCACGCTCCCCTTTGGAAGAACCCGGCCGGACCGCAGGGACCTGCGCCTATCCGGTCAACCCCGGAGCTGCCGTCGGCGCAACGTGCTGCAGTAAATACATGGGAGGACGAAGGCGGCGCGATGAAACCCATCGTTGATCCATCGGGTGAGGAGCACCGATCCACGCGTTAACGCTACATTGAGATGAGCCTGGCTGCGCGTTCCAGGCAGGAACGCGCGACGCATTGGAGATGACGCTCCAGGGGCGACGCGCGCACGCGTCGCTCACAGTGCTCAGGTATTGCGCCCGCAACTTAAGTGCCCCGCGCCGTGTTTCTGTACCATGGCGCACAAGCCGTCGGTGTAGATCGATGGCGATCGACGCGGAGCAGCCGATGTCTGAAGCCCCTGATCCCCGGCAGAATCATCTTCTAGGGACCTTGTCCGATGAGGATTTCGAACGCATAAGGCCGAATCTCAGACTCGTGCCGTTACGTCTCGGCGAAGTCCTGTATGAATCGGGCAGTCGACAGCGGCAGGTGTATTTTCCGAGCACGGCGATCGTTTCACTTCTTTATCTGATGGCAGATGGTGCGTCGACGGAGATCGCCGTGGTCGGCAATGAAGGCATTATCGGCGTGTCCTTGTTCATGGGCGGCGAGACGACGCCGAGCCGCGCCGTCGTGCAGAGCGCAGGTCATGCATATAGTTTGCAGGGGAAGCTACTGAAGGAGGAGTTCACGCGCGGCGGCGCGATGCAATACGTATTGCTGCGCTACACGCAAGCATTGCTCACACAAATGGCCCAGACTGCGGTGTGTAATCGGCATCATTCGCTCGACCAGCAACTGTGCCGCTGGTTGTTGCTGAGCCTCGATCGCCTGATTGGAAACGAATTGGTGATGACTCAGGAGTTGATTGCCAACATGTTGGGCGTGCGTCGCGAGGGTGTGACAGAAGCCGCTGGTAATCTGCAGGTCGCGGGATTGATCAAGTACAGCAGAGGACGCATCACGGTTCTCGATCGCCCCGGCCTGGAGGCGCGCACCTGCGAGTGTTACGCCGTCGTCAAAAAAGAATTCGACCGTCTGCTGCCTCGTGAGGCGGGGCAGTGATGTCTCACAACGAAGGGCGAGCAAGATGACTGTCAGAGTCGAGATGTCCCGGCGGAGCGCGGCGCCAAACCGATTTTCCTGCCCGCTGATGATCTGGCGGCTGCTTTGTGAACTCGGGGAAGCGTTCGGTTGGCATCCCGAGGGTACGACCTATGTGATACCGCCGGAAAGCACGCTCGAGTCGGCTGCGCGGCGCAACTATGAACCGGGCGATTGGCAAGATCGGAAGCAGATAGTCGCACAGGATGCAATGGCGTGGGGTCGCGCGCTCGAGCAGGCAAAAGGCTCGCCGCATGCGCTCGCGATGATGCAAGCGCGGTCCACCGCACTCGCCGATAGCGGCACGGCGGACGACGAATTGCTGCCCGGCGTGATCGATGAATTCATCGAATTTGCGTACGGCGGCGCCTTCGAATTCGCG
>CAZIXV010000402.1:0-3177 GCA_964543105.1 uncultured Steroidobacteraceae bacterium
CCGCGCACATCGGAACTCACCACCGCGTAGCCGGCCTCGAGCAAGAGCTGGCGTATTTCACCGCGAGCGGCGTAGCGGCGACGATCGAGGGAGCGCATGAGAATGGCTGGGAACGGACCCGCCCCTGCTGGCAGCCACAGACTCATCGCGATGCGCACGCCATCGCGCATCGGCACCAGGATCAGGTCTTCATGCCGCGCTGCTTCAGCATCGCAAGGCGACTTTGCGGATGGCGCCGCTGCATGTGCCGCACCGCTCGCGAGCGACGCAAGTCCAAGCCCCAATACCGAGCGCCTATCCATTTTCCACCGTCTCCAGTATCCCGTGCTGCGGCACAATTGACCGTTAAAAGGCACGTTGCATTTGATTCGCGTCGGCGTTCGATGTCAATCTCGCGCGCTCACAAGCAACTCGACCTGGGGATTCCATGGCTGCACGACGTTTCGTTTCCTCTTCCTTGAGTGTCGCTCTCGCGGCCAGTCTGCTCGTTGCCACATCGGGGTGCAGCACTGATGCGGCACTCGAGGAGCGCTTGGCTGCGATGGAACACCAATTGGGTGTGCAGCAAGACATCAACGACATCCGCCGCCTGCAGCACACGTACAACTACTACAACAGTTCGCGCATGTACAAACAGCTTCTTGCATTGATCTCAGATGATGCGGAGTTCATCGAGATCGGCGGGCGCGGCGTGTATCGAGGCAAGGAAGGATTCGCGAAGAATTTCCATCCGGATGAGTCCGGCGAAGTTCACGACACGGGGACGCAATTCGGCGATGTGCTGTTTCAGCTCGCCGGCCAGGACGTGATTACCGTCGCGCCCGATCGGCAAAGTGCGCGTGCGCGCATTCGCGTCCTGACCTCGATTTACTTCGACTTCCCGGACACGGTGCCCCGCTTCAACGGTGGCGACTATGAAATGGGCTACGTCAAAGAAGACGGCCGTTGGCTGATCAGCAGCCTGAAGTACGTTCATACGTTCTCGGTGCGCTACGAGCGCGACGGCAGCGTCACGCCGAGCTATTCGACTGCTCCCGACGGCACCGCCGATGCGCCGACGACCTGGTATCACCCCTGGCCGGAAACGGGAACGCTGCCATTTCATTTCCCGCACCCGATTACGGGTGAACCATCACCGGAGATTACGGGGACGACGCAGTATTGGATCGGCAATTGGCCAGGCGAATTTGGGAAGACGGGAAAGCGGGAGTTGATCAAGCAATAAGGGGCGCGGGGCTCGGGCTCGGGGCTCGGGGCTCGGGGCTCGGGGCTCGGGGCTCGGGGCTCGGGGCTCGGGTCAGCAAAGATCCGAGCCCCGAACTCGCAAGCTACCGCGCAGCTGCTAGCGCCTGGTCGCCGCGGCCGCCGGTCGAATCTCGAAACACGATCTCATCCATCAAGCGGCGCTGGGCGCCGCCGGGGTCGTACTCCAAGCGGGTCGTTGAATCAAAAATCATCGTGGCGCGATTCTCCGCACAGAACGTGTGCCACTGCGGCAAGCCGTCGTGATTCGGATCGCCCTGCTTTGCAAAGCTTGCCCACGCGCCGCTCATCCGCGCGGCAAGATCAACATCCGGATTTTCGCCGACGAGCGGCGCCAGCGCCGGCTCGCGCACATTGTTGAACACGAATGGAATCTCAAGCGTGTGCGGCGCACCCCATTTGCCACCATCAACGGGCGTGCGCCAATCGAAGCGGTACAAATACACCGGCGCCTTTTGTTGCGCTTTGCGCTCTGCCATTTTCATCGACCCGACGCCCAGCCATTGGTCGGTGCCGATCAAAAAATAAAGTTCGGTCGGAGACAGCTCTGGATAGTCGGCTCGATAGCGCGCGAGTACGCGCTCGGCATCGGCTGGTTCGAACATCGGGCTGACACGCTGCTCGAGCCCTGCAGCGTCGAGCGAGAAGACGCCTGGCAGATTGGCCGTGACATACGAGATGTCCTGTCGATTGAAGCCGATCATCAATGGCACATGCGCCGACGCGGGTGACGCATCCGGATCGAATGGGTGACGAAACAATGTCCGGCCGTCGATCACCGGCTCGAACTTCACCTTATCGCGCCGTGCAATCGTCACCGCTGCCTGCATCACACGCTCGAGCGGAATCTGTTGCAGCGCGCGTGCCTTCGCCGGCGCGATGCTCAACTCTCGCAGCAAGGCGTCCGCGGTACGCTCACCCTCCTCCGGTGTTCTGACGCGTGTGTACGGCCCGCTTTGGATCGCCGCGCGATGCAGCAACCCCTGCGCCGCAGGAATCGTCAGCATCGTGGCCGTCTTGCGTCCGCCGCCGGATTCGCCGAACACCATTACTCGGTTGGGATCGCCGCCGAAGCGCTCGATGTTCTCGCGGACCCAACGCAGTGCCGCCACGATGTCGAGCATGCCGACATTGCCCGCGTCGGCGAATTGATCCGAGACCGTTCCAAGCGCCGTGTAGCCCAGGACATTCAAGCGATGATTCAAGGTCACGACGACGACATCGTGATCGTGCGCGAGGTTGGCGCCATTGCTGTCCGGCAGCGAACCTGACCCTGCGACGAAGTTGCCGCCGTGCAGCCACACCATGACCGCGCGACGCGCTTGATCCGCCGCGGGCGTCCAGATGTTCAATCGCAAGCAGTCCTCAGAGGACGCAAAACTCGGCGGCTGATAACCCCCGATCCGCGGACGGCCCGCCGTTAATCGCAACGGTGGCGCGGAATCCCCGAATGCCGTCGCCTCGCGTACTCCTCGCCATGGTGTAGGCGGTTGCGGCGGCATGAAACGATTTGCGCCGGCAGTCGAAGCACCATACGGGATGCCTTTGAACGACTGCACACCGCCTTGCATGAGTCCGCGTACTTTGCCGGCTGTCGTCTCGACGATGGCAGATGGACGATTCGCGCGCGCCGCTGCGGGCGCAAGCGATAGAAACGGTAGTGCCACGGCAGCAGCCAGCACGTCTCGGCGTCGCAGCAAATGAGTCATCTTGTTCTCCACTTATGTGCCGTTTCACGGCATGTCTTGCCGCATTACGGTCGAAGGATAGCGAGGGGGATGGCGTGCGTAAACCGCGCGGGTTGCGGCTGGCTGCTCGCAGCGCTCCCTCGATGAGTGCCGGACCGACGTCCAACGGGAATGACTTAAGTGCCCTTGGAACGCGGGGCTTGGGCATTTGCGGCGCGGCCCGCGC
>CAZIXV010000403.1:0-1545 GCA_964543105.1 uncultured Steroidobacteraceae bacterium
CCCCGAGCCCCGAGCCCCGAGCCCCGAGCCCAGTTAAGTAGAGCGGCGGCTGAAATTGTCCTGCATGAAGCGCTCGAGGAACGGCGCGGTACGGCTCGCCTTCGTTTTCGCGATGACATGCGGCGGCCCGGCCGCTACGACGGTGCCGCCTTCATCGCCTGCGCCCGGTCCCATGTCGATGACCCAATCGCTGGCGGCGACGAGCCGCATGTCGTGTTCGACAACGATGACCGTATTGCCGGCTTCGACCAGCCGCTCGAGCTGAACGAGCAGCTTCTCCACATCGCTGGGATGTAAACCCGTCGTCGGTTCGTCCAACACGTACAACGTATCGCCGCGGGAAATCCGCTGCAGCTCGGTTGCGAGTTTGATTCTTTGTGCTTCACCGCCGGACAGCTCGGTGGCGGGTTGCCCGAGACGCAAGTAACCGAGACCGACTTCGCGCAAGACGTCCAGTGCGCGTCGAACGTGGTGTTCATCGTCGAAGAACTCGTGCGCGGCATCGACGGTGAGTTGCAACACCTCTGCGATGTTCTTGTCGCGGTAGCGCACCTCCAAGGTCTTGGCGTTGTAGCGAGCGCCGTGACAGGTGTGACAGGGTGCGTACACGCTCGGCAGGAATAGCAACTCCACCATGACGAAGCCTTCGCCCGCGCAAGTTTCGCAGCGACCCTTGGCGACATTGAAAGAGAAACGGCCCGCATCGTAGCGGCGCGTTTTCGCGAGCTTCGTGCTCGCAAACAACTTGCGGACGTGATCGAACAAGCCCGTATAGGTGGCGAGATTCGAGCGCGGCGTTCTACCGATGGGCTTTTGATCGACCTGCACCAAGCGTTTGATGCCCTCCATGCCGCTAGCGATCGCGCCACCCGTCGACACCGTAACTCGTTCGAGTTCATCGACTTCACCATCGTCGTTCGACGCTTGGCCCAGTGCTTTGCTCACGAGATCGACGAGCGCCTGACTGACGAGCGTCGACTTGCCCGAGCCGGAGATTCCCGTCACGGTCGTCAACACGCTGCGCGGAAACGCCGCAGATAAATTCTCGAGGTTGTTGCGCGTGACGCCGGCGAGTTCGAGCCACCCTTGCGCGGCGCGCGGCGTCTTGCGTGACAGCGTATGAGCGTCGAACAAAAAGGCGCGCGTGTGTGACTCGGCTACGTTTTTCAGTCCTTCGAGCGGTCCGCTGTAGAGCACCTTACCGCCGTGCGTCCCCGCAGCAGGGCCGACGTCGACGATCCAATCTGCACGTCGTACGACATCCAGTTCATGTTCGACGACGAATAGCGAGTTGCCGCTCGCCTTGAGTTGCGCCAATGCCGTGAGCAACGCTTGTGTGTCGGCCGGGTGCAAACCAGCAGAGGGTTCATCGAGCACGTAGACGACACCAAAGAGATTCGAGCGCACTTGGGTCGCGAGTCGTAAACGCTGCAGTTCGCCGGGCGAGAGCGTTGGTGTGCTGCGTTCGAGCGACAGATAGCCGAGCCCCAGGTCGAGAACCACACGCAGGCGCGCGCATAGATCTTCAGCGATACGCTGCGTCAC
>CAZIXV010000403.1:1645-3167 GCA_964543105.1 uncultured Steroidobacteraceae bacterium
CGCCGCGCGCCGGTGAACGTGCCTTGATAGCTCGGCTCTTCCTTGCGCTTCAGCGCTTTGCGAACTTCGTGAGGCTCGTATCCGGCATACACCGGAACGGTGGGCTGCTCATCGGTAAACAACAGCCAATCCCGATCCTTCTTCGGTAAGTCGCGCCACGGTTTGTCGATATCGAATCCAAGCGTGACGCAGATATCGCGCAGGTTTTGACCATGCCAGGCCGGCGGCCACGCCGCGATCGCACGCTCGCGGATCGATAAGGAAGCGTCCGGCACCATCGATTGCTCGGTTGCATCGTAGATCCGCCCGAGGCCGTGACAGGTGGGACATGCGCCCGTCGGCGTATTAGTCGAGAACGATTCCGCGTAAAGCAGCGTCTGCCCGCGCGGGTAGTCGCCGGCGCGCGAATACAGCATGCGCAGTAGATTCGAAAGCGTCGTGACGCTGCCGACGGATGAACGCGTGGTGGGCGACCCGCGCTGCTGTTGAAGCGCAACCGCCGGCGGCAAGCCTTCGATCGAATCGACCTGCGGTACTTCCATTTGGTGAAACAACCGCCGCGCATAGGGCGACACCGATTCGAGATAGCGCCGCTGCGCTTCCGCATACAGCGTGCCGAAGGCAAGCGAAGATTTGCCCGATCCCGAAATCCCGGTGAACACGACCAGCGCATCGCGCGGGATATCGACGTCGATGTTCTTCAAATTGTGTTCGCGCGCCCCGCGAACGCGGACGAAGTTGTCGGTGCGTGATGTTCGGTCGCGAGCAGCGGACTTCGATTTCATTTCACATGAAGGGAAGTCTTTGAATCAGAGTTCCCGTGCGCCCGATCCACGCAGTCATCGCTGCAGCGGAGTTCATGTGCCGTCGCCCGAAGGCGCGTGCTACGCGGCGGTCGGAGTATCTTCGTCGTCCAGCCAGTCCAGCCCGTGCCGAAGACGCGCACGATTGCACTTGTCCTCACCGGGTTGTAATTCGTGGCAGGGCGACGGGCGCTGCGCATACACGCTGCAGGACACGGACTCGCCGATGTTGCCGATGAGCGCACGACACCGCGGCTCGGCTTGCTCGGTGCCCGCCATGCACGCATGCCACGGGCTGACCTTTTCGGTCAAAGAGTCCGGCAGCCCGTGCTCTTCGGCCTCCGCCCAGTAGAAAGAAACTCGATACGTGGCGCAGCAAGCGCCGCACCTCAGGCAAGGATTGCCCCAGACGTTCTTTCGCTCACTCATGGGTGTGTGCTGAGGCTGTTGTTAGTGTTTGCTCGGCGGCGCGCACATTACACCTGAGCGCAGGATTTCAGGAAGGCCTCCATGAAAAAAAAGCCGCGGCTTCGCACCGCGGCCTTTCGTGGTTCCCTGTTACCGGACTTCAGTCGCTTTCCGTGGACTGATGACAATGTGAGTCGATGTTTCGATCAATCCACGATGACGAGCGAGACCTCGACATTGCCGCGCGTCGCATTGGAGTACGGGCACACCTCATGCGCCTTCTCGGCGAGTTCTTGCGCTTGATGCTTCGG
>CAZIXV010000404.1:0-3160 GCA_964543105.1 uncultured Steroidobacteraceae bacterium
GCCACGATCACACTCTGGCTGTCGCCTGTCGCCTGTCGCCTGTCGCCTGTCGCCTGTCGCCCGTTTCCCGTAGCCATCGGAGATCATCATGCACACCACCATCGAAATCAGTCTCTACCCGCTCGATGCGAATTACATTCCGTCGATCAAGGGGTTCATCGAGCGCTTGAATACCTATTCGGATTTGAATGTCGTGACGAATGCGATGAGTACGCAAGTGTCGGGGGAGCATCACCGGCTGTTTGCGATTCTCGCGCAAGAGACCGCGACGACGTTCACCGAGACAGGGCGCAAGGTGTTCGTGATGAAGGTTTTGGGTGGGGAAGTTAAGTGATTGGGTGATCAAGGTGATTAGGTGATTAGGTGATCAAGGCCAAGAAAGATGGCGCGGCTATTCTGACCGCGATCACCTCATCACAAGATCACCTCATCACCATAAACTCATGAACCTGCTCTCCCAGCTACTCGCCACACCACCTGCTGAAGCCATCGCGGCGTTGTTGGGATTGGCGTATTTGCTGCTTGCCGTGCGGCGCAACCTGTTGTGCTGGCTGTGTGCGTTCATCAGCACTGCTATTTATCTGGTGCTATTCGCGCAAGCGGCGTTATACATGCAGTCGCTGTTGCAAGTGTTCTATCTCGTCATGGCCGTCGTCGGCTTCATCGGTTGGCGGCAGGGGCGCACCGAAACGGCGGGTGTGTTGATCAGAACTTGGACGCTCAAGCAGCATGCGTCCGCGGCCATTGCCGTCGCGGCGGCAACACTGGTGAATGGTTGGTTCCTTGCGACGCAAACCGATGCGGCGGCACCTTATCTCGACGCTTTCGTCACCTGGGGCAGCGTCGTGACGACCTGGATGGTGGCGCGGCGCGTCCTGGAGAATTGGTTGTATTGGATCGTCGTCGACGCGCTTGCGGCCTATCTGTATTTTTCGCAAGGCTTGCTGGCTACGACGGTGTTGTTCGTCATTTATCTTGGCATCGTGGTACGCGGCTACGCGGTGTGGCTGCGCGAATATCGCGGACAGTCCTTGGAAAAACGTTCGCTGGAGGGCGCCGATGTCACCAGGTAAGTGGGCCGCCGAGGCGCTCGGCGTCTTGGAGCGAGATGTCGCCAGCGTGACGTTGTTGAAGGATGGCCTGACGAATGACAGCTGGTTGGTGCGCACCGCGCGCGACGCGGTCGTCGTGCGGATCAACAACCCGCATGCGCGCGTGTTCCATGTCGATCGTGAGGTCGAAGCGACGATCTTGCAGGTGGTGGCTGCTGCGGGCATTGGGCCTGAAGTGTTGTTTTGCGATCCGCGACGCCATGTGCTCGTGACGCGCTATTTGGGACCGACCTGCACCGCGACGGATATGCATGAACCGGAGCGTATCGAGCGCATCGCACAGCTATTGCACAAGCTGCACCGCCTGGTCTCACCGGACTCCGTACCTGTCGTGAAGTGGAGCGAGACGCTGGATGCGTACGCCGCGACGCTCAAGACCCTGAATCGCGATACCCCTTTGCTGCGCGATGATGTGCGTGCGCGAGCTCGCTCGGTTGCCGTCGAGTTGGAAAACGCGTCACCGCCGCCATGTCTATGTCACACCGACGTGCATTCGCTCAATCTCATCGATCGAGGCGAGCTCACGCTCTTGGACTGGGAATATGCCTCGCGTGGCGATCCTTATTTCGATCTAGCGTCGCTGGCATATTTTCATGACTTCGATCTGCACGAACGCGCGCTGCTATTGCGCGCCTACGAGGGTCATGTCGATGGCGCAGCGATGGAGCGATTGGCGAAAACGTGCATCGTGTTCGAACACGTGCACGATGTATGGCACGAGGTGAGGCGAGCGCTGAACAACGAGGCAATGGATGAGCAACGGTCTCAGTTGCCGCCCGCTCATGTCGCGCCATAATTGATGCTTTTGTGAACGACTCGATGACATGCCCACCATCCACGTTACCGACATTTACGGCCAGCAACACACGATCGAAGGCACCTTCGGCCTGAAGTTGATGGAAATCCTGCGCGAATACGATTTCGGAATTGCGGCGAGCTGCGGCGGCTATTGCTCGTGCGCAACCTGCCATGTGTATGTGGACGATGAGTGGCTGGAGCGCCTGCCGGATCGCCAATCGGACGAGGCGGATCTGCTATCGATGCTGTCGACCTATGACAAGGCGACATCGCGTTTGTCATGCCAGGTCGTATTCACGCCCGCGCTGGATGGCATTCGGCTGACGGTCGCGCAGGAAGAATAGCGCCCGAACAGAGACGAGCTAACTTAAGCGGGCGCGCGCCAGCGCACGCGCCGCGACCGGTCAACTGCCGTTTGTCGTCAGCTCTTCTTGGCTTCGGTTTGACGCGCCACCGCTTGTGCTGCTGCCTTGATTGCTTCGGGATCACCCAGAAAGCGGCGCGAAACGGGCTTCAGCTCATCATCGAGTTCATAGCTGATCGGCACACCGGTTGGGATATTGAATTCGACGATGTCGGCGTCCGAAATCTCATCGAGCATTTTCACCAGCGCGCGCAGGCTATTGCCGTGCGCGACGATCAGCACATTCTTGCCAGCCTTCAATGCAGGGGCGACACGGTCGGTCCAAAAAGGAATGACGCGATCGAGCGTGGTCTTGAGCGATTCGCTCGCCGGTAGCTGACGCGTGTCGATGTCTGCATAGCGCTTCTCGAAACGCGGATGACCTTTGTCGTCCGCCGACAAAGCCGGTGGCGGCGTGTCGTAGCTGCGCCGCCAGACCTTCACTTGCTCCGCGCCGTGCTTCGCGACGGTTTCGGCTTTGTCCAAACCCTGCAGTGCGCCGTAGTGACGCTCGTTCAGCCGCCAGGAGCGCTCCACCGGCAGCCACATCAAATCCATTTCATCGAGAATCGTCCACATGGTGCGAATCGCACGCTTGAGCACTGACGTATAGACGAGATCGAATGCAATGCCTTCCGTCTTCAACAAACGCCCGGCCTCACGGGCTTCCTTGAGACCGAGTTCGGTCAGATCGACATCGACCCAACCAGTAAACAGATTCTTGAGGTTCCAGGCGCTTTGGCCATGACGAACGAGGACGAGTTTGCCGGGCATAGATTTCAGCCGTTGAAGTGAACGATGGGAGGGCCGGAGTTATACCAGAGAGGGGCGGCGGGCTACAGTCAAC
>CAZIXV010000405.1:0-3155 GCA_964543105.1 uncultured Steroidobacteraceae bacterium
AAAGCGAAACGCGTGACGGCGTGACCTTACCGAGCTATCGCGGCGACATCGTCAATCGACCCGGCTTTACGGCAGAAGACCGCGATCCCGACCCGAAACTCCTGCTGCGCGGCTATGAACGCGCGGCGCTGACCTTGAACTTCGTGCGCGCGCTGATCGACGGCGGTTTTGCGGATTTGCATCATCCCGAATACTGGGATCTGGATTTCGTGCGTCATTCGCCACTGAAAGATGCGTACGAACACATCGCGCAGTCGATCTCGGACGCGCTCGATTTCTTCCAAGCGACGAGCGGCTATGCGCCGCATGAAGCGAACCGAGTCGCGTTCTACACGAGCCATGAAGGCCTGCATTTGCACTATGAGCAGGCGCAAACGCGTTTCATCGAACGCCAAAAGCGTTGGTACAACCTCTCGACGCATATGCCCTGGATTGGAATGCGTACGGCGGCGCTCGATGGCGCGCATGTGGAGCTGTTTCGCGGCATCGCCAACCCAATGGGTATCAAGGTGGGACCCGCCATGGATGCCGCCTGGCTCCAAGGTCTGTTGGCCACCCTGAACCCCAATAACGAGCCCGGCCGCATCGTGCTCATCCATCGCATGGGCGTAAAAGAAATCGAGAAGCGCCTACCGCCGTTGATTCAAGCGGTGCGCGAAACCGGCAGCCCGGTGCTGTGGATCTGCGATCCCATGCACGGCAACACCGAAACCGCGACTTCCGGACTCAAAACCCGCCGCTTCGACAATATCGTCGCGGAAGTGGAAGCGGCGTTTCGCGTTCACCGCGAAGCCGGTTCATGGCTGGGCGGCGTGCATTTCGAATTGACCGGTGATGACGTCACCGAATGCACCGGCGGGGCACGCGGCCTCACGGACGCCGACCTCGCCCGCGCGTATCGCTCGCAAGTGGATCCGCGCCTCAACGCCGAACAAGCGCTCGAACTGGCGATGCGGATCGCGGAGTTGCATGGGAAGGCGAGGATTCCGTCGAGAGACGGAAGGTGATCAAGGTGATTAGGTGATCGAGGTGATCGAGGCCAGAGGTGTCCAGCGATAGCCACTCACGCGCTTCCGTTCTGACCATGATCACCGGATCACCGGATCTGACGGAAGGTGATTGGGTGATGAGGTGATCAAGGTAATCGAGGCCAGAGGTATCCGGCGATAGCCACTCGCGCTTCCGTTCTGACCATGATCACCTGATCACCTGATCACCCAATCACCTACGATTCCTCGATCAGCTGATCACTTTCTTGGCAGCCACAAACCGCTCAACCTCCTCACGATCGACCACCCGCGATTCTCCGGGCGCCAATCCTGCGAGCGTCCACGGACCCACTGACCAGCGAATCAGGCGCAAGGTCGGCAAGTTCACTGCCGCTGTCATGCGCCGCACCTGACGATTGCGGCCTTCGCGGATCGTCAATTCCAGCCAGCTCGTGGGGATGGCTTTGCGAAATCGGATCGGCGGTGTGCGCGGCCAGAGCCAAGCAGGCTCCTCGATGACTCGCGCTTCCGCCGGGCGAGTCGGTCCATCTTTCAGCAAGACACCAGAACGTAACGCTGCGAGCGCCTCACTCGTTGGAGTGCCTTCAACTTGTACGAGATACGTCTTCGGTGCTTTCCATTTTGGGTTCGATAGTCGCGTCTGCAGCGTCGGCCAATCGGTGAGCAACACAAGCCCTTCGCTGTCGTAGTCGAGACGGCCTGCGGGATACAGACCGGGGGCGGAGATGAAATCACGCAAGGTCGCCTTGCCGTCCGGACTCGTGAACTGCGTGAGTACCTGAAAGGGCTTGTTCAGCAGGATCAGCGCGCCGCTCATGGTTGAGTGAGTTGCTCGACGCTGCGTTGGACGACATCGATGAAACGCTGCACGGCCGCGGAGTTCTCACCGCGGCGGCTCGCCAGGATCAGCGGCGCGACGAGGCGCGCATCATCAGCCAATTCGCGGTAGACCACTTCGTCCATCTGCAAACGACGCAACGACTCTGGAACGATCGATACGCCAAGACCGGCTGCGACGAGATTGAGCGTCGAGACGATACGCGGCGCCTCCTGACCCACGCGTGGACTGAAGCCCGCGCCACGACACGCCGTAATGATGGAATCGTACAAACCGGGCGCGCCGGGACGCTTGTAGAGGATGAAGGTTTCGTTCGCGAGTTCCGTGAGCTGAAGCGGTGCATTGCCGTGCGCGAAGGCGTGACCGGTCGGCAGCGCGACGAGCATGCGTTCTTCGAGCAGCGGCTGCACGACGAGGCCAACCACGTCGGCGACCGGTGAGCGAATGATCGCGGCATCGATGACTTCATTGTGGAGGCCTTGCACCAGCCAGCTGCTGCCGCCTTCTTCCAGCACCAGGGAGACGTGGGGAGAGGCCTCGCGAAACATGCGGATCACGCGCGGCACGAAGGGATGGAAGGGTGCAGAGCTCGTAAAACCCACCACGACGCGTCCTTCCTCGCCGCGAGCGGTGCGGCGCGTGCTGGCGAACGCACGATCGACCTCTCCCAGAATGGCCTTGGCGCGCTCCAAAAAGGCCGCTCCTGCATCGGTTAATTCCACGCCGCGCGGCTTCCGGCGTAAAAGTTGTACGCCAAGTTCATGCTCTAACGCTTTGATTTGCTGACTTAAAGGCGGTTGCTGGATGCCCAGGGATTCGGCTGCACGCGTGATGTGGCCGTGCTCGGCGACCGCGACGAAATAACGGAGGTGGCGTAGTTCCATGAGGCATATCTAACAAATATGGTTTGCTTCTTCACCATATATTTTACGTCCGAGGACTGTCCGAGTATCTTGCGCGCCTGCCCGAGTCTTGGAACCGGATTCCGCTTATCGAACCGGTGACCGCCGAGTCATTGATCCATCGCAGGAGAACTTTCGTGTCGAACTTTGCAAGCACTGTCGAGCAGGCCGGTGCGGCCATCGCCAAAAACGGCCCGTCGTGGGACGCCATCAGCCCGGATTATGTGGCGCGCATGCGGCTGCAGAACCGTTTTCAAACCGGCCTCGATATCGCGCGTTACACCGCGAAAATCATGCGCGAGGACATGGCGGCGTATGACAAGGATTCGAGCCAGTACACGCAGTCGCTGGGCTGCTGGCACGGCTTCATCGGTCAGCAGAAGCTGATCTCCATCAAAAAGCATC
>CAZIXV010000406.1:0-3151 GCA_964543105.1 uncultured Steroidobacteraceae bacterium
GCCCGTAGCCGGGCTTAGTGCCGAAAATGCCTCATTCCCGTGAACACCATCGCGATGCCGTGCTCGTCGGCGGCGGCGATCACTTCCTGATCACGGATCGAACCGCCCGGCTGAATGACGGCGGAGATGCCGTATTCGGCGGCGACGTCCAGGCCGTCGCGGAAGGGGAAGAATGCATCGGACGCCATCACGGAGCCCTTCACCTCGAAGCCTTCGTCCTTGGCTTTCATCGCCGCGATGCGCGAGGACACGACGCGGCTCATTTGTCCTGCGCCCACGCCGATCGTCATCCGGTCTTTGACGTAAATGATTGCGTTCGATTTGACGTATTTGCAGACCTGCCAAGCGAATAACAAATCGTTGAGCTCAGCATCTGTGGGCTGGCGCTTCGTGACGACTTTCAGGTCCGCTTTCGCGATCGCACCTTCATCGCGCATCTGCGCGAGCAGTCCGCCGTTGACGCTGCGGAACTCGTGACGAAGATTCGTCGATTGCAATGGGCCTGTCGCGAGCACGCGCACATTTTCTTTGCGTGCACAGATTTCCAGCGCTTCGGGTTCGACGTCAGGTGCAATGATCAATTCGACGAACTGGCGCTCAACGATGGCGCGCGCGGCAGCCGCCGTCAGCGGGCGGTTGAAAGCGATGATGCCGCCGAAAGCGGAAGTCTTGTCGGTCGTATAGGCGCGGTCGTAGGCGGCGAGAATGTCGCTGGCGACGGCGACGCCACAAGGATTTGCGTGTTTCACGATCACACAGGCCGGTTCGTCGAACTGCCGTACGCACTCGAGCGCGGTGTCGCCATCGGCCACGTTGTTGTACGAGAGCATCTTGCCTTGCAGCTGTTTAGCCGTACCGATGCTCGCACCGGATGCATCCGGCGCGGTGTAGAAGGCGCCGCTCTGATGCGGATTTTCGCCGTAACGTAAATCGAGGCGCTTACGAAATTGCAGCGTGAGCGATTCAGGGTATTCGCTCGCGTCGGTGGCGGTCACGCGGCTGAGATAGCCGGCCACGGCGCTGTCGTAACTTGCGGTATGCGCATACGCTTTCGCTGCGAGCTGCTTGCGGCGCTCGAGCGAAATTTCATTCGCGTTGGCCGACATCTCTTCGAGCACGCTGGCGTAATCGGCTGGATCCACGATGACTGCGACGCGATCGTGATTCTTCGCCGCGGCGCGCACCATCGCTGGGCCGCCAATGTCGATGTTCTCGATTGCATCCTCATACGTGCAATTCGGCTTCGCGATCGTTGCGGCGAACGGATACAGATTCACGACCACCAAATCGATGGGGTCGATGCCATGCGTTTGCATCACGGCTTCATCGACGCCGCGTCGGCCGAGCAAGCCACCGTGGATTTTCGGATGCAGCGTCTTCACGCGCCCGTCCATGATTTCAGGAAAGCCGGTGTGCGCGGAAACCTGCGTTACGGGAATCTTATGTTGTTCGAGCAGCGCTGCCGTGCCGCCGGTGGAGAGGATCGCAATGCCTTGCTTATGGAGGGCTTGGGCGAATTCGACCAAACCGTCTTTATTGGAAACACTGAGGAGCGCGCGGCGGATGGACATGAGGTCTCTTGTATGTGATCAGGTGATTAAGTGATCCGGTGATCAAGTGATCGAGGCAAGATGAGTCGGTGTGGCCGTTCTGACCTCGATCACCGGATCACTTGATCACCCTGATCACTTTTGGATTGGGCAGCGTTTACTCCGCGAGCCCGTAAATTTTCAGTTTCTTGCGTAGGGTGCCGCGATTGATGCCGAGAATATCGGCAGCGCGACTTTGGTTGCCTTCCGCGTAATCGAGCACGGCTTTGAACAGCGGCTCTTCGACCTCGCGCAGCACGAGTTCATACAGCTGGCCGGGTTTGTGGCCATTCAACGTGGCGAAATACGAGTCGAGCGCTTCGGCGCAAAGCGCCCGCAGCGGCACCGTGCGTGCGGAGGGTCGTAGTTGCGGCTCCCTGCGAGCTCTCGTTTTTTTGCGTATCGCCATGGGCTCTCCGCCAAATCGATCTCAAGCGGCGGTCGAAAGCGAGCAGGTCTCCGCGGCCAGGGCGTCGAAATACGCTCTCGCACGCTCGAGTTGAGTCGGAGCATCCGTTGCCTGCATCACTGCATGACGAAGAGCGTGTCCTGACGGCTTACCCTTCGCATACCAATCGACGTGTTTGCGCGCGACTCTGACTCCGGTTTCTTCCCCATAGAAGGCGTGGAGGTCGCGCAAATGGGCGAGCATGATATCACGGACTTCCGCGGCGGAAGGCGGCGGCAGTTCCTCGCCATCGCGCAAATACGCAGTAATTTCCCTGAATATCCACGGGCGGCCTTGCGCACTGCGTCCGATCATCAAGCCATCTACGCCGGTTTGTTCAAGCACGAACTTCGCTTTGTGCGGTGAGTCGATGTCGCCATTGGCGAAAATCGGAATCGACACGGCTTCTTTGACGGCGCGGATCGTTTCGTACTCAGCCGCGCCTTTGTACATGCACGCGCGTGTGCGGCCGTGTACCGCGAGCGCCTGAATGCCAATCGCTTCCGCCATCCGCGCAAGCGCGACCGCATTGCGATTCGACTCGTCCCAGCCTGTGCGCATTTTCAGGGTTACGGGAACGTCGACCGCCGCGACGACCGCTTCGAGAATCTCGCGCACCAATGCTTCATCGCGCATGAGCGCAGAGCCGGCCGCCTTGTTGCAAACCTTCTTGGCGGGGCAGCCCATGTTGATGTCGATGATCTGCGCGCCGGCGTCGATATTGCGCCGTGCAGCCTCCGCCATCATCTGCGCATCGCCACCCGCGATCTGCACGATCCGTGGCTCGGGTTCGCCGCTGTGGTCCATGCGCCGCCGCGATTTTTCCGTGCCCCATAAACGCACATCGCTCGTGAGCATTTCGCCTGCGGCAATCCCCGCACCCATGCGACGGCACAACAATCGAAACGGCAGATCGGTCACACCCGCCATCGGCGCGAGCGCGAGATTGTTGGGGAGGACGTAGGGGCCGATACGCATAAAGGGGCTCGGGGCTCGGGGCGCGGGTCAGAGTCAGAGGTCAGAGGTCAGAGGTCAAAAGTACGGCTATGCGCTCGACCGATTCCATCAGTCGCACACGCGCGCGAGGTGGGCATCTTACCCGAGCCCCGAGCCC
>CAZIXV010000407.1:0-3148 GCA_964543105.1 uncultured Steroidobacteraceae bacterium
AACTCGGCGGAACACGGCATCGCCGAATTGAGCCGTCACGTCGACTCGCTGATTACGATCCCCAATCAGAAGCTGCTCACGGTGCTCGGCGGTGATGTCACGCTGCTCGATGCATTCAAGTCGGCGAACCAGGTGCTGCAAGGCGCCGTGCAAGGTATCGCTGAATTGATTACACGGCCCGGCATGATCAACGTCGACTTTGCCGACGTGCGTACCGTGATGGCCGAAACCGGCATGGCGATGATGGGGTCGGGCACATCTCGCGGGGAAAACCGCGCGCGCGAAGCGGCGGAAGCGGCCGTATCGAGCCCGCTGCTCGAAGATGTCAATCTTTCGGGCGCGCACGGCCTGCTAATCAACGTCACGGCGGGACCCGATCTGCGTACCAGTGAGTTCAGTGTGGTGGGCGATACGGTGAAGCAGTACGCCTCCGAAGATGCGAACGTCGTCGTCGGCTGCGTGATCGATCCTGAAATGAGCGAAGACATTCGCGTAACGGTGGTTGCGACCGGCATTGGTCGTCCGGTTGCGCAAATGCAGCACACGCCGGATGCACGCAAGATGACGGCGATTGCCGGCGGGCGAGCAGGGCGCGGCAGCGTGCCAACGCTCGATAACCTGCATGTGCCGACGTACATCCGCAATCAACGCGAAGGCCACGTGCCGCAGCAGCGTCGCGCGGTGGGCGATGGCTTGAATGTCGAGGACACCTCGCTCCTCGATATTCCGGCATTTTTGCGTCGTCAGGCGGACTAACGCATCAGGCGACCGGGCGCGATTAGTCCCCGCGCCCGGTTGTCGATGACGGCGATAGAAGGGACTGCCTTGTGGGCTCAAAGAGCCGGTGCTACGGTGCCGCCGGCTCTAAACGGGCTATCTGCGCTTGATTTAGCGCTATTGATCGAACGCGAGCGAGCGCCGCTCGGAGCGCAATCATGCTGCGACAACGAACCCTCAAAAATCCCATCCGCGCCAGTGGCGTAGGACTTCATTCCGGCAAGAAAGTACTGATGGTGCTGAAGCCGGCGCCCGTGAACACGGGAGTCGTGTTCCGTCGCATCGATCTGGACGGCGCGATCGAAGTGCCTGCCGACGCTGAGCTCGTCGGTGAGACGACGCTCGGCACGTCATTGATCAAAGACGGCGTGCGTATTTCGACGATCGAGCATTTGCTTTCGTCGTTCGCGGGTTTGGGTATCGACAACGTGTATGTCGAGTTGTCGGCCGAAGAAGTACCGATCATGGACGGCAGCGCCGGTCCGTTCGTGTTTCTGCTGCAATCAGCAGGCATTACCGAGCAGGATGCGCCCAAGCGTTTCGCGCGCGTGCTGCAACCGATTCAGGTCGAAGACGGCGATAAGTGGGCGCGATTCACGCCGTATAACGGTTACAAGCTGAATTTCGAAATCGAGTTCGACCACCCGATTTTCCGCAAGCGCAACAACGTCGCCACAATGGAGTTTTCGACGACGACGTTTCTCAAAGAAATCAGTCGTGCGCGCACGTTCGGCTTCATGCGCGACATCGAGTACTTGCGTTCGCGCAATCTGGCGCTCGGCGGCACGATGGATAACGCCGTCGTCCTCGATGATCACCGCGTTTTGAACGAAGACGGTCTGCGCTACGAAGACGAATTCGTCAAACACAAAATTCTCGATGCGATCGGCGATTTGTATCTGCTCGGCCGCAGCCTGATCGCGGAATTCACCGGTTACAAATCCGGCCATGCATTGAATAACCGCTTGGCGCGCAAACTGCTCGCGACGCCTGGTGCCTGGGAAGAGGTGACGTTCGATAACCTCGACGAGGCGCCGATCGCCTACGTCCCGGCGCTGCCGCTGGCGGAGATTGCGTAGTAAGAGCGTAAGCGCGCGGGCCTGGGTCTATTCCGCGCGCCGCGAGTTGAACTTCCGTTCGCCCTGAGCTCGTCGAAGGGCTGGGCTTCGTGCTGCGACAAGCTGAGCACGAACGGACTTAGCGATACGAGGGGGCTGGTTACTGCCGAATAAACTTCATCGGATCGACCGCGCGACCCTGTTTCAGCACTTCGAAATGCAGATGCGGACCCGTTGAGCGGCCGGTCGAGCCGATCAGCGCGATGGGCTGACCTTTCTGTACGGTTTCGCCGATCGAAACCAGAACTTTCTGATTGTGGGCGTAGCGGGTCACGTAGCCGTTGCCGTGATTGATTTCCACGGTCTTGCCGTAGCCGAAGCGATCTTTGGTGTACGTCACGACGCCCGACGCCACTGAAACGACTTGCGAACCCGCCGGGCCGGCAAAGTCGATACCGCGATGGAAGGCTTTGCGGCCGTTGAAAGGATCCGTGCGCTGACCGTAATAAGAGGAAATCCAACCCTGCGACACCGGCCGGCCATTCGGAACGATCTGCCGGCTCAAATTGCGGTTGGAAATCATGCTTTCGAGCACGCTCAATTGCTGCTCGCGGTCGAGAATCTGCGAATCCAGCTCATCGATCATCGAGGTGAGCTCGGGCGCTGCGACGATTGCGCCTTCGATGAGGCCTTCAGGTCCGCCGACGGCCGGCGGGCTTTCGAAATTGAATTCGCCCTTGTCGAGATTCGCCATTTCGGTGAGTCGGCGGCCGAGCGCATCGAGCCGAATGACGTGGGCGTTCATTTGTCCGACGCGGCCGGCCAATGCATCCAGCCGTTCTTGCACGTCGCGTTTTGCTTCGATGATTTGTGCGCTTTGCGCTTCGATCTTGCGGCTCCAGTCGCTGACGTGCGCGACCGGATCGGAGAGAAAACCACCACGGCCGAGCTGGATTCCCAAGAACAGGGTACCGCCCAGCAGGATCACCACCGCGGAGATCATGAGCGACATCGCCAGCGGATGCCCGAGTTCGATCTGGCGTGCGCGTCCGAGTCGTTTGGAGAAGAGGATGACGTTCATGTTGAGCTCACGTCACCGAAGAGAAGAGGACGGCATGACGAATGGCGAGAGCCATGTAACTCGCACAGGCGAGTTCGATCCAACGTATTCGTCATCATAGCTTCGCGTCCCTTAACGACTGGCGCGACAAAAAGCTCCGTCCGGACGCGAGCCGACGATGGGCTGCGCCTTGAGTCACGGCGCGAGGCGCCGCAAACGAGCGGAGAGCTTGGACGTAGAACCAATAGTTCGT
>CAZIXV010000408.1:0-3082 GCA_964543105.1 uncultured Steroidobacteraceae bacterium
CAGTCGTCGATTACTTTTTCCCACACACGCTGCGCGCGTTCGCGGCAGTCTTTTTCATCGCTCATCTCGCCGAACAGCGCCATCTCGATGTCGCGGCCTTCGATCGGCATTTGTAAGCGGATTTCCGCGAAGGTGGGATTTTCGATCGGTTCGAGGCTGCCAGTACCTAATGGCGGTAGCCAAACCAGCCGCCGGCGATCAATAGACTCAACAACACCAGGTTCTTCATGAACGTGCCTTCCGTTGGTTGTCTTTACCGTACGATCGAACGTCGCGTCCGATTCGTTCGACGGTGACGAAATCGCCGTGATGATCATTGACGGCCGAGCCTTGGCGTCGAATTGCCCGCTTTCTTGTTATTCGCGCCAACCGGCGCATCAGAACGTAGCGTGCGTCGCGCTGTCAACGCAACGCACGTCATGTTGATGCTACGCCACCCGCTTGAAAATCAGCGACGTGTTCACGCCGCCGAACGCGAAGTTGTTGTTCATCACGTACTCGGTCTGCAACTCGCGGCCACCGTTCATGATGTAGTCGAGCTCGCCGCATTTTTCATCGACGTTGTTGAGATTGAGCGTCGGCATGAACCAGCCGGCGCGCATCATCTCGATCGAAAACCAGCTTTCGATCGCCCCGCAGGCGCCCAGGGTGTGGCCGAGATGACCTTTGACCGAACTCACGGGAATGCGCGTACCGAACAGGCGCTCCATGGCATGCGATTCGGCGATGTCACCTTGATCGGTCGCGGTGGCGTGCGCATTCACGTAACCGACGTCGTTCGCGGAAATGTGCGCGTCTTCGAGCGCGAGCTTCATCGCCACTTCCATCGTGTTCGTATTCGGATGCGTTGGATGGTCGCCATCGGAGTTGCTGCCGAAGCCGACGATCTCCGCGTAGATGGTCGCGCCGCGTGCCTTGGCGTGTTCGTATTCTTCGAGAATCAAAGTACACGCACCTTCGCCAATCACGAGACCATCGCGATCGCGATCGAAGGGGCTCGGCGTTTGCGTCGGCGTGTCGTTGCGTGTGCTGGTGGCATACAGCGTGTCGAACACGGCCGCTTCGGACGCGCACAACTCTTCCGCACCACCCGCAACCATCAGCGTTGCGCGGCCGAATTTGATCGACTCGTACGCGTAACCGATGCTTTGGCTGCCGGACGTACACGCGCTGCACGCGGGAATCACGCGGCCCTTGATGCCGAAGTACACGCCGATGTTGGCTGCTGCGGTGTGCGGCATCAGCCGCAGATAGGTGGTCGCGTTGATGCCACCGACATCGCCGGTTTCGATCATCGAGCCGAACTCGCGGATCGCATCCGTGCTGCCGGTGCACGAGCCGTAGGCCACGCCCATCTTGCCGCTGCCAAGCACGGGATCATTCAATAAACCGGCATTCTCGAGCGCCATTTCGCTTGCGCGGGTGGCGAGCAGCGCCACACGACCCATCGTGCGCGTCACTTTGCGAGTGTAATGCGGCGGCAATTCGAACTTCGGGACTGGGCCGCCAAGGCGGGTATTGAGATCGATGTAACGATCCCAGTCGCGCATGTGGGCGATGCCGCTGACGTTGTTACGCAAGGCACGTTCGATCGTCGGCCAGTCGTGGCCGAGCGCGGTGATGCCGCCGAAGCCCGTAACGACGACACGTTTCGCTGACAAATTCATCAAGTCATCCCGCCATTCACGCCGATGACTTGTCGCGTGATATATGCGGCGTCATCGGACATCAGAAAATTCACGACTGCCGCCACTTCGTGCGGTTCACCGACCCTGCCCGCGGGCACTGCCTTGAGCACTTCTTCGACCGGCGCCTCGCTCATCATGTCCGTACGGATCAAACCTGGCGCAACGCAATTCACGGTGATCTTGCGGCTCGCGAGTTCGACGGCCAGTGCCTTCGTCGCGCCGATGATACCCGCCTTCGAGGCGCTGTAATTCACTTGCCCGCGGTTGCCGACGACACCCGATACGGACGACAGTGTGACGATGCGCCCGCCTGCCTTGCGGCGAACCATCGGCATGATGGTCGGATGCAAGACATTGTAGAAACCGTCCAAATTCGTGCGCAGCACTGCATCCCATTCCTCACCGCTCAAGGCTGGAAAGGCGCCGTCGCGTGTCAGACCCGCATTACAAACGACGCCGTAGTAGGCGCCGTGCGCGTCGATATCCGCGCTGATCGCAGCGCGACTCGCTTCGCGATCGGCGATATCGAATTGGATGATGCGGGGCGCCAGGCCACCCTGGCCGACAATGGCTTGGCAGACCTCGTCGGCGGCCGCACGTTGCTCACGGCAGTGCACGATCACCTGAAAGCCTGAAGCGGCGAGCCGCTCGGCAATCGCGCGGCCGATCCCGCGGCTGGAACCGGTGATGAGGATGCTGCGGGGAGGTGAGGTCGGGGTCACGGGGTTGGCTCTGCTGTCGACGGTGAAGGGATGAGGGCTCGGGACTCGGGACTCGGGACTCGGGACTCGCAGCTTGGACTGAGATTCTGTGCGAGGCGAGCTTCTGGCCCGGGCCCCGCGCCCCGCGCCCCGGATCGCGCTCGGCGTTTCAGATCCGCTCGCCGCGCACGACCGAAAACACGTCCTTGGGCCGATAGGCCTTGACGTCACCGCGGGCAAGAACGCGGTCGTTTGCGAGGATCGTGCAATCGAAGGCGACGAGATCATTCTCATCGCGCATCAGCAGCTGCGCATCGATGCGCAATTGCGCGCCGATAGGGAAAAACGGCACTTCCGCTTTGTAGCGTCGCGAGCCGAGCAGCAACCCGATGCTGGGTGGCTGGCCTGCGCGCGCTTCGTCGATTCCGGAATACGTCGACACCGTTTGCGCCATGTACTCGAGCCCAACCCACGAAGGCACGCCATTAACGCCATCGCAAAACATACTGTCGGTGCGAATCGTGACCCCGCAACTCACCTGCTCGGCATTCGCATCGAGCATGTCATCGAGCAGCAACATGCGGCCTTCGTGAGGCAGCACTTCGGTCATTAGAAATTTGCGTTCGAGGGGCATTAGCTGACGGTTGACGGTTGACGGTTGACGGTTGACGGTTGACGGCCAGAGCGTGCCGC
>CAZIXV010000409.1:0-3078 GCA_964543105.1 uncultured Steroidobacteraceae bacterium
TGGAGCGCGATGTGCGCACCGGATTCGTCTGGTCGATCGCAATCGCTGGCGGACTGCCATCGATGCGATCCACCTGCGGCTTGTCCATGCGGTCCAGGAACTGGCGCGCGTAGGGCGAAAACGTTTCGACGTAGCGGCGCTGACCTTCGGCATACAGCGTGTCGAACACGAGCGAGGACTTGCCGGAACCGGACACACCGGTGACGACGATCAGTTCGTTCGTCGGCAATTCGAGCGTGAGATTCTTGAGATTGTTCTGGCGGGCGCCGCGAACCGTAATCGTTTTGGACATGTATTACCGACAAGCGCCACGGCGCAAATGCACCGGGCAAGTGAACATCGAGTGTGGGAGCGCGACGAAGGATCGTGAGCGCTTGAATGGCGATTCTAAGGCCGGCTTCAACCGTGACCGAATAGTCGGTCACTTGCGGGCCGCATTGAAGCGGCGAAAGCTGTCAGGGACTGTCGTACTTAACCGCAGGCGTTATTGCCAACGCGGCGAGCGGCGGCAGCGGACAATGCAAAACCGCACAAACCACGCGCAATAACTCGGCTTCGCCCACGGTGAGTTGGTCATCATGCATGACGACCTTGGCCAACGCCTCGACGAGTTGTTCTTTTGCCAGCGGCGCGAGCGTATCCAAACGACTCAGCGCTACATCCATCGCCGGTTGCCAATCGCGGCGCGGCGCATAGGCGGGTCGTTCGCGCGGCAGTACATGATGCAAGCCGGCCTCATACGCACGCCGAGCGTCGGTTTCGGTGGCATGACCGTGCTGCGCCAGGACCGAAAACACCACCTGCAAATCCGGCGCGACGGCCGCCAGCGTGCGTCGGCCGAGACGGGCGCGTGCATCCAGGTCATCTCGTAAATGCACCTGGGCCAATTTACGCAACGCATACGCGTACAACGATGAACGTCCATCTCGCTGCAAGAGCCCATTGAGGCACGCCATCACCTGCAGTCGCTCCTCGCGTGTGAGCTGGCGAAGCGCCGGAAAGGCGGTCAGCAACAACGGCAATCGCTGTTCAGAGGCGAGCGCTTCCACATCGGCCGTGAACTCGCTCGCCGCCGCAGCGAGCGCCGGACCCAATTGCTGGCCGATGAAAGACAGCTGGCGCTCGCGCGCCGCCGGCTCGCAATCGATCGCCAAAGCAAACAACAGCGCCCGCGCCGACTCGGGGTGATGACTTGCATCCACCAAGCGCGCTGGCAGCGATTCGCGAATCCGATACGCCGCGGCCATATGCGCCGTATCGGGATTGCCGACCAAACCGGCCACGCCGGCTGCGGCCGGCATCTGCAGGAGTTCGGCCAACCGCTCCGCACCGCTCGCAGCCGCCTGCTCTTGCGCAGGCTCGCTCTCCTGCGCTGCCATGCGCGCTCGCACTTCGGCGAATTCACGTTTGTCGAAACGCGGATCGATGGCTTTCAAACGCGTTTCCAACGCCGGGTGCGTAGCAAACAGGCGTTTGATGCCGGGCGCGAACAGCATGTGCGCGACTTCTTCGACTTCGGCATTCGCCAGATGCGAGCCTTCGCCCGCCGCTCCAATTTTGACGAGCGCACCGCGCAGCCCGCTCGGATCACGCGTGAACTGCACTGCCGACGCATCCGCCAGCGATTCGCGGCTGCGCGATACGGCGGCTTGAATCAACCGGCCAAAGAACAACCCGATATACCCGATGACGAAGACGACTGCGGCAACCGCGATCGCAGCCGGCACGCCGCTGCGGCGTCGGCCGCGGTGCGCGTATCTCATTACGGTGCGCGCGATGATCGCGATCACCAGCAATCCGAACAGCATGCCCATCAAGCGCACGTTCAAACGCATATCGCCATTCAAGATATGGCTGAACTCGTGCGCGATCACACCTTGCAGTTCCGCGCGGGTGAGCTTCGTCATGGCGCCGCGCGTCACACCAATCGCCGCATTCGCGGGGTTCTGGCCTGCGGCGAAGGCGTTGATGCCTGCTTCTTGTTCGAGCAGATACACCTCGGGCATCGGCACGCCCGAAGCAATCGACATTTCCTCGACCACGTTCAACAAACGTCGCTGCAACGGATCGCGCGTATCCGACGCAATTCGCACGCCACCCAGCGAACGCGCGACCGCACCGCCACCCCCGCGCAACAAGACTGATTTATAGAGACTGGCCACACCGATGATGCCCGCGACGATCAGCGTCGTGACGACAACCAGCCCCGAGTGCGCACTCAACCATTCTGCATTCGGCACCACGATGCCGTAGCTGTCCGGTCCGAGCGAGGCAAAGGCGGTGAACAACACGAAATCAACCGCTGCCACGACGGCGATCACCGCACTCACGAATAGCACGACGAGCCACCGCGACAACTTGCGGCTTTGGTGTTGATGCTCGAAGAAATTCATCTGAGACAGAAGGCGATGGCGGATGGGCGATAGCGGATAGGTGCGAAGCTGATCCGTGCTGTTCTATCCGCGATCGCCTATCGCCTAACCGTTTCTAGAATGAAACCTGCGGTACCGCCCGCTTCTCGGGCGATTCGATTTGCAGCAATTGCGCCGGCGTGAACGCGAACATGCCTGCGACGATGCTGTTTGGAAACATCTCGCGTGTGTTGTTGTAGTTCATCACGGCGTCGTTGAACGCTTGGCGTGCGAACGCCACTTTGTTTTCGGTCGACGTGAGCTCTTCGGACAGCTGCATCATGTTTTGATTGGCTTTGAGATCCGGATACGCCTCCGCCAAGGCGAACAGGCGACCGAGTGCGCCGGTGAGTGCGTTTTCGGCGCCTGCCAATTGCTGCACGGCCGCCGGATTATCGGGATTCGCGGCAGCGGCTTTCAGACCACTGACCGCTTGATTGCGCGCGGTGATGACGGCTTCGAGCGTTTCGCGCTCATGCTTGATATAGCCCTTCGCGGTCTCGACCAGATTCGGAATCAGATCGTGGCGACGGGTGAGTTGCACATCGATTTGTGCAAACGCGTTCTTATAAGCGTTGCGGCCACTAACGAGGCGGTTGTAGATCGAAACGAAAAAGACGACCAGGAGAACGATGACGCCAAAGACGATCCAGCCCATTTTGCAATC
>CAZIXV010000410.1:0-3073 GCA_964543105.1 uncultured Steroidobacteraceae bacterium
GCAACGCGACGGGACCGGCGCCGACGCTGGACGAAGCCGTCAAGATCGTTGCCGAGGCGGTGTTGAAGAGCGGCAAGGCGCTGTGCGCGGTCACCCGCAACATGGCATCGGACGAAGCCAAGCAGTTGCTCGATCTCGGCGTCACGGCGCTGATGGTGGCAAGCGATCAGGGTTTGATGCGCGCAGGCGCGCTCGCGCAACTCGACCACTTCAAAAAGTTGGCAAAGCCATCGAGTTGAAGGCGGCGTCGCTCCCAGTCGGCGCAAACATCATCTTTGCCGCCCGCGGAAGCGCTCGCCGTGAAGCGACGTCAGATGCCCAGCAGTTCGAGCGGATTACGCGAAACCATCTTATGGATGTCTTGATCCGAATAGCCAAGACCGATGCAGATCTTGATCACATTGCGAAAGCCGAGCACCGGATGATCCGCGCCTTGCTGACCGAGATCCGAAGCCAGAATGGTGCGATCCACTGTGCCGGCTTTGATCAGCAGATCCAGTTCCTCTGGTGGGAAGGGGTCGCGCTTGCGTTTAGGCACTGGGATGAACATGCACATCGAGTGCTCGATGTAAGCGCCCATCGCGACGAGCGCGCGGATGTCGTCATGCGAGGCACCGACGACGAACGTCGGATGATTGACGAGCAGCCTTTTTACGCCGCGCTTTTTCGCTTCTTCGAACACCGGGAAAATTTCTGAAATGTGGCAGTGGCCGCCGGCGAGGATGACATCGTTCTGGGCGATGAGATCGAGGATCTCCTTGACGTCGTCTCTGACCTTGCCGTTCGCATCGAGCGGCGAGAGTTGGTCGATCGGCAGCAGTTTCTTCTTGGTGCGCGGGAAACCGACTTTGAGTCCGAACGGGGACTCACAATGATTCTTCGACGAGAAGGTCGGCAGCCACACCAGTTTGGCGCCGAGCGCAATGCCATGATCGACTGCGTGCTTGTTGAATCCGCCCAGCGCATTGTTGAGCGGCACGCCCGAGAACATTGTCACGTTGAGATGTCCATATGCCTGATTGAGCATCTCGGTGATCGGCGTCGCCGAGTAGTAATGATCCTTGATCAGCATGGCGCGAAAGCCCGCAGCGGCGGCTTCTTGCATGGCCTCGATGTGATTGATGTCGCGCTCCATGACCGAGGGGCCGGAGTGACAATGCATATCGACGGCGCCGATGAGTAGGCGCGAGATGCGATCCTCGAGATCCTGGTCGGAGTTCTCCGGGACGCTTCCGGGTTTCACGTTCGCAGCCATCGGTTCACCTTGCATGCTGTTCAGGCCCCGATTCTGGTCAACCTGGGTCCTTACTGTCCAATAGCCCGGCCGATACGGGTCATAACCAAAGGAAGTGACTTCATGGACTTTGCACAGCTCAAACGCTTTATCGCCGTCGTGGAGGGTGGCAGCCTCGGCAAGGCAGCGGACACCCTCAATTTGTCGCAGCCCGGTTTGAGCAAGAGCATCCAGCAATTGGAAGCGCATTTCGGGGAGCCGCTGCTCCATCGCGGCACCAAGGGTGTGACCACGACTGAGCTCGGCAAGGCCGTCTATCGACGCGCGAAGCGCGTGCTCGCGGAATGGCAGCAGCTCGAAAACGAACGCGCGGCCATCTCAGGCGGTTTTACGGGTCACATCTCGGTCGGCGTTGCGCGCGGCACCGGTTTTTTGGGTCGGGTGATTCCCGCCGCCAACGCCAAATTGTCCCAAAGCCGCTATTCCGTGCGACTCAATGTGGTGAGTGGAGTCGCCGAGGAGCTAGTGCCGGCGTTGCAGCTGGGTGAGTTGGATTTCGCCATCGCCCCGCTCGACGCCATTGTCGGCAAACCCGACTTGGTGGGCGAAGCGCTGTTCTACGATCGCTGCGGCTTGTTCGTCGACGCGAATCATCCACTCGCCGGCGTCGGTTCGGTCAGCATCGAGCAGCTCACGAAATACAGCTGGCTGTACTCCGTCGATGTTCTTTCCTATTACGAAGCGCTGTGTGAGCTCGCGCACAGCCGCGGCGTGCAGCCGCGCGCCACGACCATCAGCAGCAATTCGGTGGTTTATTTGAACGCCACGACCATCGGTAGCGAATTCATCGGCATTTTGTCGATGGACTCCGTGGAGGACCAGGTCATCGCCGGCAAGCTCCTGGAAGTGGTGTTGAAGCCATCGCAGCGTGCTGAGGTCGCGAAGGCAGCCGTCGAACGGCCGGTCGGTTTTCTGATGCGCGCCGATGCGCACCTCTCTGAGCTGGCGCGCGTGCTGCAGAAGGACATCGTGGAGCTCTGTCCGGCACTGGGATATCCACTCGTGCCGCGACGGACGACATCGCGCGTCTCGAACGCGAGCGCGAAGCAACGAACGAGCAGAAAGTCCGTCAGAGCAGAGACGAGCAAGCGCGCAAAGGGATAACGATCAGCTATGGGTTGTTGACCAAGCGCTAATAGACGGAATGTGCGCCCGTCCCGACAATGTTCCTCGTCAAAGGCAGCGCCGCTTCATGCGGGCAGGAAGAGGAACTTGTCAACGAATTGGATTTTTCAGGGTCGTTGCTGGAAGTTCGGCGACAACATTCCCACCGATGCACTGACACCCACGCACGTCATGTTCAAGTCGCCGCAGGAAATGGCGGCGTTCGTGCTCGAAACCGTTAATCCGGAATTTCCAAAGAAGGTTCGTCCTGGCGACATTCTGGTTGCGGGCCGTAACTTTGGTTGCTCCTCGGGACGCGCGCTGGCCACGAAAGCGCTTGCGGCCACGAAGATCGGTGCCGTCGTCGCCGAGCAGTTCTCCCGCACGTTCTATCGCAATTGTTTAGAGATCGGCTTGCCATTGTTGGAAGCCGGCGGCGTGCATGCCTTGGTCAACGATGGCGATGAAGTGCGCGAGCGCTTCGAGCGTCGCGGCGTCGGGCCGGTAGGACGGATCGTAAAGCGACATGGGAAGGTCGGAAGTGGGAGGTCGGAAGGGAGAAGGCGGAAAGGAGAAGGCGGAAAGGAGAAGGCGGAAAGGCTTGCATGTGATCCCCACCTCCCACTTCCGAAATCCGACTTCCCACCTCCGAAATCTCTCGTATGACACAGCGCT
>CAZIXV010000411.1:0-3070 GCA_964543105.1 uncultured Steroidobacteraceae bacterium
CTGATTTTCCTGCTCACGGCGGCGACGTCCGTCGCTTCCAAAGAGTTCGTCAGGATGGTGATGTCGACATCGCGCTGCGCGAGTGCGACGAGCGCTTCGACGCCATCCGCCGTCGGAACGAAATAAGGTGAGATGAGATGCACCTCGCGCGTCGAAGCGCCGAGGATGTCTCGAAGTCGCAGCGATACAAGGGCTTCCTCAGCGGCGCGTCCCAAGCCTTTCGCCGGATCGTCGCTCACCATGCGCGTGGCGGCCCACTCGAACGGTAGCTCTCCGACTCGCGAGTCATTAAAAAAACGTGAAGCCGCAATCGCTTCCACATACGCCGCGGCGGCAGGGATGCGTTCGATGCTCGAAGCGTGAGTCGAAAGCGCCTCGAGCGCTTGTGGGTCGACGCGACGCAGGATCCGCTCGACAGGATAGGCGGAGTCGCTCGCCCAATAGCGATCGAAATCTTGCGAGACCTCGGGCACGACCGAACCGATGGCCATGACGTCGAGATCGACGAACAGCAAATCGCCGGCTTCGAAGTATTCATCGCCCACATTGCGTCCGCCGATGATCGTGACCTGATTGTCGACCGTGAACGATTTGTTGTGCATGCGGCGGTTGAGGCGGGAGAAGTCGGTCAGAAAACCGAGTGCGCGCCAGCGGCGATGCATGAACGGATTGAACAGCCGCACCTCGATGTTGGGATGCGCGTCGAGCATCGACAAGGTGGGGTCCATCCCCGTCGTGTTGTTGTCGTCGAGCAGCAGGCGCACGCGCACGCCGCGATCGGCGGCATCATGCAATTCTTCGAACAGTAAGGTGCCGGACATGTCGTCGTGCCAGACGTAGTACTGCACGTCGATCGAGCGTTCAGCGGCGCGCGCCAACAACACGCGAGCTGCGAACGCATCGCGGCCGTCAGCGAGCGCATGGATGCCGGCTTTGCCAGGATGAGCGTATGCGAGTGGTGCGATCGCTTGGCCGAGCCGCGTGTCGTCGGTGTCCGCAACGTAGGTCGAGACGCTGCGTCCCTCGAGATCGGGTAGATCCATACACCCGCTGAGCAGGATGCTCAGTGTCGCCAGCAGCCAAAGGTGATGAGACTTCGAGAAATTCACGCGTTAGTAAGGCTGCATCGAGACACTCGATCGTACACGTCTGCTACTGCTCGGTGCTCGACGATGCGATCGATTGTGACGACCCAGTTTACGGCTGCGGGCTGGGCGGCTGCCTGACGGCTGTTCAAACGAGGGTGTAGCCGCCATCAACGAGGTAGTAGCTGCCCGTGACGAACGAGGCGTCGTCGGACAACAAAAAGCGCACGACTTTCGCGACTTCATCGGGGCGGCCGAGACGACCGAGCGGATGCCGGCCGACGAGTTCATCACGAATTTCCGGCGGCAGATTGTTCAATAGGGGCGTATCGATATATGCAGGGCCGACCGCGTTGATGCGCAACCCTTGTGGTCCGTATTCCGCGGCGGCGTTTTTGGTGAGCCCCACCACGCCGTGTTTGGCCGCCGTGTAAGCGCCCGATCCGAGCGCGGCGACGGTGCCGTGAATCGAGGCCATGTTGACGATGGCGCATTCTGCCGCGCCTGCCTCGAGCATCGCAGGAATCTGGTAGCGCATCCCGTACATCACGCCGTTCAAATTGATATCGATGACGCGCTGCCAATCTGCGAGATCGACTTCACCGGCGGGCGCTTGGCTGCCGCCAATGCCCGCGTTGTTCACTGCATAGTGCAGCTTCCCGAAACGTTCGCACGCAAAGGCGACCGCCTGTTCGTTGTCCTGCACCGATGCGCTATCCGCCACGAACACGACGCTTGTACCGCCTGCCGCGCCAATCTCATCCACCACGCGCTGCGCATTGTCGCGATCGATGTCGGTGACGACGACTTTGACGCCGAGTCTCGCAAGATCTTTGGCGATGGCCTCGCCGATGCCAGAACCTGCACCGCTCACCAATGCGACCTTGTTTGCGAACGACATGATTCGCTCCTCTTTATTTACGGGGAACACTGCCCGGCTCGCCGCAGCGACATCCAGGCGTGGCGCAGCCAGACTAAGCCCGTTCCGGGACGCTGCTATCGCAGCGGCTGCGCGCTCGGATCGTGAGGGTAGTCGTGTAGGTGCGACGAAGTTCCGCGGGTGAGCGTCGACGTTTACCTATTGACCGTAAAGCGAGGCTGGCAGGCGTTGCGCAGGGAGAGTTCGCTGGATCGATCGTCGTGAAGGCGAGGCGTGGGCCTTGTTGCGTGTTCAACTCGGAGTGAGGCTCGCGATAGGTGTGGTTCGCAGCTTTTAAGAGCCCCCTCCCTAACCCTCCCCCGCTAACGCAGGGGAGGGAATGGTTCTGGCCGTTGGCCGTTGGCCGTTGGCCGTTGGCCGTAGCCCGTCCCTGGCTCACCGCGCGGCGTTGGCCACCTTGATGCGCTCGGCCACCAGTTGTTTGCTGAGTTCGCGTAGTTCTGCGGCTTGTGCCTTGAGCGCTTCGAACAGATCGGTCGGCAGCTGCGTCTGGACCTGTGATGCGGCTGCCGCGCGTGCGGCTTGCATCTGCTCCACGACTTCAGGCGGCATCTCCGAGACGTTCATTTCCATCTCTATGGGGCTCAGTCTGGAAACCGCTTCAGAAAGTTTATTGCGGATGCGGCGGTATTGATCGCGATCAACCCCGGCCGCGGCTGCACCCGCATCGAGCGTGTTGGCCTCGGAGGCATCGCTCACCGCCTGGATTTTCTCGGTCTCGTCGGCGGCATTTGCCAGTTTGGCGGCGGCCGCTTGCACCGCTTGCATCTCCGCTTCCATGCCGCGCTTCCAGCGATCGATATCGCTCACGCTGAATTCGCTCTGCACAGATGCGGGTTCGCTTGGAGTGGAGGTGTCGGGAGCCGCTGGGCGTGCCGCCTCGATGTCATTGTCGCTTACGTCGGGCGCCGACGACTCACCACAGCCCGTAAGGCTGAGGCACATCAATAAGGTTGCGGACAGAAGTGTTCGTTGCATTGTCATCTCGCCGCTGTGTGAGAGGGGGCTGCATCATATCGCAGCCCCTTCTTCAGGCCATTCGCAA
>CAZIXV010000412.1:0-3058 GCA_964543105.1 uncultured Steroidobacteraceae bacterium
GCCTGCTTCACCAGATACGCGCGGATCGCCTCTGAATCTTCGGGCTTCAGCAGCGATGAGAAGCCGACCATGCCTTTTTCTGCACGCGTGCCGTCGAGCACGATGGCCTTGAACTCGTTGCGATCGATGATCGTCGCGGAGAAGCGCAGGTCGGGCACCGAGGTCATGCTGCGTGCACGGGCGCCGTGGCAGACCGCGCAAATCTGGTCGTAATGACGCTCGCCTGCTTCGGCGTCGCCGCTGACGTTTGCTTTCGTCAGATCCGGCACGGTGCGCACGGTCTGCTGGCCGATCGGCGGTAACTGCGCGGTGCCGCCAACCTTGAACACGACGACGCGTCCGAATTGGCTGCGCTTGGCGCTGCCGCCGCCGAGGCCGCCGCCCATCGCGACGCCGCCAATACCCGCCAGCGTGGCCACGTACTGCTCGCCGTCGAGTTCATACGTCGCCGGTCCACCCATGACGGCGTTTTGCACATCGTAAGACCACAAACGATCACCGTTCTCTGCGTCATAGGCGTTCATGTAGCCATCAACAGAGCCTTGGAAGACGAGGTTCGCACCCGTCGACAACGTGCCGCCGTTACCGGCGCGCTCGTAAGGCACCCGCCACGCTTCGCGCTGATTGATCGGATCCCATGCGAGCAACGCCGCACCACCCGTGCTCTTGGCCGCGGCTTGCACGGTCGCCTCGTTGGGCTTCGTAGCAGAACGCGTGATGCCCGTGTTCCAGCTGCGCTCGCGGAATTGGAATTTGGTGTCGTGCTCGTAGCGGCTCGAGGTCTCGAGGATTGGGAAGTACACGAGCTTCGTCTGCGGATTGAACGACATCGGGTACCAGTTGTGCGCGCCGAGCGGGCCCGGCGACACCATCGCAGGTTCACGCAGGTAACGCGCTTCGGCGACCATCTCGGGACGTCCCGTCTTCGGATCGAGTCCCGTCGTCCAAGTCACGTTGACGTAATTCTTCGCCTGAATGAACTGACCGTTCGTGCGGTCGATGACATAGAAGAAACCATTCTTCGGCGCCTGCATCAGCACCTTGCGCTGCTGACCGTCGATCGTGAGGTCCGCGAGAATGATTGGCTGAGTCGCCGTGAAATCCCACGATTCCGCCGGCGTCGATTGGAAGTGCCACACATACTTGCCGGTGTCCGCTTCCAACGCGACGATCGAAGACAAGAACAGGTTGTCGCCCTTGCCGTTCGAACGGATCTGATGATTCCAGGGGCTGCCGTTACCGATGCCGAGATAGAGCAGGCCGAGTTCGGGGTCGTAGGCCATCGAATCCCACACCGTGCCGCCGCCGCCGTATTTCCACCATTCGCCCGACCACGTCTTCGCGGCCATTTCGAGTTCAGGCTGTTCGAACGGCTGGCTCGGATCGCCGGGCACCGTATAGAAGCGCCACACTTGTTTGCCGGTTTCGGCATCGTACGCGGTGACGTATCCGCGCACGCCCATCTCGCCGCCGCCGTTACCGATGATGACCTTGCCGTTGATGACACGCGGTGCGCCGGTGATCGTGTAGCGCTTCGCAGGGTCCGTCGTCTGCACGCTCCATGCGGTTTTGCCCGTGGCCATGTCCAATGCGATCAAGCGGCCGTCGAGCGTACCGACGAAAACCTTGTCACCCCACACGCCGACGCCGCGATTGACGACATCGCAGCAAGCATCGACCGCTTTCGACCCGGCCACTTCGGGATCGAAGCGCCATTTCAAGGCGCCGGTACGCGCATCGAGCGCGAACACCTTGCTCCAGGCAGAGGTCACGAACATCGTGCCGTCGACAACGATCGGCGTGGCTTCCTGGCCGCGGCTCGTATCGAGATCGAAAAACCACGCGAGCCCGAGTTTCTCGACGTTGTCTTTGTTGATCTTGGTGAGCGGGCTGTAACGCTGCTCATCGTAGGTGCGGCCGTGGGTCAACCAGTCGGCATTGTTCTGCGCAGCAACGCGCATGCGATTGGCGTCAACGGGAGCAGCGGTTGACGCCGTGTGACCTGCGACGAGCCAGGACATCGTCGCGGCGAGCACGCTGGCCTTGATGAGCTTCGATCGAATACCGGACATAGGCTGATTTACCTTGCTGGGGTAAAGATTTGGCACAGGCTGATATGGCCCAGGGGGCTTATTTTCGGCCCGCGAGTATGCCGAAAAATCTACACGGCGGCTGACAAGAACTCACAACGTGCGCGTCGTGAGCGCCGACGCCATTCGCAGTTTTTGACTTTGGCTGCATGAGCGAGGTGGTAGCGTTGCCAGCGCACCAGCGCCTGCCAGGTGCGCCACGGCAGCGTGCACGGGCGACGGAAGTCAAAGGATCGTTAGGGGGAGACGATGCGAGCATTTCTTCGATTCAACCTTGCCGTTCTCGCAGGCGCCATGCTCATGCAGCCCGCAGGCGCCTATACGCCGCCGCGCACCGCGGACGGCAAGCCAAGCTTCGAAGGCGCCTGGACCAATGCTTCGTTGACTTCTCTGCAGCGTAACGCGCGCTATCCGGCACTCATCATCCCCGACGATCAGATCGAAGCGATCACGAACGCGCATCCGCAAGTCGTGCGCCAGCGCAGCGATGACAACTTGAGCGATCAGACCACGTTCGACGGCCGCGACCTGCAAGGCGGCCGCGGTTACAACGCATTTTGGATCGACCCCGGAATGACGTTCGCACGCATTCGCGGCACCTATCGCAGCTCATTCATCGTCGATCCCGCAGATGGACGGATTCCTTTCAGGGACCAACGCGCGGCGGCCGACCGCGCCGGCGAAGACGAAGAAAGCGAAGATCCCCGCCGCACGGCGCGCGGCAATTTCGATGGTCCCGAAGCGCGCCCGTTGGGCGAGCGCTGCTTTCTTACGAGCGGCAATGCCGGCCCGCCGATGCTGACCTATCTGTACAACAACAATTACGAGATCGCGCAAACCGCAGAGCACTTGGCGATCCGAGTCGAGATGAACAATTACACGCGCATCGTGCGCATCGGCGGGTCTCATGTGCATCCGAGCATTCGTCCGCTCCACGGCGATTCGATCGGTTGGTGGGAGGGCGAGAC
>CAZIXV010000413.1:0-3056 GCA_964543105.1 uncultured Steroidobacteraceae bacterium
GCATGTCGACGTTCGAAGGTCCGATGATGTCGATCAAGACGGTGAACGCGCTTTCGCATTACACCGACTGGACGATCGGTCACGTGCATTCCGGCGCGCTCGGCTGGGTGGCGTTCATCAGCATCGCCTGCATGTATCAGATGATTCCCAAGCTGTTTGGCAAGACGCAGATGTACAGCGTCAAGCTGATGGATGCGCACTTCTGGATCGCCACGATCGGCATCGTGCTCTATGTGACCTCGATGTGGATTGCCGGTGTGATGCAAGGCCTCATGTGGCGCGCCATGAACGACGACGGCACCTTGACGTACACCTTCGTCGAATCACTCAAAGCCACCTACCCGTACTACGGCGTGCGCCTGCTTGGCGGCGTGTTGTTCCTCGCCGGCATGTTCATCATGGCCTACAACGTCTGGCGCACAGTGCGCGAAACGAAACCTGTCGAGATGGCGGTGTTGCAGCCGGCGTAACGGATGAGTGATGGGTGATGAGTGATGAGTGATGGGCAAGAGGCTCCGCTCTCTCACGAACCACCTCCCATTCTGACCCATCACCCATCACCCATCACTCATCACCCAAAGTCATGAACCACGAAATAGTCGAAAAGAAAGTCGGTCTTCTCGGTGTCTTGATCGTCGTCGTGATCAGCATCGGTGGGCTCGTCGAGATCGCGCCGTTGTATGCGCAGCGTTCGGTCGTGGAGCCGGCGCCGGGCGTGAAGCCGTATTCGCCGCTCGCGCTCGAAGGGCGCGATGTGTACGTGCGGGAGGGTTGTTACAACTGCCACTCGCAAATGGTGCGTCCGCTGCCAGCCGAGACCGAACGTTATGGTCACTATTCGCTCGCTGGCGAAGCGGTGTACGACCACCCATTCCAGTTCGGCTCCAAACGCACCGGGCCGGATCTTGCGCGCGTCGGCGGTCGCTACACGAATGAATGGCATCGCGTGCATTTGATCAATCCGCGCGATGTCGTGCCCGAGTCGAACATGCCCGGCTTCCCCTGGCTCGAAGACAACGTCCTCGACCCAGAACTCACGAAAAAGAAAATGCGCGCGCTCGTCAAGCTCGGCACGCCCTACACGGATGAGGATTTTGCGCTCGTCGATGCAACGGTTGCCGGCCGCACCGAGATGGACGCGATGATCGAATACTTGCAGGCGCTCAAATTCTCAAGTGGCGGCGACGCCGCCGCAAAGGGGCAGCCATGACACTCTTTCGCACCTTGGTCACAGTGACGCTGTTCGTGGCTTTCATCTGCTTGTGGTTCTGGGCGTGGCGCAGCGAGCGCCGCGAAGACTTCGATGCGGCGGCACAAATGCCGCTCGAGGAAGATGAAGCGCTGCTCGAGAGTTCGCACTCATGATGACGCAATCGGCAAGTTTGTTCGTCATCGTCTTCACGCTGCTGAACATCGCGGCGTGCGCGTGGCTGATGTGGTGGACCGCGCGGACGCGCCCGTCGCATGCGCCCGCCGACGACACTTCCGGCAAAGGCAAGACCGGTCATGTATGGGACGGCGATCTCGAGGAATACAACAATCCGCTGCCGCGCTGGTGGCTCGGCTTGTTCATTCTCACGATCGTGTTCGCGATCGGATATCTGCTGTGGTATCCGGGCCTCGGGAATTTCGCGGGCAAGAGCGCGTGGTCGCAGTACGCCGCTTACGAGCAGCAGATGGCCGCGCAACGCGCCAAGCTCGATGAGCGCCTCGCGCTCGTAAAAGACAAAGACCTGCACGAGCTCTCACGAGATCCGAGCGCCATGGCGATGGCGAAGAATTTCTTTGGCGCCAATTGCTCGACGTGTCACGGCTCCGATGCGCGTGGTGCCAAAGGGTTTCCAAATCTGACCGACGCAGATTGGTTGTGGGGCGGCACGCCGAACGCAATTCTCGAATCGATTGCGAACGGCCGTCACGGCGTCATGCCGGGCTGGGGTCCGGCGCTTGGCGAACAAGGCGTGAACGAGGTCGCCTCCTACGTCGTTCATTTGAGCGGGCGCAACGCGCCGCAGGATTGGGTAAAGGCCGGTGAGCCGCGCTATCAAGCAATGTGCGCTGCCTGTCATGGAGCCGACGCAAAGGGCAACCGCCTGCTCGGCGCGCCGAACCTGACCGATGACATCTGGCTGCACGGCCGCGATTTCGATTCGATTCGCGCGACGATCCGTGACGGCGTGCAAAACGAAATGCCTGCGCATTCGCCGCTCATCGGCGACACGCGCGTGCGCTTGCTGGCCGCCTATGTCGTCTCGCTCGGCGGTGCGGAAGCTGAGCCGACAGTGCAACAACTCAGCGCCACGAGCGACACCGAGACGAGCGCGACTTCGGACACCGACGCTGACTCACCCACCTCGTAAGGAAATCCGATGGCGACAGCGCACCTCGATGCACATGAGCGCACGACCTGGTCGCGCGTACGCCAGGACATCGGCGTGATCGTGTGGTGCAGCTTCATCGCGGCGTGTTTCGCGACGATGTTGTTCTTCGCGCTGTTCGATCCCATCTATCTGAAGCACGACGATGCACCGCCCGCGTGGCTTGCCGATCGGCGCACGGGTTATGCGCTCGGCTTTTTCTTTTTCTGGGTCACGACGCTGATCGCCGCAGCGCTGACCGCTTGGCTTGTGGATACGCGCAGCGCCCAAGGCACGAATCGACCCGAATCGACATGACGACCTCTCCCCCGCGCATCGAGAGCACGAGCCTGTACGAAGCCCAGCGCAAGATTTATCCGCGCGAAGTCACCGGCCGCTTCAATCGTCTGCGTGTCGCCGCCGTCATCGCGTTGCTGGGTTTGTTCTACGGCATGCCCTGGCTGACCTGGGACGGCCGTCAGGCGCTGCTGTTCGATTTACCGGCACGCAAGTTCTACGTATTCGGCCTGACCTTTTTTCCACAGGATTTTTTCTTTCTCACGTGGCTGCTCATCATCGCCGCGTTGTCCTTGTTCTTCTTTACTGCGCTGGCCGGGCGGCTGTGGTGCGGTTTCGCCTGTCCGCAAACCGTGTGGACCGAAATTTTCGTCTGGATGGAGCGGCTGGCCGAAGGCAAGC
>CAZIXV010000414.1:0-3028 GCA_964543105.1 uncultured Steroidobacteraceae bacterium
TGGTCTCGCGGTACGCGACCTGCGGCTTGCCGACGTTCGCCTCGACCTTGAACTCACGCTTCAGTCGATCGACGATGATCTCCAGGTGCAGCTCACCCATACCGGCGATGATCGTCTGGCCTGATTCGACGTCCGTCGACAAACGAAACGACGGGTCTTCCTTTGCCAGGCGTTGCAGCGCCATGCCCATCTTTTCTTGGTCGACCTTCGTGCGCGGCTCGACCGCGACGGAAATCACAGGCTCCGGGAAATCCATCTTCTCGAGCTGAATCCCGGCCTCGGGATCGCACAGCGTGTCGCCGGTGATCACGTCTTTGAGGCCGACCGCCGCAGCGATATCGCCTGCGCGCACTTCCTTGACCTCTTGGCGCTCGTTCGCATGCATCTGCAACAAGCGACCGATGCGCTCCTTCTTGTCCTTACCCGCGTTCATCACGGTGTCGCCCGAGTTGAGCACACCCGAATACACGCGGAAGAACGTCAAGCTGCCCACGAAGGGGTCGTTCAGAATCTTGAACGCCAACGCGGAAAACTTCTCATCATCGCTCGCCTTGCGCGTGGTCTCGCTGCCGTCTTGCTGCAGCCCCGTCACCGGCGGCATATCGACTGGGGACGGCATGAATTCGACCACCGCATCGAGCAGCGCCTGCACGCCCTTGTTCTTGAACGCCGAACCACACACACACAACACGATCTCGTTACGAACCGAGCGCTCGCGCAACCCGTGGCGGATCTCGTCGTCCGAAAGTTCGCCCGTTTCCAGATACTTGTTCAGCAGTTCTTCGTTGGCTTCCGCCGCGGCTTCGACGAGTTTGCCGCGCCACTCAACGCACTGCTCCTGCATGTCGGCAGGGATGTCGCGATACTCGAATTTCGTGCCTTGAGTCGCAGGATCCCACCAAATTTCTTTCATTCGAATGAGATCGACGACGCCTTCGAAATTTTCTTCGGCGCCAATTGGCAACTGCAGCGGTACGGGCACACCACGCAGGCGCGTGCGGATCTGTTCGACACAACGCAGAAAGTTTGCGCCTGCACGGTCCATCTTGTTGACGAACGCGATACGCGGCACTTCGTACTTATTCATTTGCCGCCAGACCGTTTCGGACTGGGGCTGCACACCGGCGACGGCACAGAACACTGCGACTGCGCTGTCGAGCACGCGCAGGCTGCGCTCTACTTCGATCGTAAAGTCGACGTGACCGGGCGTATCGATGATGTTGATGCGGTGTTCGGGATAGCCGCCTTCCATGCCCTTCCAGAAGCAGGTCGTCGCGGCGGACGTGATCGTGATGCCGCGCTCTTGCTCCTGCTCCATGAAGTCCATGATGGCTGCGCCGTCATGAACTTCACCCAATTTGTGCGACACACCGGTATAGAAAAGAATGCGTTCGGTCGTCGTCGTCTTGCCCGCGTCAATGTGGGCCGAGATGCCGATATTCCGATAGCGTTCGATCGGTGTGGTACGGGGCACGTTGATACTCTCTCATTGACGCACGCACGACAGGCGAGCGAGCGTCTTCAGCATTACCAACGGTAATGCGCGAAGGCTTTGTTGGCCTCCGCCATACGGTGCGTGTCTTCGCGCTTACGCACCGCTGAACCACGGTTCTCGGACGCGTCGAGCAGTTCGGCAGCCAGCCGTTGCGCCATCGATTTTTCCGAGCGAGCCTGAGCCGCTTCGATGACCCAGCGCATCGCCAAGGTCTGGCGACGCGTGGCGCGCACTTCGATCGGCACCTGATAGGTCGCGCCACCGACACGACGGCTCTTCACCTCGACCGTCGGCTTCACGTTGTCGAGCGCTTGCGTCAGCAACTCGATCGATTCTTCAGCCTCCTTACCGGTCTTCTCGGCAATACGGTCGACTGCGCCGTACACGATTTTTTCTGCGACGGACTTCTTGCCGCGCTCCATGACCATGTTCACGAACTTCGCCAGCAGCAGGCTGTTGAAGCGCGGGTCAGGGAGAATCGTGCGAGTCGGGGCGGAGGCTCTGCGGGACATGTTTCGATACCGTGATTCGGGATTCGTGATGCGTGGATCAGTCAGGCGAAGTTCGACTCGCGTCGTGACTACGAGTCACGGCGCGAGTCACCAATCACTTATTTCTTGGGTCGCTTCGCGCCGTACTTCGAGCGGCCTTGGCGACGTTCGTTGACGCCGGCGCAGTCGAGCGTGCCGCGCACCGTGTGGTAGCGCACGCCAGGGAGATCCTTTACACGGCCGCCGCGAATCAGCACGACCGAGTGTTCTTGCAGGTTGTGGCCTTCGCCACCGATATAGCTGATGACTTCAAAGCCGTTGGTCAGGCGCACTTTCGCGACTTTGCGCAGCGCAGAGTTCGGCTTTTTCGGTGTCGTCGTGTACACGCGAGTGCAAACGCCGCGTTTTTGCGGACAAGCTTCCAACGCCGGAACCTTCGTTTTGAATTTCGGCGGGTTGCGCGGTTTACGAACGAGCTGACTAACCGTTGCCATAAGCCTTTGGATTCCAGATAAAAAATACGATTCCTTGAAGAACACGAGGCCGCCTTGGAAGGCGGCCCCGGGTTGAATTCAAGCGATTGGCGGGCGAGGTGTTGACGGCGCTGGCCAATCAAAGGCGCGCGATTGTAGGAACCGGGCCCGAGTGTGTCAACGCTTAGAAATGAAGCGGTTAGCACTCAGGCCTTCGTCGGCCCCATCGTCGCGCGCGGGTGGTCAAGGCAAAGGCCGCCGTTATCCAGCGGCTCAGCCCTCTTCCCATCCGCCCTCGCCCATCACCTTCGGCGCTTTATTGCTCCGTCGAAACGCCTGCTTCGTCGGACACCGATTCCTCGGTCTCCGCGACGCCGCCGCCCATATCCATGAAGCTGCGGCCAGAGCCTGCCTCGCTGCGCTTGCGGCGACGTGCGTGATAGAACGACCCCGTGCCTGCCGGGATGAGCCGGCCGACGATGACGTTCTCCTTGAGACCACGCAGATCGTCCTTCAAGCCGCGCACCGCAGCCTCGGTGAGGACACGGGTCGTCTCTTGGAACGATGCC
>CAZIXV010000415.1:0-3021 GCA_964543105.1 uncultured Steroidobacteraceae bacterium
GATCAGCGACATTCTCGATCTGTCGAAGATCGAATCGGGAACGGTCACGGTCGAATCCGAAGATCTGCTTTTCACGCACCTGAAAGAGACGATCGAGCGCAACTTCCGCCACGAAGCCGAGGCACGCGCGCTGCAGTTCACGACGAATCTCGAGTCGGGGCTGGGGCGTCACCTGAACACCGACCCGAAGCGCTTGATGCAGGTGCTGAAAAACCTGCTGTCGAACGCGTTCAAGTTCACCACCCATGGCGGCATCCGTTTCCGCGTTGGACTTGCGAAAGGCGGCTGGTCGCCCGATCACCCGATCCTGGGCCAAGCACCTGCCGTCGTGGAGTTTGCGGTGTCGGATACGGGCATCGGCATTGCGCCCGAAAAACAGAAAATCATCTTCGAGGCTTTCCAACAGGCCGATGCAGGTACGGCACGCAAGTACGGCGGCACGGGCCTTGGGCTTGCGATCAGTCGCGAGCTTGCGCATCTGCTCGGCGGTGAACTGCGCTTGACGAGCACCCCGGGTGTCGGCAGCACCTTCACGTTGTATCTACCGCTGACCTACATGGGTGCGGCGTATCGCAATCCTCTGCAGACTGCGCTGGCCATGAAACCGGCCGCGCGTAATCAGCCGGTGGCATTGCCCGTCGCGCGCGTCGAAGAGTTGCCCGACGATCGCGACGACCTGCAGCCGGAAGACTCGGTGCTGCTGATCGTCGATGACGATCCACACTACTCGCGAGTGTTGTTGAATCTTGCACGCGATAACGGCTTCAAGGCGATCGTCGCGCGCAGCGGCGGTGAAGGATTGTCGCTCGCCCGCAAGTATCGGCCGACCGCGATCACGCTCGATGTGTTCCTGCCCGACATGCTCGGTTGGACCGTGCTCAATCAACTGAAGCACGATCCGGCGACGCGTCATATTCCGGTGCAGATTCTGACCGTCGAAGACGAGCGGCAATACGGGCTCGAGCGGGGCGCGTTCGCGTTCATGAACAAACCCGCCACGACCGAGGAGCTTGCCGAGGCGCTCGAGCGCATCAAGAAATTCGCCGTGCATCGCATTCGCGAATTGCTCGTCGTCGAAGATGATCCCGCCGAGCAGATGAGCATCGCCGAACTCATCGGGTTCGATGATGTGCGTATCACGGCGGTGGACAGCGGTGAACAGGCGCTCGAACGGATGCGCGCGCAGCAGTACGACTGTGTCGTGCTCGATCTGCGGCTGCCGGACATTTCCGGATTCGATCTGTTGAGCGAGATTCAGGCGGATCCGCGGCTGCGTGAGACGCCGATCATCGTATTCACCGGCCGCGAACTGTCGGAGCACGAAGAGAGCGAACTGCGGCAGAAAGCCAAGAGCATCGTGTTGAAGGGCGTGCGTTCGCCTGAGCGGTTGCTCGATGAGACGGCATTGTTCCTGCATCGCGTGGTGACGAATCTGCCGCCGGCCAAACAGCGCATGATCGAGACGCTGCATCAAAGCGATGAACCGCTGCGCTCCCGCAAGGTGCTCATCGTCGATGACGACATCCGCAACATTTTTGCGCTCAATAGCGTTCTGGAGCGCCACAAGATGGAAGTCATCAGTGCGACGAACGGCCAGGATGCAATCGATCTGCTGGAGCAGACCGATGATCTTGCGCTCATCTTGATGGACATCATGATGCCGGAGATGGACGGCTACGAAACGATGCGGCGTATTCGCAGCAATCCGAAGTTCAGACTTTTGCCCATCATCGCGCTCACCGCCAAAGCGATGAAGGGCGATCGTGAGAAATGCTTGGAAGCGGGCGCGTCCGATTATGTCGCCAAGCCCGTCAATACGGAGCAGCTGTTATCGCTCGTTCGCATGTGGCTGCATCGCTAACGGAAGCATCTCGAACCAGCGACGAATCAGGTAGTTCGATGAATTCCTCAAAGAAGGTCAACATCCTGCTGGTCGACGATCAGCCCGCGCGTCTGCTTTCGTACCAGAGCATTCTCGAGAAGCTGGAGCAGAATCTCGTCACGGCGCATTCGGGCCTCGAGGCGCTCGAGCGACTGATGAAGGATGACTTCGCGCTCGTGTTGTTGGACGTCAGTATGCCTGGCATGGACGGTTTCGAGACGGCGGCGATGATCCACGAGCACCCGCGATTCGAACGAACGCCAATCATCTTCGTCACCGGCGTGCACGATTCGGAATTCGATCGGCTCAAGGGTTACAAGGTGGGTGCGGTCGATTACGTGTCGATTCCGATCGTGCCGGAGATCCTGCGCAGCAAAGTCGCTGTGTTGGTCGAGCTGCATTTGCAACGCATCGAGCTGCAAGAGCTCAACGCACACCTCTCGCGTGCAAACACGGCGCTGCAAGCCGAGAAAACGCGCGAGTTGCAAGCGCTGAATCGCGACCTGCAAGCGGCCAACGCCGAATTGGCGCAGGCCAATCTGGCGCTGCAAGGCGAGATCACCGAGCGGCGTCGCGTGGAAGTCGCGCTCAAGGACGCCGATCGGCGCAAGGATGAATTCCTTGCGATCCTCGCGCACGAGTTACGCAATCCACTCGCGCCCATTCGCAATGCAGTGGAGATCATGGCGCGCGTGCCCGTCGACAATCCGCAGATCAACTGGTCGCGCGAGGTCATCGACCGGCAATCCGTACATCTGACACGTTTGGTCGACGACCTGCTCGATATCTCTCGCATCACGCGCGGCGTGATCAGGTTGGCTCGCGAGCAGGTGCGCGTTGGCGTCGTGTTGTCGCGTGCAGTGGAGACGTTGCAGCCGCTCATCGCCGAATACAATCATCGCTTGACGATCGATTGCCCCGATGAATCGTTGACGGTGGTTGGAGACGTGACTCGCTTGACGCAGGTGCTCGGCAACTTGTTGAGCAATGCCGTCAAGTACACGAATCCCGGCGGCCACATCGAAATCAGGGTGCGTCGCCAGGATGAATGGGTGGAGATGCACGTCAGTGACGATGGCATCGGCATCCCACAGGAGTCGGTGTCGAAACTATTCCACCTGTTCTCGCGCTTGAAGGGC
>CAZIXV010000416.1:0-2967 GCA_964543105.1 uncultured Steroidobacteraceae bacterium
AAATCCCGCCGCTGCTCACCATCCTCGAAAATAAGCGGTGGGCTGCCGTTCAAGCAACGCGAAGCAAAAATCGCCAGCACACCGGTGTACGGATTCGACAGCGCTTGATGCGGGCCGTACACATTGAAAAAGCGCAGTGCGACGGTAGGAATGCGATAGGCCGCGCCAAACAGCAGACACATCTGCTCTTGATCGTATTTCGACAGCGCGTAGACCGACGTCGGGATCGTGCGTTTCGTTTCTGCTGTCGCGACGGGCTCGAGCCGCTTACCGTCGTGCTCGAGTTCCCAACGTCCCTGGCTCAGCTGCTCATAGCTGCGCGGATGCGGCTCGAGAAGCGACGTGCCCTGACGATACGAACCTTCGCCGTACACGCTCATGCTCGAGGCGACGATGAGCCGATGCACCGGTTGCTGGGCCAGCGCCTCCAACACTACCGCCGTACCTCGATTGTTGATGTCGGTGTAGCGCTCGATCTCGTACATGCTCTGACCGACACCGACCGCGGCGGCGAAGTGATACACATGCGTGACGCCTGCGAGCGCTTTTCGCACGGCATCTCGATCGCGCACATCGCCGACATGCCGCTCGACGTCCGCGTGCAAGTAGTCCGGAAAAGCGGCGTCATCACCGTGCACTTGTTCGTGCAAGACATCCAGTACCCGCACGCGATGACCCGCCTCGATGAGGCTGTTCGCTAAATGCGAACCGATGAAACCGCCGCCGCCCGTGATCAGAATCCGGCTATCTTGGTGAGGCTGTGCGCTCATAGTGCTGCTCCGGGAACGCCGACGCGATGCCGCGTCGATACGGCGCTCACACCTCCGACGGCTGCAATCAAGCCTTCATCGTTGTTTTCGAGCCGACGCTCCACGTCCTCAATGGTGCGCATGAGGCCGGTGTCGAGATCCGTCGCGGGGCGCCAGTCGAGCAGGCGCGCGGCGAGCGTGATGTCCGGTCGTCGCCGTGGCGGGTCATCCTTGGGCAGCGGCTGCACGACGATTTTCGAGCGCGATCCGGTGAGCCGCAGCACGCGCTGCGCCAGTTCGTGAACGGTGAGCTCGATGGGATTGCCAATATTGATGGGCCCCACGAGCCCCCCGCGCGCATTCATCATGCGCAACACCGCGTCGATCGAATCATCGACATAACAGAACGAACGAGTTTGCCGCCCATCGCCATAAACGGTCAGCGGCTCGCCAGCCAGCGCCTGCACGATGAAGTTGATGACGACGCGGCCATCTCGCGTGCGCATACCCGGGCCGTACGTATTGAAGATCCGGGCGACACGCACCGGCACTCCATATTGATCGTGATAGATGTAACAGAGCGTTTCGGCGCAGCGCTTGCCCTCGTCGTAACACGCGCGCGGCCCCATCGTGTTGACATGCCCCCAGTAGCTCTCCTGCTGTGGATGAACTGTGGGGTGCCCGTAGATTTCGCTCGTTGAGGCTTGAAAGATGCGTGCATTGCATCGGCGCGCAAGGCGCAGCAGACGATTCATTCCATTCACGCTGGTGAACAGCGTGTCGAGAGGATTCTTCTGATAGTGAATTGGCGATGCCGCGCAAGCGAGATTGTAGATCGCACTGACCGACTCGAACGCCTCATCATCAAGCTCTGCCACGTCAGCGCGCAGCAGCGTAAATCCTTCCGCATTCAACAATGTCTCGACGGCGCTTTCATCGCTCGTACAGAAGTTGTCCAGGCAAATGACCCGCTTGCCTTCTTCTAGCAAGCGACGGCACAGATGCGAGCCGAGAAAACCTGCACCACCGCAGACAAGCACCGGATCGCTGCCCGAAGATCTTCGACTGCTACTCGGCTTTCTCACGGTACCGTTCAATTTAACTGCCGTAGTCACTCTGCTCTCCTAGAAGGTCGGCGCTCGCGGACGCAATCGCTTTGTGACGCATGCGACGTAAGTAGCAACAACCGTGCCCGCTCTCATCGCATGGCCGCTGGCGGCGAAAGCAGCCGCGAGTACTTACGATGTTGCTGCGTTGTGCACGTAACCAAGCAGAAAAGTTACACACCCCATGCGCCCGTTACATGGCCGCATTCGTTCTTCCCCGTTGTGTTCGCAACGCCGCATCCAGAATGTCGCCAAACGTCGGGGCGTTAGCTCGGCGTACGAATATGTGCATGGTTTATGCATTGGAGAATGCACGAGCGATCAGTTAGGAGAACGACCTTGGCCTCTCATAAGTCTGACGGCACAGTTCGCGTTGGCATCGTCGGCGCAGGCAACTGCGCCTCGTCCTTCGTTCAAGGACTCACGTATTACCGTGATGCAGCGCCGGATCAGGTCATTCCCGGCTTGATGAATCCACTTTTGGGCCGCTACCACGTCTCCGACATCGAAGTGTCGTGCGCCTTCGACGTCCACGACCGCAAAGTTGGCTGCGATCTCGCCGAGGCGCTTCTTGCCGAACCCAACAACACGCGGGTATTTGCGCCGCTCTCTCGCACCGGCGTGCGCGTCGAACGCGGCCGCACACTCGACGGCCTGGGTACACAGTTGCGTGATGAAATCACCGAGTCGAGTGCGCCTGAGGCGGACGTCGTGGACGTGCTGCGCAGCTCACGTACCGATGTGCTGATCTCGTATCTGCCGGTCGGCTCGCAACGCGCGACGGAATGGTATGCACTGCGCGCTCTGGAGGCCGGTTGCGCGTTCGTCAATTGCATTCCGGTGTTCATCGCCTCGGATGCCGATTGGCGGCGACGCTTCGAGCATGCGCGCCTGCCTATCGTCGGCGACGACATCAAAAGCCAAGTGGGCGCGACGATCGTGCATCGCGTCTTGGCGAATTTGTTCAAGGATCGTGGTGTCGAGTTGAATCACACCTACCAGCTGAACTTCGGCGGTAACAACGATTTCAAGAACATGCTCGAGCGCGAGCGCCTGCAGTCGAAAAAACTTTCCAAGACGCGCTCGGTCACGAGCCAGGTCGAGATCGCCGC
>CAZIXV010000417.1:0-2953 GCA_964543105.1 uncultured Steroidobacteraceae bacterium
ATCATGAACAGCGCGTGCATCGTCGTCATCGAGTTGAAGAACTGCGGATCGACGAGCTGCAAACCAGGCTGGAACAACTCGGCGCGGATGATCAATGCCATGGCGCCGCCGACGAAGAACATCGTCAGGCTGAACAGCAAATACATCGTGCCGATGTCTTTGTGGTTGGTGGCGAACAGCCACCGACGCCAGCCCTTCGCTGGACCGTGATGATCGTGCGCGTCGTGGCCGGCCGCAGGTACGTGTGTGTGTGAGGTGCTCATGGACTCTTACTCCGCATTCGCGACGGTAGCCGTCGCATCGCTTGCTGCTCCAGTGACCGGAGCCTCGACGTCATTCGCAGCGGTCGTTGCAGCCGGCGGGGTAACGCCGCCTTGCCGCTCAGCCAACCAGGCTTCGTAGTCTTCTTGTGAACGGACCTCGACGACGACCGGCATGAACGCATGGTCGTAGCCGCACAATTCCGCGCACTGGCCGCGATAGATGCCGGGCGTGTCCGCACGGAACCACAATTCATTGACGAAGCCGGGGATCGCATCTTTCTTCATGCCGAACTCAGGCACCCACCAGGCGTGGAGCACATCGGCTGCCGTCAACAGGACGCGCACTTTGGCGCCGACCGGGACGACCATCGGGTTGTCGACATCGAGCAGGTAGTTTTCGACCGTCCGTGGATCGATACCTGAATTCAGCTGGCGCGCAGCATTGCTGGCGGCATCGAGCGTGGAGAAGAACGCGACGTTCTTATCGAGATAATCGTAGTGCCACTTCCACTGATAGCCCGTGACTTTCACGGTGAGGTCTGAGTCGCGTGTGTCTTCGATTTTGATGAGCGTTTCAGCGGCGGGAACCGCCATCGCTACCAGAATGATCACCGGAATGGTGGTCCAGATGACTTCCGCTTTGGTGCTGTGATCGAAGTTCGCGGCGATAGCGCCCTTCGAGTGGCGGAATTTGACGATCGAGTAAATCATCATGCCGAACACGGCAACCGCGATGACCACGCAGATCCAGAAGACGAGCATGTGCAGCCCGTGGATCTCGCGGCTGAGTTCGGTCACTCCGACCGGCATGTTGAGTTCCCACGCAGCAAACGCTGACACGGGCGACAGGCCCGCGCAGGTGGCCGCGGCGTATTTCATCGACTTCGACATTGGCGCCAATGCTCCCAAGTGCTTCTTTCTGTGCTCTTCGAACTTGCGCGAAGCCAAGCGATCCGAAGAGGTCGCATCGCGATTTGCGATGCGCCCGCAGGCTAGCCCCCGCTGCTCGATTACTCGAGAGCGGGTGATTCGTTCACATTCCCCACCCATTGCTTGAGTCGCACCGCGAGACCGCGGCGATCGTCCTCTGTGAGAAACTTTCCCACCTCGCAGGCACGACCGTGCGACTCGATCGTGAGTCGGCTGGGGTGCAGCGCCGCTGGCGGGGCGTGGAGTTTAACCCTCGACCAATGGCGAGGAAATACCAAGTCCCAGTCGCCATAGGGGCTGCGGTGCTGAACGCTGACCGAATCCTCTGTGACGACGATGATTTCTCGCTGTAGACCGCTGCGCATCGAAGCGCGCACGGCCCAAATCAAAAACGCGATTTCCAATACCGCAAACGGCAGCACCGGCCAGAACCCGTGATACGCCGAGTAGCCGGCAACGAGAAACGTTGCCGCGGCGACGGCGCAAACAAAGAGACAAGCAGTTCGCGGCGTCAGTGCATTGCCGCGACACAATTCGATGCGTCGTGACACGGCACTTCCGGGCTCGAGTGCTGTTGAGCCCGAATTGAGTTCGTAGGCCACTCCACGACTCATCACTACTTAGCTCGGGTCATACCGGTCGGTGACGGCGGGCCGCAATCCTAGCCATTCGGCGTCGCAAATGTAAGCGCAAATATCGGACAGCAAAGGACTTTCCCATCCGTAACGAGCCACTCTGCAAGGCCGATGTCGCCGTGTGTACCCATTGATCGTCAGTTGCGTGAACGGCAAGTCCGCAGCGCGCCGCGCGAAGGCGATGCAAACGCCCGAGTCCTCCGCTCACGCCCGCGCGGTCACGCACATCGGTGGGTGGCTTTGTTGAAAAGCTGGTCCAGGAAAACTAAATCCCTTGCAGGCAGATGCGGGGATTGCCTCAAGCCAGTTAAGGTAAAACTGATGATCGGATGTTACCGTGCCGTTCGCCGGCCGATCCTGCCGATTGGCACCGCAAACTCCCCGCCGTCCGACGGCTTGGAGCGTGTGACGCCGCTCGCCCAGGCATGGCCGTACACCACTTCGAGCGTGACCGGCAGAAGCGCCTCTCGCCGTGTCGCTTCATAGCTCGACTGTGCTGCGTGGTGTCGTTGACGTGAACGCAATCCGCGTTCTCGCCCGAATGCTCGGTTCGTCGAACCGGTGCCTTTGAGCTCGGCCAGCAAGGTACCGAGGTCTCGATACGTGATCGTGAGCCGCTCGGTATCCATCACCGGTTCGGCAAACCCGGCGCGCATCAAAGCATCGCCGAGATCGTGCATATCGATGAAGCGATGCACGTGGATCGAGTCCTCGCCCCACGCAGCGCGCAGTTCGCGCAACGTATCCGGTCCAAGCGAAGTGAACGTCAGAAGTCCGCCCTTGCGCATCACGCGCGCCAACTCCTCGAAGACGCGGTGCGGTTCGCTGGACCACTGCAGCATCAGATTGCTGAAGACGAGATCGACGCTCGTTGATGCGAGACTGAGCGCGTGCGCATCGCAGGCCATGCGGCCGAAGCGCTTCAAAAAGCGCTGCTGGCGCTTCGCCTCCCGCAGCATGCCAATGGAAATGTCCGCGGCCACCACATACGCCGAACGGTAGCGGTCTTGGAGCGCGCGCGCGGCATGCGCGGTGCCGCTGCCTAAATCCAGAACGACCTGTGGCGCAATCCGTACGACGTCGAGTCGCTCGAGCAAGCGCTGGCGCAGCTCGGCGTGAATCCCC
>CAZIXV010000418.1:0-2939 GCA_964543105.1 uncultured Steroidobacteraceae bacterium
TTGGACACCCATCCGAGTGCTTCTCCCGTGCGCCCGCACGAGACAGCCAGGTGGTTCCCCGTTCGTGCTGAGCCTATCGAAGCACTCTTCAATCGACCCTTCGAGAGCTCAGGCGAACCGCGGCATAGACCGGTTCGCAAGCCGAGTGACCCGCGACCTCACTCCACCCTTCCGTGCAGAACTTCCTCTAGCCCGGCCGCCCAGGCCTCTTGTTCTGCCGTGCCGACCTCGTAGGGACATCGAGCGTCATCTTCATATCGCCCTATTCCCAGCGCGGCGCGCATCCCTTCGATATGCGCCTCGAGAATCGCAACACGCAATTCGGGCGCCTGCTGCGGCGCGTCGGCGATCAACGTCGCGACGAAATTCCAATATTGATAAGCGGGTTCGTTGGGTTTGTATTCATCACGCAGCTTCAGTGCATGCGCGCGCGCATTCGCCTCGCCTCGTTGTTGCTTGAGTCGCTTAGCGGCTTGCTTTGCGGTTTCGGATATTGCGGCCATCGCATTCGTCTTGAGTCAGGAGCGCGAATTCTTACTTTCAGTGCACGGAAGAGCAATCACATGACGACACGCAGCACCTAAACACCTGCATCGATTGCTCACCCGCGCCTGATAAATCGGCTCCGCACGGAACCGGCGCACCGTACAGCGCGCTAGGAATTACACGAAGATTTCAGCCCTGGAGCGCAGTATGACGCCCGACAAAATCCAACGCCCGGATGCTCCCGAATCAAAGTCCGATGCCTCTGCGTCCGGTCCCGGAATCATTCCGAAAACCGCAGCGATGTCGCCTGAGCGTCATGAGCAAATCGCAGTGAGAGCTTATGAACTTGCGCAGCGGCGCAACTTCACCCCAGGTAACGAGCTCGAAGATTGGTTACAAGCAGAGCGCGAGATCGAAGCCGGTCCGCCACGAAGCACTCCGCCTGACAATCCGTTCGACACCGTGAAGACGCACTCGAACGAGTGATACGAATTGTCACGCGCTGACGGCTGACAGCCAATGCTGTTAACCGTGGGGTTCACGTCAGAAGCCTCCACGCTCCGCGAGGGAGGTGATTGGAATTTAGGGTTTGGACTCTAGCCGCTAACCGTCGACCGAATTGGCTTCGAGCCGTCAACTGACTTCTTTTCGTGCGTGCGCAACGCAGCAACAGAACGTAACGAACGGGGCGGTGACTGACAGCCTCGGCTTCCAGCCCTTCCGTCCATTGAGCGCGCACACGCGCCAGGTTCAATGTGCCGCGAGATCGTTCGTTTGTCGGTCTGCGGAGGCCGGGATGAAACGCAGAACCTTCTGTCATTCGACGCTCGCCGCGCTCGCAGCCGCATCACTTCCACAATCCATCTTCGCCGCAGCGGCCGAATCGCTCGGACCCGTTACGCAAGACATACCCGCCGTGCGCGGCGACGGCGCTGCAATCACGCTCGCGCGCGCGGAGGTTGAAGAACTGCGGCGCAGCTTGCGCGGTATCTTGTTGACGCACGCCGACCACGGCTACGAGGACGCGCGTCAAATATGGAACGCCGCATTCGATCGTCGCCCTGCGTTGATCGTGCGCTGCGCCGGAGCGAGTGATGTCGCTCAGGCGGTGAACTTCGCTCGCACACACTCCGTGTTGACTGCCGTGCGCGCGGGCGGCCACAGCTTATCCGGACAATCCGTTTGTGATGACGGACTCGTGATCGACCTGACGCCAATGCGCGGCATCCGCGTCGATCCGCGCCGCAAGATCGCACACGCGCAAGCCGGTTGCCTGCTCGGTGATCTCGACCGCAAGACTCAGTTCTATGGTCTCGCGACGACTGCAGGCACCGTGACACATACCGGGCTTGCAGGTCTGACGCTCGGCGGCGGCACAGGACGCCTCGCGCGCAAATTCGGCCTGAGTTGCGATCAACTGCGTTCAGTCGATGTGGTCACCGCGAACGGTGAACTCGTCACCGCAAGCGAGGAAGAGAACGCCGATCTGTTCTGGGGCGTCCGCGGTGGCGGTGGCAACTTCGGCGTCGTCACCGCGCTCAAGTATCGGCTTCATGACGTCGGACCACGGCTCGTTGGCGGGATGCTCGCCTATCCATTCGCGCAGGCGCCCGATGTTCTGCTCTTCCTCAGTGAGTTCATGGCGTCCGCGCCGGACGAGTTGTGGTTCGACGCCATCACCACTGCACCGCGCGACGGGCAGCGCGCGTTCGTGCTCGACGCCTGCTACTCAGGCGCACCTAACGATGCCGAACGTGTGTTCGCGCCGTTACTCAAGGCGCATCCGCCCATACGCAACATGATGTCGCTCACCAAGTACGTGGATCTGCAACGCTCGCACGACGTAGGCGCGATGCACGGTCAGCGCAGTTACGTGAAATCCGGTTACGCACCGCGGATCGATCGCGCACTCATCGCCGACGCGTTCGAGCGTTTCGAACGACCGGACGTGCATCAGGCGAGCCTGAGCGTGTTGACGAGCGGCGGTGGCGCCGTGAGCCACACACCGTCCACAGCGACGGCATTCGCGCGCCGCCAGTCGACCTTCAGCATTTTGTTACGCGCGAGATGGAAGGAGCTTGCCGAGCAGGACGCCAGCATTGCGTGGGCGCGAAAAACGTGGCGCGCGCTGGAGCCGTTTACGGACGGTTTCTACAGCAACACCACGTCGATGGATGACCCCAGCCGCGATGCGGACAAAGTGTACGGCGCAAATCTCCCGCGACTGGTCGCGCTGAAGCGCAAGTACGACCCCAACAACCTGTTCCGCTTGAACGCAAACATCGATCCGAACGCGAGTGTGCGTGCGTAACGACTTCTGTCCGTTGGGGCTAGAACAAAGCGCGCTCTTCCGCCCCGAGCCCCCAGCCCCCAGGCCCCAGCCCCGCGCCCCGGGCCCGCAGGCAATCGACCAAAACCTTAACCCCGCCGATAGCAACTTCGTTGCAACCACA
>CAZIXV010000419.1:0-2862 GCA_964543105.1 uncultured Steroidobacteraceae bacterium
TTCGGGGATGGCGTTCGACAAGCCGCCGGCGCCGACGTCGTGCACGAGCAGAATCGGATTGTCTGCGCCGAGGGCCCAACATCGATCAATGACTTCCTGAGCCCGGCGCTGCATTTCCGGATTGCCGCGTTGCACGGACGCGAAGTCCAGATCGGCTGCGCTGGCACCGCTACCGACCGACGAGGCAGCGCCGCCGCCGAGACCGATGAGCATCGCAGGACCACCGAGCACGATGATTTTCGCGCCGGCAGGAATCTCTTCTTTCTCGACGTGATCGCGGCGCACATTGCCCAGGCCGCCGGCGATCATGATGGGTTTGTGATACCCACGCAGCGTCGGCCGCGAGGCATGCGGCGCGTCGATTTCAAACGTGCGGAAGTACCCGTAAATGTTCGCACGACCGAACTCGTTGTTGAATGCGGCGGCGCCGAGCGGACCATCGATCATGATGTCGAACGCCGAAGCGATGCGATCCGGTTTACCGATCGTCTGCTCCCACGGCTGCGCAAATCCAGGAATGCGCAAATGTGAAACAGAGAAGCCTGCCAAGCCGGCTTTGGGCTTGCCGCCGCGGCCTGTCGCGCCTTCATCGCGGATCTCGCCGCCCGACCCGGTGGCCGCACCCGGAAATGGTGAGATGGCGGTCGGGTGATTGTGCGTCTCGACCTTCATCAGAATGTCGACGGGCTCGCGATGAAACACGTATTCGCGGGTGCGTGCGTCGGCAAACCAGCGTTCCGCCACCGGCCCTTCGATGACGGCGGCGTTATCGCGATAGGCGGACAGCACGCCAGCAGGGTTCTTCGCATGAGTGTTACGAATCATCGCGAACAGCGACTTCGGCTGCGGCTTACCGTCGATGATCCAATCGGCATTGAAAATCTTGTGACGGCAATGCTCGGAGTTCGCCTGCGCGAACATCATGAGTTCGACATCGGTGGGATCGCGATCGAGCTTCGTGAAGCGCTCGACCAAGTAGTCAATCTCATCGGGGGACAAAGCCAAGCCCAATTCGACGTTCGCGGTTTCGAGCGCGGCTCGACCTTGCGCAAGGAGCGGGATGGTCGCAAGAGCGCGCGGTGCTTCATGCGCGAACAACTGTTCGGCCGCGGCGAAATCGAACAGCGTCGCCTCCGTCATCCGATCGCAAATCAGCGGCGCGATGCGCGACAGATCGGCTTCAGTGAGCGGCGCGTCCGCCTGAAAGCGATACGCCACACCGCGCTCGATGCGCTCGATCCCTGCAAGCCCGCACACGTGCGCAATGTCGGTGGCCTTACTCGACCACGGCGAGATCGTGCCGAAACGCGGAGTGACGACGATGAGCGCGCCGGATTCGCTTGCACGCTCTGCTTCGCGCGGACCGTAGGTGAGCAACGCATCGAGCACTTGGCGCTCGTGAGCCGACAATTCGCGCGTCGTCTGCACGAGATGCACATACCGTGCAGCAATGTGCCGCACCGCGGGCACTTGGGCGCGAACGCTCGCAAGGAGTCTGGCGTTTCGGAAATCGGAAAGTGCAGGCGCGCCAGGCAGTGTCAGCATCGGGAAAAGAGGCGGTGAGCAGGAGGGCGCGCGATTATCGCTGAGATACGGGCTACGGGCTACGCCCCGGGTTACGGGCTACGGGTGACGGGCGACGGTCAGAAGGAAGAGCGAGATGAATCTCTGGCTGTAGCCTGTAGCCTGTTCACCTGTAGCCTGTCCGCCTGTCCGCCCTACTTCTTATCCGGCGTATACATCGGGATCGGGAACTGCGCCACGTTCGAGCCTTCGTAGGCGCTGATCTTGCTGACACCTTGCTGACGGACTTCGTCGATTCGCAGAACCGAGTGCAGCGGCAGATAGGTGCGCTTCACACCTTCGAACTCGGCTTTGATGCGCTCCTCCGAGGGATCGACGACGACTGCGGAGCGCTCGCCGAACACCAGTTCCTCCACCTCGATGAAGCCAAATAGATTTCCGTGGCTCACCTTGCGGGCGTAGATCTCGTAGACCTTTCCTTGGTTGACGAAAGCGACCTTAAAAATGTGACTCGTTGCCATATCGTACGGTGGGCTCATTGTTAGGCTGCGCGCATATTACATAGCGTGCCAGAGGGCCGCATGGGCCCGCTCTCGTGGGCGCGGTTTCACGTCGATCGGGATTCGCCTTCAAAACATGGCTCTCAAGCTCCGCGTCATCAGCGACCACTACAAGGCACTCGGTAAGCGCAGCTCGCGCTTGTTCGGCGTGACCGGTGGTCGCATTGGGCGATCGACGGATAACGATTGGGTGCTGCCCGACCCCGATCGCTATGTTTCGAGCCATCATTGCAAGGTTTCGTTCCGCGCGGGGCGCTGGGTTCTCGAAGACACCAGCACCAATGGCGTCTTTATCAATGGTGCCGATACGCCCGCATCGATCGAGGGACCATATCATCTTCACGATGGCGATCGGCTGCGAATGGGCGATTATGAAATCATCGTCAGCATCGACGAACGCAACGATTTCCCGCCCGATGCCAGCGGCCAGATGCCCACACCGCCGCTCTCCCGCGCCAAAGCGCCCCCCGCCAAGAATGTCGTTAGTAGCGAAGATCTAGGCGAAGAACTCGACATCACCGATCTGCTGAGCGATTCGCTCATTCAACCCACTGCTGCCGGATTCGACTGGGGCGTCACGCCGGATGAGACGCCGGCCACGCAGCCCGTCGCGAAGTCCGCCGCGCCCATTCCGGTGCTGTCACCGATCGCGGACGCACCGCCAAAAATGCCGCCGCCGGAGCGCAGCGGCTTTCGCTCGTTGCTCGACAACGCGACGGCACATGCCGATCGCACCGTGACACACGGCAAGAAAAACGACGATTGGCAGATGCAGACG
>CAZIXV010000420.1:0-2851 GCA_964543105.1 uncultured Steroidobacteraceae bacterium
AGCCCTGCAAGCAGCGCAAAGCTGCGCAAATCCAATCCTGCTGCGAGTAGAAACCCGCGCCGGCCACGGCGCCGGCAAACCGGTATGGATGCAAATCGAAGACTTCGCCGATCAATGGGCGTTTTTGTGGTGGGCACTCCGTGCGGCCAGCGAGCGATGAGCCAGCGAGCTGGTTAGCAAGTTAGCCGGCTAGCGATGAGCCAACTAGCAAGCTAGCAAGACGAGGCAGCAGCTCGCAGACGGCCAACTAGCAAGTGAAGGACGCTCGCGGTTCGATTCCCTCCCCTGCGGAGCGGGGGAGGGTTAGGGAGGGGGCAGGCGCAGCGAAAGCAGGAAAAGGCCGAGTATTCTCCCGAGGGAAGAACTCCGCACCTCCGTCTCAGTCCTGCCATCAGGCACGGCGCAAGCCAGCACCAAACTACTTCTCCCCCTCATCATCCCCCGGCAGATGCTCCGACTGCGCCGGCTCGCCCGGAATCGCATGCTGCTCGGAGGCCCATGCGCCTAGATCGATGAGCTTGCAGCGCTCGCTACAGAACGGACGCCATTTCGAGCTTTCGGTCCATTCGACGGGTCGATTGCAGGTGGGACAGGAAACAGTGCGCATCACAGATCAGCTCAAAACGACTCAAGTACACGTCGTCAGCAAAAACTGCACGTCTTCCGTCGTTTGAGCCGGACGCACCGTCACGTCGTTCCAGCTCATGAACCGAATGCTGCAGCGATGATGGCTGCCGCTGATTTCAGGAAACAACTGTGTACCGCTCGGCAAACTGATACGCAGCAGCTGACACGGATGGTCGCGATCGAAGGCGATTTGAAATGTGCCGGCGCTCGCCGTTTCGGGGCGAGGCCGCGCCGCTTCGCGGGTGAGCCACAGCAATTCGGTGACGGCATCGCATAGCGGACGGATCGTCACCATCCAGTCGTCGAAATCAGCAGCGCGTTTTTCGAAGGGTTGATCGAGCCAGTGACGGTAATCGGGCAAATCGAACTCGCAGGTTCCGCCGGGAATGCTGCTGCGGTGTTTGATGGAATTCAGGAACTCCGAGTCGCGCAGCCGCTGCATGAAGAGCGCGCCTGCGGCATTCAATTCGGTACGCAAGCGCGCAAGATTCGCGAGCACCGCCTTCAGCCGGCTGCCATCCACACCTGGGCGCATCGAATACTCATGCATCACCGTTATCTGTCGCTCGAGTTCCTTGAGCACTTCGCTGCGAATATCGCCGCGCGCCGTGATGGCGAGAATCTCCAATAACGAGCTCATCGCGGCCCGGGTCGACCATTGATCCGGCCGTTCCTCGTGATACATCGTCTGACTGTAGAGGAAGTCCAGGCGCAGAAAGGTACGCATCCTCTCGTTCAGAGGCTGTTCGTACACGACGGGTGCGTCGGCTGCGGATGAAAATGTGTCTGTCGCAGTCATCGCTGGATTGTGAAGCAGGCCGGGCCTGCGAGGCTAGCCTTCTATCTCGTCAGCGTGCGCGCCGTAGCGAGCAACTCGTAATTCTCGTGGAGCGTGTCGACGAAGCGCTGCAGATCTTCGAGCGTTCCCGTATTTACGATCACGTCGTCAGCGACCGACAGCCTCACTTCGCGCGTTGCTTGTGAAGCAAGGATGTTTTTCGCCGTGGTCGCGTCGGTACCGTCGCGCGCTTGCAAGCGGCGCAATTGATCGGCTTCCGGAGCATCGACCACCAGGACTCGACCATATGCGCCTGCACGTCCGGACTCGACGAGCAATGGAATCACGTGAATTTGATACAGACTATCGTTCGCTGCGCGTGAGCGGCGCGCGAGTTCTTCGCGAATGGCGGGATGGGTGATGTCTTCGAGCCGCTTGCGTTTCGCGGGATCCGCAAAGACGAGTTCACGCATTCGTTTGCGATCGAGCCGGCCATCCGCCCCCAACACGCCTGAACCGAACACAGCGACGATTTTCTCGAGCGCCGGCGTTCCGGGCTCGACGACGTCACGCGCGATCTGATCCGTATCGAACACGGGCACACCTTTCGCGGCGAAAAGCTCAGCGACGGCGGTTTTGCCGCTCGCGATGCCGCCGGTGAGGGCGATCAGGAAGGAAGGCGCGTCGAGCATAGATGACGATCGTAACGGTGCTATTGAATTTCGCGAAGTCGCAGCGGCGACGCTTATCGTGTTCCGCTGCGGCGAACATACCGCCGCGGGCAGCTTGCGTCGAGGTGCGTGATAACCGCTACGCGCGCGTTGCTGGTCGAGACGGAGGGCGCTTTTAGCTCGCGGTTCGGCGTCAGCTTGCGTTGATCCCGCTCACGCGCAGGTAAGCGCCGACCAGCTGATCGCCCCACATCAACGCAATCCATCCCGCTGCGGCGAGATAGGGGCCGAAAGGAATGGGGATGTTGCGATCGCGTCCGCGCACGACGATCAATGCGATGCCCACGACCGCGCCGGTGAATGCAGAGAGCAGAATGATCAAAGGCAAGGATTGCCAGCCGAGCCAGGCGCCGAGCGCGCCAAACAACTTGAAGTCCCCGTACCCCATGCCTTCCTTGCCGGTGAGGAGCTTGAACAAGTGGTAGATGCTCCAAAGGCTCAGATACCCCGCGACGGCGCCGATGATGCTCGACTTCATGTCCATGGGCAGACCGATCGATGGGGCCGTACCCACGACGCTCAGCAAGAGTCCAACCCACAACAAAGGCAGCGTCATATTGTCCGGCAAGAGCGTCGTGTCGAAATCCACGCCGCTCATCGCGATGAGCATCCAAGTGAAAAACAGCGCAGCTGCGGTGTACCAATGCACGCCGAATTTCCAGGCAACCGCCGCGGACAGCACCGCCGTGAAGAGTTCGATGATCGGGTAGCGAGC
>CAZIXV010000421.1:0-2808 GCA_964543105.1 uncultured Steroidobacteraceae bacterium
AGACGAACCGCGCGCCGTTCGACGTGGTGGAAGGTGAGTCGGAAATCGTCGCGGGTTTCCACGTCGAGTATTCGGGCATGGCGTTCGCCGTGTTCTTCGTCGCCGAATACGTGAACATGATTTTGATCGCGACGCTCACCTCGGTGTTCTTCTTTGGCGGCTGGCTCTCGCCGTTCGCAGGATGGCCGTTGCCGTCGTGGCTCGCATGGCTCGGCTACTCGGGTTTCATCTGGCTGTTCATCAAGATCTGGTTCTTCCTGTTCTGTTTCCTGTGGTTCCGCGCGACGTTCCCGCGTTACCGCTACGACCAGATCATGCGCCTGGGCTGGAAGGTCTTCATTCCCGTAACCCTCGTCTGGATCGCCGTCTTAATGGTGCTCGTGCACTTCGAAGTCGGCCCATGGGCGAGCTAGGGCGGCGATAAGGGATCCTCATGAGAAGCTTCTTTAAAACATTCTTCCTCACCGAGCTGTTCATCGGTTTGTGGATTACATTGCGCCAGTTCTTCTTCCGGTCGAACGTCACCGTGCAGTATCCGGAGGAAAAGACGCCGCAGTCGCCACGCTACCGCGGCCTGCACGCGCAGCGCCGTTATGCGAACGGGCAAGAACGCTGCATCGCCTGCAAACTGTGTGAAGCCGTCTGCCCGGCGCTGGCGATCACGATCGAATCGGACGTCGCGGCCGACGGCACGCGCCGTACGACGCGCTATGACATCGACCTCTTCAAATGCATCTACTGCGGTTTTTGCGAAGAGGCATGCCCCGTCGACGCCATCGTCGAGACGCGCATCCATGAGTACCACATGGAGAATCGCGGCGAGAACATCATGACGAAGGACAAGTTGCTCGCGATTGGCGAGCGCTATGAAGCCATGATCGCAGCCGACAAGGCTGCTGACGCGCGATATCGGTAAGAAGAAGGCGATTGCGGATAGGCGATGGCGGATAGACTGAACATGGGACGGAAAATGCCAGTGTGCATTCATTCATCGGGTGAAGGCCGAAAGGTCGGCTTTCCGGCTACCCGCTATCCGCTATCCGCTATCCGCTTCGTGCACGCACCATGACTATCACCGAAATACTTTTCTATGCCGTTGCCGGCGTGCTCGTGGTCGGCGCGCTTGGCGTCATCACTGCGCGTAATCCCGTGCATGCGGCGTTGTTTCTCGTCTTCTCGTTCATCAACAGCGCCGTGATCTGGCTGCTGCTCGAAGCGGAGTTCCTCGCGATCGTGCTGGTGCTCGTTTACGTCGGCGCTGTGATGGTGTTGTTCCTGTTCGTTGTCATGATGCTCGATATAAACGTGGCGCAAATGCGCCAGGGCTTCACGCGCTATGCGCCACTGGGCATCTTGATTGCGGTGATCGTCATCATCGAAATCGGCGGTGTCGTTTGGGTGAAGCAGATGGGTGGCTTGTCCGAGGCTGCAGTCGTTGCCACCGACGCACCCGGTTATAGCAATACGCGCGAATTGGGCGAACTGCTCTATACCAAGTACGTGTATCCGTTCGAGCTGGCGGCGGTAATTCTGCTGCTCGCGATCGTCGCTGCGATCGTGCTGACGATGCGCCGCAGAGAAGCGATGAAGCAGCAGAACATTTCCGCACAGGTCGCGGTGCGCGCGGCCGACCGGGTTCGCATCATCAAGATGGATTCGGAGGCGCGTGCAGCAGGCTCACCGCAGTCCGATGCATCGAACAACCCGCCGGAGACGCCGCGATGATTCCTCTAGAGCATGTGTTGTTGCTGGCGGGCGTGTTGTTCTCGCTCAGCGTGGCCGGCATTTTCTTGAATCGAAAGAACGTCATCTTGTTATTGATGTGCATCGAGCTGCTGCTGCTCTCGGTGAACTTCAATTTCGTCGCGTTCGCGCGTCATCTGGGCGATCTCGACGGCCAGATTTTCGTGTTCTTCATCATGACGGTCGCGGCAGCGGAGGCGGCGATCGGGCTTGCGATCCTGGTCGTCCTGTTCCGGCGCCGGAAGAGCATCAATGTCGAGCATTTGGATTTGATGAAAGGTTGATGGGGACCGGCACGTGATCCAGGAATCCACACTCGTCACGATCGTTCTTGCGCCGTTGCTTGCGGCGTTGGCATCGGGGCTCGCCGGCAAGGTCATCGGCCGCGTCGGCGCTCATACGATCACGATCCTCGGCGTCGCTGTTTCGTGCGGCTTGTCGATCCATGTCTTGATGCAACTGCTCGATGGCGCGCCGGTGTACAACGAAGCTTGGTACACCTGGCTGGTGAGCGACGGCATTCGCATGGAGATCGGCTTCCTGGTCGATCGGCTCACGGCGCTGATGATGATCGTCGTGACGTTCGTGTCGCTGTGCGTGCACGTCTACACGATCGGCTACATGCACGATGACCCGGGTTATCAGCGCTTCTTCTCCTACATCTCGCTGTTCACGTTCTCGATGCTGATGCTCGTGATGGCGAACAACTTCCTGCAGCTGTTCTTTGGCTGGGAAGCGGTGGGCTTGGTGTCCTACCTCTTGATCGGGTTCTGGTACACGCGACCTTCCGCGGTCTTCGCGAACATGAAGGCCTTCATGGTCAATCGCGTCGGTGACTTCGGCTTCGTTCTCGGCATCGCGGGTGTCGTGTATTTCACCGGTTCGCTTGACTACGCCACGGTGTTCGAGCGCGTCGATACGATCACGGCGAACACGATGTCGCTGTTCCCCGGCGTGGAATGGCAAGCGATCACGGTCGTGTGCATCTGTTTGTTCATCGGTGCAATGGGTAAATCGGCGCAGGTGCCGTTGCATGTGTGGCTCCCCGATTCGATGGAAGGTCCC
>CAZIXV010000422.1:0-2788 GCA_964543105.1 uncultured Steroidobacteraceae bacterium
CCCATTTTCTCGATAACAACATGCACGACCTGAAGCTTGAGCGGTTCTACAAACCGGGACAGGTCTTCAATGATCAAGCGGTGATACCCGATGGACCGATCAAAACCTTCACGCTGCGCGGCATCAGGGATTCGCCGCCTTACATGCACGATGGTCGCTTGATCACGCTCGCGGACACTGTCGAATACTTCAACTTGGTGCTGGGCTTGAAGCTGACGCAGCAAGAGAAGGAATCGCTCGTGGCGTACATGTTGACGCTATGAAAACGGAGCCAAGCATGAGAACTATTCTGTGCGTCGTAACGACCCTCTTCATTCCGAGCGCGTTCGCGCAGGTCGGTGCCAATCCTGCAGGCTTGTCTCCGGATACGCCGGGGATCGAAGCCGCTAAACCCGCCGCCAATCACGCAAACAATCAGGACAAGTTGTTCGTGCGCCAGGCGGCGCTCGGCAATCGCGCCGAGGTTGAACTCAGCAAGCAGGCAGCAAACCGCGCGAGCTCGCAGGCGGTAAAGGATTTTGCGACGCGGATGCAAAAGGAGCATTCGAGTTCGTTGGACGCGCTGATGCGCGCGGGAAAGCCGACGGACATGGACATTCCGCGCGATCTCGATCCTGAGCACCAACGCATCCGAGATGAGCTCGCAAAGTTGTCAGGCGCCGAATACGACAAGGCGTATCTCACCGCGCAGATGCAAGACCATGCGAAAACGGCCAATCTGCTGCTCTGGCATTTGAGCTACGGGCAGAACAGTAACTTGCTGGACTACAGCAAACGGACGTTGCCAGCGGTGCTCGATCATCTCGAACATGCCAAGCGCACGTACTCACAATTGACCCAGGCGCCGCCGAGAAAGTAACCCGCGCTGTAGGGCTTCATTCCGACACTCTAAGGAGTCGGAATGAAGCCCGACTTACAGCCGACCTAGAGGACCTACAACTCAGGTTTATTCCGCCGCTCGATTTACCGCGCGGTCGAGTTCTTGCGCACGATGGCGGCGAGGATCAGCAGGAAGGCGACCAGTCGCACGACATAGATCACAGGCCGGCCTTCGTTAGGCGCCTCGATCCATAGGAAGGCGAGGCGATTGATTCCCTCGATGAGAAACGCCGCGGCGAACGCGAGAAATAGCGTGTCTCGCGTCTGACGCCAGAATTTGAAAAAGAACGCGGCGGCGACCATGGAGCCGCTCACGATAATGCCCAGTAAGAATCCTTCGATCATGTCATTCGCTCTCGAAGACGAGGCCGTAGACCAGTAGCACCATGCCTACTGCCGCGATGCTCAGGCGCCAGCTATAAAGCGTCGACTCAGGACCCAGCAACACGAGGTCGACGAACAGCAAACCGTTCGAGACGGTCAGTAGCGCAAAACACAAACCGCTCCAAAGCAGAAAGGGCATCCGGACGTTGGCGTACGAGCGCAACAGCAACACTGCACAAAGCAGAGTGACGAGAGTGCCAAGAAGATAGACGATCGCTGCCATGCCTATTGCTCTTTCTTGATTTGGAATGCGCGCGCGAACTCGCGCACCGACGTTGATCCTTTCGAGTGAATCAGCTTCGTGACTTGTATGAGCTGGCGGCGGTATAGCTCGGCGATTTGGGGCAGCATCCCCCGGCTCGCATCCCAATCACGATCGTAGACATAGCTCGCATCGGCTTCGGTTTTCTTCAGCATCCCTTGGTGAGCCAGGTCCTCCAGAATGCTGCGACCCGTCGATGTGGATACATAGATGCGTTGCGCCAATAGATCGGGGGTCCATGGCGTGGTCTGGTTTTGCCAGATCAACAGCATGGCCTCCAAGTGCGGCACCGTCTCGATATGTTCGAGAATGAACTGCAGTACCGCTTGGTCCTCCGCTCGCTCCACCGATTCACACCCGCATTCGTGCTGTAGTTTTTAGTTTTGAAAACTGCGCTAAACGCAGCCTCATCCACTTAGTTCCCTGCGCGAAGCGCTCTCGCAAAAAAATTTTTTGCGAGCATGTTTTACCGCTTTTTGGCCTTGCCGCGCATCGCGCTTGTGCTTAAGGTCGCGCGATGCGCGCTATTACAGGCCCTGCGGGCAACCCGCAATTTGCACGACGCGCTCCACGCCCGCTCTGATAGCAGCGAGTTATGTCACGCCCAGGATCGGCAACGACGCAGCGCTGGAGGCAGCGAGCGGTGGCTTGAGCTGCGCATCGGTTTTCATGTCTGTTGTTGCCTCTGGAGCTCGTTGATGGCCACCCAAGAACGCGCTGTACGTCGCGCCGCGCGTAGCGCTCGAAAAACAACTGGCAAAGATGATGCTGACCTTGATCTGAAAGAGTTGCTGCGCGCACTGCAGGCGGTGCGCGATGGCGATTTCTCAGTGCGGCTTGCGAGCGATCAAACCGGCATCGCCGGCAAAGTCGCGGATACCTTCAATGATATCGTCGCATCGAATCAGCGCATGGCACGCGAGATCGAGCGTGCCGGTCACAGGGTCGGCAAGGAAGGCAAGACGCGGCACCGTGTCACGATCGATCGACGCAGTGGTGCCTGGGGCGAGATGGAAGGCTCGATCAATACGATGATCGACGACCTCTTGTCTCCGACTCACGAAGTGACCCGCACGATCAGCGCGGTGGCGAAGGGCGATCTGTCGCAGACGATGCGCCTGGAGACTGAAGGGCGTCCGCTCCAGGGCGAATTCTTGAGATCGGCGACGATCGTCAACACGATGATCGAGCAAATGCGCGCTTTCACCTCCGAAGTGACACGCGTGGCGCGCGAAGTGGGCACCGAGGGCAAGCTCGGCGGCC
>CAZIXV010000423.1:0-2778 GCA_964543105.1 uncultured Steroidobacteraceae bacterium
GTCGGCGAAAGCGGCTGCGGCAAGTCGACCCTCGCGCGGATCATCGTTGGGCTGCTCGAGCCTTCCGGCGGTCAGGTGACCTTCCAAGGCCGTCCTTTGCTCGCCGCGACCGACGCGCGCGCGTCGCTCGATATTCAAATGGTGTTTCAAGATCCGACCGCAAGCTTGAATCCGCGCCGTCGCGTCGCCGATTTGTTAATTGAAGCGCCGCTCGTGCACGGACTGTGTGCGCGCGAACAAGCGCAGGATTTTCTGGAGGAACTGCTGCGTAGCGTCGGACTCGATCCAGCCGTGGCACAGCGCTTTCCGCACGAATTCTCCGGTGGGCAACGGCAGCGGTTGGGAATCGCTCGCGCATTGGCAGTGCGGCCAAAGCTCCTCGTATGCGATGAGCCAGTCGCCGCGCTCGATGTTTCGGTGCAAGCGCAAGTCTTGAACTTGTTCATGCGACTGCGCGCCGAGCGAGGGCTTGCCTACGTGTTCATCAGTCATGACCTTGGGGTCGTGCGCCACTTGAGCGATCGCGTGGTGATCTTGTACCTCGGCCGGGTCGTGGAGCGCGCGACGACGGAAGAATTGTTCGCGCGTCCGAATCATCCCTATACGCAGGCGCTGCTTGCCTCCGCACCGAAGGTCGATGCCCGCATGGCATTCCAGGCGATCCAGGGCGAGATTCCCTCGCCGCTGGATCCGCCGCCCGGCTGTCATTTTCATCCACGCTGCCCACGGGCCTTCGAGCGCTGTCGTCGTGAGCGCCCCGAATTGCGCGAGATCGCGCCTCAGCATTGGTCCGCGTGTCATCTGAATACGGAGCCTGCGACATGAGATGCCGCATCGCGTTGTTGTGCCTGCTGCTCGCCTTCGGCAGTGCGAACGCGCACGCAAGGCATTTGACGATTGCGACGCGCGCCGAGCCAAATTCGATGGATCCGCAATTCTCTGCGGTGGGTACGAACCAAGCGGCCGCGATGCACGTGTTCGACACCTTGTTTACGCGCGATGCGGATCTGCGTTTGCAGCCGGCGCTCGCGCTCGAAGCGCAACGTGTCGACGCATTGACCTGGCGACTGCATTTACGTTCCGGCGTGCGCTTCCACGACGGTACGCGATTCGACGCGGACGATGTCGTGTTCAGTTTGACGCGCGCGCGCCATGTGCCGTTCAGTCCGGCGTCATTCGCCGGCCGCGTCGCGAAGATCGCGCGGATGCGAGTCATCGATGAGCTCACGGTGGAACTCGAAACCTCGGAGGCGGCGCCGCAGCTCATCACGGACATTTCCACCATTTTCATGCTGCCCAGCGAATTGGGCGATGCAGTGACGACCTCCCGATTCAACGATGGCAGCGCGGCGATCGGCACTGGTCCGTGGCAGTTCGTGCGGTGGGCGCGCGGCGATCGCCTCGAATTGAAGCGCAATGCCGATTACTGGGGCGCCGTCCCGCAATTCGAGCGCGTGACGATGCGCTTTATCGTCAGCGACTCGGCGCGCGTTGCTGCGCTGTTATCGGGCAGCGTGGATCTCATCGATGCGGTGCCGCCCGCAGATCTGGACGGGCTGCGCCGTCGTCCGCAATTTGCGCTGTGGCAGGTTCCGACGGTGACGTTCCTTTACCTCGGGCTGGATGTTGCGCGCGACGACAATCCCTCCATTGCGACGCCGCGTGGACACGCTGTGAAGAATCCATTCAAGGACCCGCGCGTGCGGCAAGCGCTCGCATTGGCAATCGATCGTCCGTTGCTGATCGAGAAGATTCTGTCGGGCTCAGGCGTTCCGGCAAATCAAATGATGCCCGCGGACACCTTGGGTTTCGAACCGGCGATCGCGCCGCTCGCGCACGATCCCCAGCGAGCGCGGATGTTGTTGGCGCAAGCGGGTTGGCCTGAGGGTTTTGCTGTGACGCTCGCCACGCCAAACAATCGCTATTTGAACGATGCGCTGGTGGCGCAGGCCGTGGGTTCGATGCTCGCGCGGATCGGGCTCACGGTGCATATCGATGCAATGCCGCGCAACGTGTTCTTGCCGCGCGCGACCCGGCGCGAGTTCGGCTTGTTCCTGTACGGTTTCGGTTCGGTCACCGGCGAGTCCTTGATTGGCTTGCGCTCCGTGCTTGGCAGTGTCGATCCGCAGCGCGGCTCAGGGACGCTGAACCGCGGCGGTTATTCCAACCCGAACCTCGATGCAGCGTTGCAGCGTGCTGCGGCTGCTGAAACCGAGGATGACCTTGCGGCTTACCTGCGTGAGGCCGCTCGTCTTGCGGCAGCGGATGTTCCGCTCATCCCGCTGTATCACCAAGTGGCGACGTGGGCATCACGCGCCGATGTTTACCTCATACCGCGGCGCGATGAACGCACGCTCGCTCACGACGTGTTTGTAGCGGAGAACGATTGATGAGCTTGCCGCAAGGACCTTTCGATGTACGTGTGTTGAACGATGTGCGCGTACCGATGCGCGACGGCATTCACTTGGCCACGGACGTGTACTTGCCAGCAGGGCAGTCGCAGCTGGCCGCGCTGCTCGAGCGCACGCCGTACAACAAGCAGGGCTCGAATCACGCCGATACGACGCGCACGAGGAGGGTGCCGTACAGCAAGCCCGAGATCGCTCGTTATTTCGCAAGCCACGGCTACGCCTATGTCATGCAGGATTGCCGTGGCCGTTACGGATCGGAGGGCCGATTCACGAAGTACGTAAACGAAGCCGAGGATGGCGTCGATACGATCCGATGGTTGACGCAGCAATCGTGGTCGAATGGTCGGGTGGGTACGTTGGGCTTGTC
>CAZIXV010000424.1:0-2770 GCA_964543105.1 uncultured Steroidobacteraceae bacterium
TCTCAAAGCTTTGAACCGCCGGCTCGACCGCGCGCCGTCGAATGTCAAGAAGGATGCCGAGGCGATGTCGAAAATCGCACCATTCGCGACGGCGGTGCAAAAATTACTCGCCGCCCATCAGACCCACGATCCGCGACCTCACGTTCAGCAACTCCAATGGCTGCTCGAGGAGTTTCGTGTTTCGTTGTTTGCGCAGGATCTGAAGACTGCGTTGCCGGTGTCTGAAAAACGCCTCGCCGAGCAGCTCGAGTTGGCACGACAGGAGGCAAAGAAGGGGTAGCGCTCACGTCGCGGAAAAGGAAAGCACTTATGCCGAGACAGTGCTGCTCACATACCTCTCCTCTATCAGCTCGGCGCGAGACCCTCCACCCTAAGTGCGAGTCCCAGATCCAGGAACTTCGTCTTGTTCAGCATTTCCTCTCGTTGCTGTAGCAACGCTTTACCGAAAGAGTTTGGTGCCGCGCCTCCAAGAACACGGGCGGCGCTTGGGGATTGAGCATGAAAACCGCTTCCTGCACTGCGAGGGTACTCGCGCTAACGCTCTTGCTTGCAACGCCGTTCGCAGCCAACGCTCGGCCGGTCATCATCACCGAAAGTGCCCGGATCGCCTCGCCAGAGGATATGTACTTTTCGTACGTGGCTATCGACGGCGATCATCTACTCGCGCTGGCCAGCAGTCCCTGGTTGGAACACTATGCTGTGCTTGCGTATCAGCACATCGGCGGCGAGTGGATATCGCTCGGTATCGTTACGACGACGCCTTACCACGGCGATGGCTATTCCGAGCCTAGCATCGAGCTGGAAGGCTCGATCGGTGCGGTGACGATCAACGATGGCACTTATGCCGCGGTTCTCGAATACACCAACGGTAGCTGGCAGGCGCATCAAATCGCGCTGCCCGGCGCCGCCTCATCCGGAGCCTCGATCCACGGTACGAGCGTCGCATTTGGCTTTCATGGCAGCGCACCCTCGAGCCTCGCCATCGTCACGAAAAATGCCTCCGGCGCTTGGGCTGTTGAGGAGATTCTCGAGGGGACGCAAGGCGATCACGACGGAGATTACGTCGGACCGAGTGGCATCTCGCTTGCCACAAATGAGGCTTCGATGGCGGGCGACCATTTTGACTTCGCCAGCGGGGAGTTCGGCGGACTCGAAACAAACGTTTTCGACCGCATCAACGGGCAGTGGGTGAAATCACAAACATTGCCGAGCAGTTACAGCTCCGCAGTGGTCGATGACCGTATCGCACTCTTCATGGCTCGACAAGCCGAACCAAACGATGTGGGATCGTTTTATACGCGTGATGCGCACGGTGCATGGACGAATCGGCATTCACTCCTCACGGAGGAGTTCGCGTTCGACCACTATCCCTATCGTCCGCTGTTCACGGCAACGAAAGCATTTGCCGGTGCTGACATGCTCGGTTTCGGCTCGGCGGGCACGGTGTTTCGACGCGACTCGGCGGGCCGCTTCGTACACGCCGCAACGCTCGTGCCCTCTGATGTTTTAGGCGGGCGAGACTATACTCCCGAAGGTTATCGCTCCTTTTCTCCGGCAAGACCTGCGGCAAGTGCGACACGCGCTGCGGGTATATGGCGTAACGCGAATGAACTTGGCGCCATCTACATTTTCGATATTCCCGCCGAACTGCCATCACCGCTCGTTCGTGAAGACACGTTCGAAGACGGCAGCGCTCACGACTGGGCGACGCAGGGACCTGCGGATTTTCGCATCATCAGAACCGATGGCTCGTACGTCTATCGCCAGCAAAGTGTGACAGGCGACGCACGCGCGATCTGGAGCGGCTCGGATGCAACGAATCAGTCCATACAAGCCGATATGCGCGTGCGCTCCGGCGCCGGACCGGGCCCATGGGCAGGGCTCATAGTGCGCTACACCAATCCGCAGAACTTCTACTATCTGCTCGTGAATGCCAATTCGATCCAAATCCGCCGCATGGTGAACGGCGTGTATGGGCCCATCGCGCAGGCGCCATTCACCTGGACGCTCGGACGCAACTACAACTTCCGCCTCGAAGCGATCGGCAAACGCATCCGCGCATTTCGTAACGGCGAACTCGTTGCCGAAGCGATCGATGATTCGCACTCGCACGGCGCCGCCGGCGTCACGATGTGGCGTGCTGCGACGGACTACGACAACGTCATCGTCACGTCGAATCCGAATACGATTTTGTCGAAAGATCGCTTCACACAGACGTACGGCGAGCCGACCAACGACTGGGTGCAACAACCTGCGAATGCGTGGATACATACGACGGTCGGCAGCGCCACGGTCCTCAGGCAAACCGCACCGCTGGGCGATGCACGCGCGATCATCGGTGCGCACGCCCAAGATCAGATCGTGAGCGCAACGATCACCCCGCGAACTTTCGCCAGCAACAGTGGCTGGGCCGGCCTCATCGCGCGCTACATCGATAACCAGAATTACTATTACGTCGTACTACGAAACGGCACGCGCTTTTCGCTGCGCAAGATGCAGAACGGCGTCATTCACGTGATCGACGAGATGCCGTTCGACGTCAAAGCCAACTCGCGCTTCTCTGTGCGGCTCGAAGCGATCGGCTCGACGTTGCGCATGTACATCGACGGTCGGCTCGTCGCTGAGGGCATCGACACTGCCTTTCCCGAAGGCCGGTTCGGTTTGATGACTTACAACGCCATCGCTGACTTCGATGACCTCGCGGTCATGCGGCCGTAGCGAAGAGCAGCTCACGCCCAAACCGGCGCGTGAGCTGTATCGCTCGCAGGGA
>CAZIXV010000425.1:0-2755 GCA_964543105.1 uncultured Steroidobacteraceae bacterium
GCGCGATTTTGGCATTCGCGTCGAGAATCTCGTGCGACATCCGAGCTTCATCGAGTATTTGCACTCTGGGTTGCCCGAAGAGGGCGTGCGTGTGTTCGAGCCGGCCGCAAGCAGCCGCTGGCTGGCATTCAACATCGTGCGCAGCGAGGACTCGCAGCGTCAGCTATTGATCGTCCGTGATGTGACGCGCGAGGTGCAGCTCGAAACGCTACGCAAGGATTTCGTCGCGAATGCATCTCACGAACTGCGCTCGCCGCTCACTGTGATCAGTGGCTACCTCGAAGGGCTGGCCGATGATTCGCAACTCGATCCTGCATGGGTCGAGCCGATCCAGGAAATGCGCCGACAGGCGGAGCGCATGGGTTTGATCATCAGCGACCTGCTCGAATTGTCGAAGCTGGAATCAGGGCAGAAGACGAAGCAGGAATCGGCTGTCGACGTTGGCGGCCTCCTGACGTTGCTGCGGAAAGAAGCAATGGCTTGGGAGCAACAGCCGCGCAAGATTCTCGTCACGCTCGATAGCGATGCACTATTGCGTGGCTCGGAGCCGGAGCTGCATTCGATCGTCTCGAATCTCCTGACGAATGCAGTGAAATACACGCGGCACGATGGCGAAATCACGCTGCGCTGGTGGACCGACGAGAAAGGTGGCCACATCGCGGTGCGCGATTCCGGTAGTGGCATCCCGGCTGAGCACATTCCGCGCCTCACAGAGCGTTTCTATCGTGTCGATTCCGGCCGCGCGCGCGAAATGGGCGGTTCAGGCCTCGGCCTTGCGATCGTCAAACATGCGTTGCAGCATCATGAAGGCACGTTGACGATCGAAAGCAAGTTAGGACGTGGCAGTACGTTTACTTGTCACTTTCCACCCGCGCGCATCGTGCCGCGCGCTGCGCTGAACGATGAGTTGCAGAGCGCGGGAGCTTAAATAAGCTCTCAGTAGCGCTTCTGGACGAGGTCCTGCGCAGGATCACGATCTTCCTGAAACGAATTCGTCACAAACGCGTCATTCGATTGTAAGACGCGCTTTCTACAGTTCGCCCCGCACAAAAACTGTCCAGATCTTTCTTCTGGCGTGATTCGGGAGCGAACTAGATGAGAACTTTTCGGTGGATCATTGCAGGCGCCGTTGCGGTCGCCCTCGCAGGCTGCGGCGCTGACGAGATTTCCTCGGCTGGCAACGCCGGCAACGTCACGATCAACAACCCGCCGGCCAACCCGCCGCCGGAACCCGATCCCGATCCTACAGGTGATCTGGTTCAGGCTGCTGCTGGCTGCCCGACGATCGATGATCCGGCGGGCTTGCGTGATGACGGCACGCTGAGTGGCCCGACCGGTACGTATCGCGTCTGCGCGTTACCGAATCAGCTCACGCGCAATACGACGCTGACGCGCGTTCCTGGCTTGCTCTACGCACTCGATGGGCGAGTCGATGTCGGTCCCGACCGCGGTGCTGCGCCGACGGCAGATGCACCGGTCGTGCTGACGATCGAACCCGGCGTGGTCGTCTTCGCAAAGACGGGTGTGTCATGGCTTGCAGTGAATCGCGGCAATCGCCTCGAAGCCGTTGGCACGGCCGAGCGTCCGATCGTCTTCACCAGCCGCGATAACGTCATGGGCTTGGTCACCCACGACTCACAAGGTCAATGGGGCGGTGTCGTTCTGCTCGGCCGCGCGCCGATCACGGATTGCACCGTTGCGCCTGCTGCGACACCCGGTTCAGTCAACTGCGAACGTCAAACCGAAGGCGCAGTAGATCCCGCGTACTACGGCGGCGCGACTCCGGATGACAACAGCGGCACATTGAAATATGTGCAGATTCGTTACTCGGGTTACGTTCTCTCCGCCAACAGCGAACTGCAGGCACTAACGCTGAGTGGCGTCGGATCCGGCACGACGATCGAGTATTTCCAATCGCACAACAGCTCGGACGACGGCTTCGAGAACTTCGGCGGTACGGTGGACATGCGCCGCGTCGTGGTCACGGGTGCGGATGACGACAGCCTCGATCTCGATACGGGCTACCGAGGCACGATTCAGCACGTGATTGCGGTACAGAAGACCTCCGGTGCCGCAGATTCGATGATCGAACTGGACTCTGCCAACGCGCTCGAAGAGCAAACGCCGCGCACGCACATGAAGCTCGCGAACTTCACGCTCGTACATCGCAATCCCGCCAGCGGCAACAACGCAGCAATGCTCTTTCGCGGCAAAGCAGACGTAACGATGGTCAACGGCATCGTGACCAGCTCCATGCCATGCCTGCGCTTGAGCGGCGCAAACATCCTGACCGCCGATGCGGCGACCGACAAACTCGGGCCACCGCAATTCCATTCGGTCGCAATGCAATGCGCAGCGACTCCGTTCGTAGGCTCGAGCGGTATCACGGCTGATCAGGTCGCGGATGTCTTCGCTGCAGGTCCGAACAGCACGACTGCGTTCACGGCTTCACTGACGAACACGTTCGTGAATGGCGCGAACGAGGCTGGCATCGTCGCGACGGATCCGTCGACGCTCGATCCCGCATTCGATGCGACCGACTACATCGGCGCAGTGCGCGATGCGAACGACACCTGGTACGCGGGCTGGACGTGTAACTCGGCCACCGCGAACTTCGGGTCGACCAGCACAGCGTGCACCTCGTTGCCGCCCCTCGGTGAGTGAAAGTTAGTCACTCTGCGGCAGGTCGCGATTTCGCGGCCTGCCGTTTCGAGCTTGCAGATATCCAAAGCATTGAGAACAGCAGGAATACACA
>CAZIXV010000426.1:0-2740 GCA_964543105.1 uncultured Steroidobacteraceae bacterium
GAACGGCAAACGGCAAACGGCAAACGGCAAACGGCAAACGGCCAACGGGCTACGGGCTACGGGCTACGGTAAGAAGTTGCTCGACTCTCCGCGCGGGCAATGGGCAACCGTCAACTGAAGAAGCCCCCTCTCTAACTCTCCCCGCATGGCGGGGGAGAGGACCGAACCGCTAACCGCGGGCGCCGCGCGCGGCGCCAGCGTCCGCGCTCAAGTCTTGAGCCGATATCCCGTCCGGAAGATCCAGGCGATGACGATGATGCAGATGGCCATGAAGAGGCAGGTCATGGCGAGGCTGATGCCGACGCCTACGTCTGAGATGCCGTAGAAGCTCCAGCGAAAGCCGCTGATCAGATAGACGACCGGATTGAACAGGGTGATCTTCTGCCACAGCGGCGGGAGCATGCTAATCGAATAGAAACTGCCGCCGAGAAACGCCAGCGGTGTGACGATGAGGATGGGCACCACTTGCAGCTTCTCCCAACCGCTCGCCCAAATACCGATGATGAAACCGAACAGACTGAACGTGAGGGAGGTGAGCACGAGGAAGGAAACCATCCAAAACGGATGCTCGATCTGAAACGGCACGAAGATGCGCGCGGTCGCGAGAATGACGAGTCCGAGCAGAATGGATTTGGTGGCGGCTGCACCGACGTAACCGGTCACGACTTCGACGAAGGACACGGGTGCGGACAGCACCTCGTAAATCGTGCCCGCATAACGCGGCATGTAAATGCCGAAAGATGCATTCGAAATGCTCTCGGTCAGAATCGACAACATGATGAGGCCCGGCACGATGAAGGCGCCGTAGCTCACCCCTTCGACCTCCGCGATCCGCGAGCCGATCGCCGCGCCGAACACCACGAAATACAGCGAGGTCGAGATCACGGGAGAGGCGATGCTTTGCACGAGCGTGCGAAACCAGCGCGCCATCTCGAACCGATAGATCGCGCGGATGGCATAACCGTTCATCGCGTGCCTCCGATCAGGGTAACGAAGATTTCTTCGAGCGAGCTTTCTTCGGTGTGCAGATCCTTGAAATCGATGCCGAGTTCGTTGAGCTGTCGCAACAGGCTCGCAATGCCTGTGGAGTCGCTTTGTGTATCGAAGGTGTATACGAGCTGAGTGCCGTCCGCCGCGAGTTCGAGCTGGCGATGCGCGAGTGCTGCGGGGATATGGTCGAGCGGCGCCTGCAGATGCAGCGTCAACTGCTTGCGGCCGAGTTTGCGCATCAAGGTGTGAGTGTCTTCCACGAGCACGATTTCGCCTTTGTTGATGACGCCGATGCGATCGGCCATTTCCTCGGCTTCTTCGATGTAGTGCGTCGTCAGGATGATGGTGACGCCGTTTTCGCGCAGTGAGCGCACCATGTCCCACATGCCGCGGCGAAGCTCTACATCGACACCCGCGGTCGGTTCATCGAGAAAGAGAATCTGCGGCTCGTGCGAGAGCGCCTTGGCAATCAATACGCGTCGTTTCATGCCGCCCGAAAGCGCCATGATCTTCGAATCTCGCTTGTCCCACAGCGACAAATCGCGCAGCACCTTCTCGAGATAAGCATCGTTCGGCGCTTTGCCGAACAGTCCGCGGCTGAATTGCATCGTCGCCCACACGCTTTCGAAGGCATCGGTCGAAAGCTCTTGAGGGACCAGCCCGATCTTGCTTCGCGCGGCACGGAAGTCGCGCACGATGTCGTGCCCGTCGGCCAGTACCGTGCCGGAGGTTGGATTCACGATTCCGCAGATGATGCTGATGAGTGTCGTCTTGCCGGCGCCGTTGGGTCCTAGAAGCGCGAAGATCTCGCCGCGGCGAATCTCGAGGTCGATGCCCTTCAGCGCCGTAAAGCCGCCGGAATACGTCTTGACCAGATTGGAAATCGAGATGATCGGCTGCACGCAGAATCCTCGTCCGACATTGCGAAAGCAGCGATTATAGGGAGACGTTCTTTCTTTCTGCCGACCGACATTGGTGAGGCATGTTCAGCAATCCAGCCGGTTCGATTGCTCAGATATGCTGGAGATGCGCGATTTCCAGTCTTGGCGTTCGCGTTCAGAGGGGAGAGCGATAGGCCGAGCGCGAGAGTCCCAGTGGAATGCGGGGCGACTCAAGCGCTGGCCTGCGTCGCCGCTCCCTGTGAATCGGCGAGCTCACGTCTCCTTCTGAATGGAAACATCGCGCGGACTTCGGGATCGCGCAGCCAGAGTCCACCCCACATGAACAACCCGAGGTAAACACTGAACAACACATGACTGAATAGCGGACTGTCGACGCGGATGTGAGAGGCCATTGCACCGCCGAACAAGCCCATGAATAGCACCGCACCGAGGATGTTCGTGCGCGGCAGCAAATACAACACGAGACAGGCGAACTCGAGAATGCCGATGCTGAACGCATAGCCACTAGGCCATCCCAACTGCTGCATGATTTCCTCAGCGACTGGGATCCCGAGCAGCTTCGGCGCAATGGAAGCGCCGAGCAAAAACACAGAGAGAAGAGCAGTCATCGCCCGACCGATCCAGATCTGAGTTCGCGTATTCATTGGGGGATCCCGTCGTGTGTTGAAGGCCCATAGGACGAACGGCGCGGTAAGATTCCGACATGCTCGCCTCCACTGTCTGATAGCGCCCGATCGCCGGTCGAAGACGTGGATCGAGCCGCTGCCTACTATCGAGATCGTGTGATGCAAGAACTCATCGAACTGGAGGAGCAAGGCTGGCGCGCTCTGTCGAGCGATGCTGCGACA
>CAZIXV010000427.1:0-2735 GCA_964543105.1 uncultured Steroidobacteraceae bacterium
CGGCGCGGGCTTCCAGTTCGTCGACGAAACGGTCGGCGGTTCGGTGCCAAAGGAATATGTGCCTTCGGTCGAAAAGGGCCTGAAGATGCAGATGGAGCAAGGTGTGCTCGCCGGCTACCCGACGGTCGACTTCAAGGCGCGCCTCACGGGCGGCAGCTACCACGACGTGGACTCGAACGCGCTGACGTTCGAAATCGCGGCGAAGGCTTGCTTCCGCGAAGCCATCAAGGAAGCCGGTCCGATCCTGCTCGAGCCTGTGATGAAGGTCGAAACCGTGACGCCGAACGACTACCTCGGCGACGTCATCGGCGACGTCAACCGTCGTCGCGGCACGATTCAAGAGCAGCTCGAGCGTGGCGCGAACATCGCGGTCGTCTCCACAGTGCCGCTGTCGGAAATGTTCGGCTACATCGGCCACCTGCGCGGTATGACGAGCGGTCGTGCGTCCTTCACGATGGAGTTCTCGCACTACGATTCGGTGCCACGCCAAGTGGCAGAAGCCGTGATTGCAGAAGCAACCAAAGCGAAGGAAGCGCAACGCGCGTAATGCGGCAAGCTGGCTAACCAGCACGCTGCTGGCCTACCGGCCAGGGTCAAGAAGGGGCGCTTTTGCGCCCCTTCTGCTTTTGAGGCGGCAACCAGTCGGTTAGTTGGCAGCTTGCTCGAGCGTCGACGGCGCTATGCATACGTCGTGCTGTATGTACGTGGCGCGGAACCACTGCACACCGCGTTCGCCGCCGTCGTGTTGAACGTACAATCCAATCGGCCAACCCAAAAACTCTGCGACGCATGCTTCAGCCGTTGGACCGAACGCCGGCAAACGCTTCGCTGTACAACGCACCCCCGCGTAGTGCCGCTCACCTAACAGTGGCGCATCCGAATCGAACTCGATGAGCGCACCGAGCAGCTCTGATTCGCGCGCGGCGATCGGCTTGCGCTGTGTCTTGCCGGTCTGACTCGAATAGCTGATGTGTTCACTGTGCGTTTGAATGCGCACCGTTTCTAATGGCACTTGCTCATAGCCGATGTAGGTCACGACATGGCCGCCCTTATCGCGCAGATGCGTTCCCGGAGCGGGCTGCAAAATGTTCTTGCTGATGTTCGCGCGCAGCGTCTGCCCACGCTTTACATCGACGACCTTATCCGCGGTGACATACACCGTGCGCTCAGTGATGCCGCGCACATCGGGAAAGGTGTTCGTGACCTCATTCCACGGCGCCATGACGACGACGGCGGCGGTATTCGCAGCTTCATAGTCGATCCGGATGCCGCGCGAATGACCGTCCTGACACGGAATCAACTCGGCCGCTATCGCGCCGCCCATTGAAATGAATGAGGAAATGAACGCCGCGATCGGCGCTATCGCATCCAGTATCCCGCGCATGGAAACGTCCGTGTTCCGCGTCCCTGTGACGCATGCCGACGATAGCAAAAGTTAAGGCGCGAGCGTCAAGGAGCGCGCGGGCCACCGCCGGCACTCCGGAACTCGAGATTCGCCGTTCAGCGTAAGGGCGTCGAGCGAGCGAACCCGCGTCGCTCGGCGCAGTTGCTTCAGTGGTTGAGTCGGACCTCGGCGACTTTGTCTTTGAAATCGCGCTTGGGATCGGATCCAAGTAGCATCTTCACACCCGCCACGACCTGATGTTCGTTGAGCCAAATTTGCGCGTGCTCAGGATCGAGGCGAATGAGTTGCAGATTGGGGTCGTCCTTACCGCCTTCGTACCAAGCTGCGGCGAATCGACTCCAGAGACGGTCGATACGTGCCCGATCATTGTCGAGGCTGAGCTCGCCATGAATCGATGCGAAGAGGTCGTGCCCTTTCGAGACGAAGTGCGCGACGGCGCTATGGCTATTACCCATCGAGCGCACCAGATCCGTATTCTTCGCGGTGAAAAACCAGATGGGCCCTTCGGCGTGTTCGTTGTCGAATTGCGCCGTCATCGGCTGACTATGACCCTCGTCCACGCCGGCCAGACCGAGCATGACGGTCATGTCATTACGCAATGCTTTCCAGAATTTCGCTTCGAGCTTCTCTTGGTTCGTCATGACAAATCTCCTTGGGATACTTGTCGAACGAAACGATTTGGTCTTTGTTCCGGGGCTCGCTGCAGCTCAAGCGACTAGTTCGATGTCTCATCGTGCCGGGCAGTTCGGCATGAGTGGCTCGGGTTCCTCAACGGCTGACTCGATACCTTCGACGAGAATTTCCACACGCCGATTCAATGCCTGCGCCGATTCGCTCGAAGAAAAATCCAGGGGGCGACGCTTGCCCAAACTCACCACTTCGATCGCACGTCGGTCGACACCAGCAGCGATCATGAGCGCGCGTATCGACTGTGCGCGCCGTAATGCGAGCTCATCGTTCGACCGACACGTGCCGACGCGATCGCCGTGGCCGACGAGTACGATGCGTGCAGGCTTTTCCTCTGCCAGCTGGCGAGCGAGCTGCCGCACATCATTCGTCATCGCGCGACGCGGCTCGATCTCATTTGCACAGAAATGAATCGAAGGCCCCCACCGTGTGAGGGCAGGATCGGAATACGTCGGGACGCTGAGATCCCCTTGCGTGCCCGTGCCGTCCCACGCCGCTGCACGATCGACAGTGTAGTAGCGAAAGCGCGGAGGCAGGCTATCCGAGCGTTGATTCAGCAACTCAGACGTCATTGCGGCCACACCGCTATCGGTACAGATGTCATTGACCAACTCGTTCGCGTCGCTGAAGTCGGGGACTGGGC
>CAZIXV010000428.1:0-2716 GCA_964543105.1 uncultured Steroidobacteraceae bacterium
GTCGCCGACGTCATGCGAACCGGCGATCAATTGCCAACCGTTTCGCCCGAGACGCCGCTGCGCGATGGTTTGTTGGAGATGAGTCGTAAGGGTCTCGGCATGACGACGATCGTCGATGCGAACCGCCGCGTGATCGGCATCTTCACCGACGGCGATTTGCGCCGCGTGCTCGACAAACCCTTCGATGCAAATCAACCCATGAGCAAGGTCATGACGCCGAATCCGAAGACGAGCCGGCCACGCATGCTCGCCGCCGAAGCGGTGCACATCATGGAAACGAGCCGCATCACTGCATTGCCGGTCGTCGACGATGAGGGCGTACTCGTCGGTGCTCTGAATGTGCACGACCTGTTTCGCGCAGGCGTGATGTGATCTCCCTTGCCTTTAATCGCTAGCTTCATTGCATGGATACGTTGATCGAACGCGCCAATGACGTCCGCCTGCTCGTGCTCGATGTGGACGGCGTGCTCACCGACGGGCGGTTGTATTTTTCCGCCCGCGGCGAAGAGCTCAAATGCTTTCACGTACGCGACGGCGCCGGCATCGTGCAATTGGTTCGCGCCGGCATCCAAGTCGCCGTCATTTCAGGTCGCTCTTCGCGCGCCGTCGAACGTCGCATGAGCGAATTGGGTGTGACGTGGGTGCGACAAGGCATCGAAGACAAGCTCGCCGCGTTACAAGAACTGCTCGATATTTTGAGTCTCGGTCCCCAAGCGGTGGCATGCATGGGCGATGACCTTGCAGACGTACCGATCTTCGAAGTCGCGCGGCTCGCGGTTGCCGTAGCCGATGCGCACGCCAGCGTGAAATCACGCGCGCACTTCATTACCCAAGCGCTGGGCGGCCAGGGCGCAGTACGTGAGGTGTGCGATTTGATTCTCGAAAGCCAGCAGAGAATTTGAACGATGAGCTGGCGCTGGATTTCGATCACCGCTTTATTGGCCGCCTTGGTAGCAGGTTATGGCGCATTCATGCGGCGTGATGCCGCGGATGTGCTACTGAGCGAGTCCGAACGCGCGCCGAGCTATTACTTGCGCAGCGCGATCATCACGCAGACCGAAGCAGACGGCTCGCCCGGCTTGCGCCTCATCGCCGAGCGCATCGATCAGCCGACGGCGGGTGCGACGATTCATCTGCAAAAAGTCCACGTCGACTTTCTGCGCACGCAAGAGCGGCAATGGTCGCTCACCGCGAACGAAGGATTCATTCCGGCGCAATCACGCATCATCGAATTCCGCGGCAACGTCGATTTGCGCCCGAGCGACGCCGACACGGCGATCTATCTTCGCACCGAAGAACTCAGCATCGATACCGAGCGTGAAGTGGCGTACACGACAACCTCACCGGTGAATATCCGCTTCGGGAAACTCGCGATGACAGTGAAGCGGTTCGAAGCCGATTTGAACACCGAGAAAGTGAAACTCGAATCGGTGCGCGGTCAGAGCGAGCGCGGCTGATGCGATACTTCCTCAGCCTCATGATTCTATGCGCGCTGCCGGTATTGCACGCCGCGGAGCTCGGCGACGAAGCCATGTCCATCGCCTTCGATTTTTCCGAAATCGACATGCGCAAGGACGAACATCACTTCCGCGGTAACGTGCGCATCAGCCAAGGCGCGATGTTCATCGCCTCGGAGCGTGCAACTGCAGTCGGCGCTTCTCGCAGCGAGCGCAGCCGATGGACCTTCGAGCGCAACGTACGCGTACAGACCGACGAGGTAGCCTTGCGCGCCGATACGGCAGTGGCCACGGTGGTGAACGGCACGATCACCAACGCAAAAGTGAAAGGCACCCCGGCAACGTTCGAGCAGCGCAATGTCAATGACGCCAAGCGTGTACACGGACGTGCCGGCGACATCGAATACGACATCACCGGCGGTGTCATCCGCATGACCAACGATGTGTGGTTCACCTACGGGCAGAATGAATTCCGTGGACCGGTGGTCGTGTACTACGTCAACGAGGAACGTGTCGTCGTAAATCCAGGCGGCAAGGACCAAGGACGCGTGAACATCACGGTGCGGCCGCAAAGCTTCGAGCAGTCCGAAGATGCCGAGCCGACCGCCGACGATGACGAGAGTGATCAATGAGTCAGCTGCGCGTCTCTTCACTCGCGAAGCGTTATCGCTCGCGCCAAGTCGTCAGAGACCTGTCGATCGAAGTTGCAAGCGGCGAAGTCGTCGGGCTGCTCGGTCCGAACGGCGCCGGGAAAACCACCGCCTTTTACATGATCGTCGGATTGGTGACGTGTGATCACGGGACGATCACGATTGACGAACACGATGTGTCGCGGCTGCCTGTACATCGTCGCGCCCGGCTCGGCCTAGGTTACCTCCCACAAGAAGCGTCCGTATTTCGCAAGCTCAGCGTCGAGGACAACATCCGCGCGATTCTCGAGACGCGCGATACGCTGGATAAAGACCGCCGCAATACGTTATTGGAAGAATTACTAGAAGAACTGCACATCGGCCACATCCGGCAAAGCCTCGGTCAGAGTTTGTCGGGCGGCGAGCGACGTCGCGTCGAAATTGCGCGCGCGCTCGCCGCTGAGCCGCGCTTCATGCTGCTCGATGAGCCGTTTGCAGGCGTCGATCCCATCTCGGTATTGGATATTCAGCGGATCATTCGGCACCTGAGCGCACGCGGTATCGGCGTATTGATTACCGACCACAATGTGCGCGAAACACTGGGTATTTGCAGCCGCGCCTACATCGTCA
>CAZIXV010000429.1:0-2714 GCA_964543105.1 uncultured Steroidobacteraceae bacterium
AGCGGCGCTTCGCCCAAACGCACGGCTTCTTTCAAGTTGTAATACAGCCATTCATCCGCTCGCGTGATCACGAGCAGATCCAGAAATTCGAGCGCGCCGCTCAACGCGCGCTCGGCCACCGAGCGCAGCGGCCAGGGCTCGGTGCGCTCGATCAGCCGATCGGCGTGCGGCGTTGCATGCACCGTTTCTGGCGCAATCAGCACCGGCATCGCACCCATCGCGTGAATGATTTCGAATGGCGCGGTTGCGCCGACGAAGCCGACGACTTTCCCACCGCTTTGCTTGTGCGCACGCGCCGCTGCAAGACGATCGCGATACGTTTCGATGAGCCGGCGCATGGCCGGATTCGAGTGCATCTGGTTTGTCATGTCCTCCCCTTGGCTAATGACTCGTCGACCGGCACCGAGGGTGTTACTGGCACATCCGGCGGTACGGGCGGTGCAGTTTGACGATCGATTTCGGCCATGCTGCGGCGGTAATGTTTCAAGCCATAGCTCAGCGTCACCGCCGCCGCAGCGGTACCAAGACCGCAGACCACCGCAATCGAAAATCCGACCATCGCCCTGTCTTTGAAGACGTATTCGGACAGCAACGCGACCAGGCTCATCCCGATGACACCAGCGATGATGTTGCTCGCCAATAGATACATGGCGGTGTATTGCGCCCTCACTTGATTGGGCGCGAGCATCTGCTGCGCTACGACGACCGTGCTGTAGCCGCTTTGAGTGAACATCGCGAGCGTCAACATCGCGACCGCAGTAGGGAACGTCGGCATGAACGGAAACAAACAAATGGGCACGATGCCGAGGAGCGCCGCATTGCGTCCGACGCGCATGGCGGCATCCAGACGACCATTGCGTGCCGCGCGATCGACGAGCCACGCAATGAGCAAGTTGCCAATGATCGTGGCTGACAAGTTGATCGAGCCGAACACATAACCGGAGGACGACACCGGCAAGTCGTGCGCACGTACGAGATAGGTGGGCGCCCAGAATGCCAGCGACTTATCGGCGATCGACCACAGCGAATAGCCGAAGGCATGCGTCATGACCGCGCCCTTGTGTTCCCGCAGAAAAGAGAAAAATGCAGCGAACGAAGCGCGTGTGTAACGACCTGCGCCATCGACGATGACGCGTCGACGCGGCACCTCGCGCGTCGTCATCAACAGTAAGGGCACGAGAATCAACCCAGGCAACCCGGCGATAAGGAACACGATCTGCCAAGGCTTGAGTTCGATCCCGAAAGCGAGAGCGACTGTATCCACGCCGTCCAGACGTTCGAGAATGTAGCCGCCGCCGATTAGCGCCAACGACACACCGAATGTTGCACCCAACATGACGACCGCCACCATTCGCGCAATGGCGCGGCCCAGGAACATGTCGGTCACCATGCCGACCGCGCATGAGGTCGTCGTCTCGCCGACCGCGACGAGCATGCGCAACAAGAAGAGCGAGACGAATGCGGTCGCAAACGCCGTTCCCATCGTCGCGCACGTCCACACTGCAACGCCGGCCGCCAGGATGTGAACGCGATTGCCGGCGTCGATCAGCCGCCCGATCGGAATCGCGCAGAGCGCATAGAACAGCGAAAACGCAAGTCCTCCGAGCAGACTCACTTGCAGATCCGTCAGCGCAAGATCTGCACGGATGGGTTCGACGAGCAGTGACAGCACCGCACGATCGGCCGCCGAGACCATGAAGACGACGTGCGACAGTCCGACGAAATAAAACGGATACACCCTGCTCTTGAGGTTCATGCCGTGAGCGCCCTGATGAGTGCACGCAAATTGTTTAAGGCCGCGGTAGCGCGAGTGCGCTACCGCGGCCCGCGCCTTACCAGCGCTTGACCAAGGTCAGCGAGAACATGCGCCCCAAGGCGCTAGCAATGGTGAGATCAGCACCGCCGTCGACATCCACGAACTGCGGATCCTCGTCGAATGCGTTGAGCACCTCGATGCTGGCCTGCGCGCCGTCGAGCCATGACGAGATGCCGCTGAAGTCGTACGCCACGCGCAAATCCACGGTGCTGTACGAGTCGACAGGCTGCATCGGTGTCACGAGGTGGTTTTTGTAACCTGCGGTGTAGTTGACGTATGCGTCGGCTGAAAGCGGGCCTGCATTCCAACCCAGCTTGCCGCGCAAACGCAGCCGCAACGGCGAGTAGATCTGATCGAGCTGATCGAGAAACGGCGTACCCGGTAGCACCTGCGTGCTGAAATGCGTGTTGTACGTTCCGCCCACCGCCGCGTTGAGCGTGCCTGCGTCCAAACGCCAGCGATACTGCAATTGCGCATCGATTCCGCGCAGTTTCACGCCGCCCAGGTTTTGCGGACGCGCGTCGATGATCCAGTTGATGGCGGGCGGACGCACGCCGGTCTGGCGCAAGCCGATCGCCTCCATCGCGGCAATTTGCTCTGCCGTCGGATTGCGCGTGACGAAGGGTGCGAGCGCCGGATCGACGAGCGCCGTGGTGCGTGTGAACGAACCGATCAGCCCTTCATAGTCGATCGAGAAATAGGTGGCCGTGGCGCGCAGTCCGGGAAGTGCTGCCGGTTCGAATTCAGCCGACACCGACCACGTCGTCGCTTCTTCCGGTGATAGCGAAGGATTCGAGTCGAGCCACACCATGCCGCTGCTGCTGCCGCCGACGGCTTGCGGATCCGCCAACGTCTGGAAGATGAGTTGCGCACTCACCGAAGGCGAAATCGTCTGGCT
>CAZIXV010000430.1:0-2708 GCA_964543105.1 uncultured Steroidobacteraceae bacterium
GTTCGTCCGCCATCGACGTGCGCTCGCGCCGCTTCGGTTCAGGAGAGGCTGTCGTGTTTTTCTCACCGCTTGCGGGCAAGACATTCGCTCGCGCGACATCTTTGCCTTTGGAAAGATCGATCCAGCATTCCTGCGCACCGCAGTTCTTGACGTTTACGAGCGTTTTTTCATCGCGAATGAGAAAACGTGTTCTCCACAGCCGATGATCGAGCCATGGACCGTCGATGGAATGCACGTACATTCCCGCTTCGATTTGCGATATTGGTATTTTTTTTAGCATCCCGCGAAGCCACGTCATTGCAGCTTGAGCGCGCATGTTTACCGCGCCGCAAACTCAATCGGCACCCGAGCGCGCAACTTGAGATCGATGCGCTGAATTCGTGACGTGATTACGCTCTGCAGGCGCCGCGGATCGCGGCGCAATCGACGGCCGCTACAACCAGTGAACGACACCTTCGAGCGGTGCTTGGACGAGCGGCCCATTGGCCGCGGGTGTGCCCAGATACAGAAAGCCGACGATGTGATCCTCAGGCGCGAGGTTCAATAGTTCTTTGACGCTGGATGCATAGGCTGCACCGCCTGTCTTCCACATAACTCCATAGCCGAGTGCGCGCGCGACGAGAAACATGTTCTGAATGCCGGCGGCGACGGCTGCGACCTGTTCGATCTCGGGAATTTTCCCTTTCGAGATCTTGGCGCCGACCGCGATGATCGTCGGTGCGCGCAACGGCTTGCCTGCTTCCGAGGCCAGTTGCGCATCCGAAACTTCCGGAAGTTTTTCTTTGAGCAGGCTCGCCATGGCATCGCCGAGCTTCTTGCGTGCGTCGCCTTCGAGCACGACGAAACGCCACGGGCGTAAGCGACCATGATCGGGCGCGCGTGTGCCGGCTTTGATGATGCGTTCGATGTGTTCTCGCGACGGGCCGGGCTCTGCAAGCTTGAGCGCCGACGTGCGCGAATCAATGGCGTCGAGCAAATTCATGTGTCTGCACCTCTCTCAAAACGGTCGCACTTGCATGGCAAGGTGAAGGCGATCGCCGCGTGTCGTACACATCGCGATATCGACGCCCTGTTCTACTGGCCATGTGCGGGCGAGTGCTTGAGAAGGCAAGTACACCGGGAGCTTGAATTGCGTATCGACTTGAATTCGGCCCGCCGGCAGTTGCGATGCCGCTGATCCGAGACAACGGCCCATCGACCACATGCCATGCGCGACGGCTTGTTTGAAACCGAACATTTTTGCCGTGCGTGCCGTGAGGTGAATGGGATTGAAATCGCCTGACACGCGCGCGTAGCGCCAGCCGGTGTCTTCGGCGATCTCCAACTTTTCGGTGTGTACACCCTCCGCAGGGTGTGCGGAACGCTCGATCGAAGGACGCTTCGTGCCCTCCTTCGGTGGCGTGTTACCGCGTGCAAACATCGTGCTGACCTCTTCCCATATCACCTCGCCGTCGAGCGTGTAGCGGGTGGTGAAGTCGTATTCCTGGCCGATGTCCGTCAAGCGCATCGTGTCGAAGTACACGCTGAGCGCAAGTGGTGCTTCGAGCGGAAAGTCGCGATAAACGCGAATCGTGTTGCGCAGATGAATGAGCCCGAGCACCTTCACCGGAAACTTCTGCGCGACGAAAAGCTGCATATGCAAGGGCATCGCAACGACATGCAGGTAAGCCGGCGGTAGCCGCGAATCGGCGGGCACATGACATACCTCGCGGTAACGTTGCAGGTGCGCCGCCGACAACTTGATCTTGCGGACTTCGAGTTCGATCGGCGTGATACTCGTGCCCGGGGGTGATGAATACGGCTTGCTGCCCATCATGACGCGGGCGTACGCCGGCACCATGGAGGGAAGGCTTGCGAAGGTGGACTTGGACGTATTCGTCATGCGTGGCGAGCTTGGTTGCTTGCGATGGTTCGGTGCGTACTCACGGCACGGTTTGATCGATGCGAATGTTCAATGTGCCCGTATCTTTTTCGAATTCATAGTCGGCCTGGCCGAAGAAATCTCCGCTCTGCGCTTGCGGCGTGCCGGACTTCGACAGGCGCGCCACGACCTCGACCTTCTGCGCTGTGGCGAGCGTGTGCGTGGGCAACATGGCATCGCGCTCGCTGAGTTCGATCGTCAACGGTAATTGCGATGAACTCAGGCGTTGCGCGGCGAGCGGCGGCCCGCCTGCGGGGTTGCGCGCCAGCACGAACAGCGAAACGGGTTCGTCCAACTGCTGCTGAATTTCCGGCGCCAGCGTCACAGCAACCTTGATCGAACGCGCGCTCGCTGGCGCTGCGCCTTCGCTGCCAGCGGCCGGTGTTGCGCCGCCATCGCCCAATTGCGCGTTGAGATCCTGGATCTGACGTTCCAACATGGTGCGCAGTTCATCCGGCGGCCCCTGATCGAGCAGGGCCTGCAGACGATCACGACCGGTGCGCAGATTGCCCGATTGCAGCGCCGAAATGCTGCCATACCACAGCGCTTTGGGATGATGGGGCGCAAGCGCGAGCGCTTCGTCGAACAACTCTCCTGCCCTCCCTGTCAACGCGGTCTCATCCTGCATCGCTATCGCTTCTCCCAAGCCGAGAATGGCATCGACATTCCCGCCCTCGCTCAATTCATAGGCGTGCTGATAGGCGTTGATGGCCTGGGGAAAGCGCTGCATGTTGGCATACGAGCGGCCCAGGAGCATCCAGCCTTCCAGATCTTCTGGGTTCGATTG
>CAZIXV010000431.1:0-2681 GCA_964543105.1 uncultured Steroidobacteraceae bacterium
TGGCGCTGATCGGTTTGACGTCCGCCGGCTATCTCACCGTGATCGTGCCAATTGGTTTTTTTCTCGCGATCGTACTGGCGCTCGGGCGCCTCTATCACGAGAGCGAAATGGCGGCCATTCAATCCTGTGGCATCGGTCCGAAGGGCTTATTCCGTCCGATCGGCCTGCTGGGCGTCACGATTGCCGCGCTGCTCGCGTGGCTGTCTTTCTACGCAGTTCCGCATGCGAGTGCGCAGGCGCAGGCCATTCGCGCCGAAGCACTGCGCGATGCGCAATTCGGTGCGCTCGAGCCGGGAAGGTTTCGCTCTTTCAGTGGTGGCAGGGTCGTCTTCTATGCGGAGCGAGTCGATGCCAACGGCATTCTTCACAACGTCAATGTGTTCGTCGATCGACCGATCGAGGACGGCAAGCAAAGCGTGATGGAAGTGTGGGTGGCCTCGCGCGCCGAGCAGCGTGGTGTCGGGCAGCCCGAGCAGACCTTCGTGCTGTACGACGGCCGGCGCTACGAAGGCATCCCCGGCAGCGGTGAATTCCGCATCATGCAGTTCGCAGAAGGCGGCATCCCGGTGCCCGTCGGTAGCATCGTGGCGGCCTCGAGCAAGGCGGAGATGAAATTGACGAGTGAGTTGCTCTCCTCACGCACACAAGAAGATCTGGCGGAGCTGCAATGGCGGATTTCAACGCCCTTGATGGCGCTGATTCTGATGATGATCGCCGTGCCGTTATCGCGTTTGCGCCCGCGCGAAGGCCGCTTCGGTCGCATCGGGCTCGCGGTGCTCGTGTATTTCATTTACTACCAAGTACTGATCGCGGCGCGCAGCTGGATCGAAAGCGGTGCGCTGCCTGCTAGCCTGGGTTTGTGGTGGGTGCATGGGCTGGCGCTGCTGGGCGCCGTCTGGCTGCTCACGCCGAGCTTCACTTGGCGCAAGCCGCGCCCTGCACTGGGAGCCGCGTGATGTCGCTCTTGGCGCGTTATCTGCGGCGCACGATTCTCGGTTACACGCTGATCGTGATGCTCGTCCTGCTCGTCTTGAGCGCGTTGTATCTCTTCATCAACGAGCAAAACGACATCGGCGTCGGCACGTACACCACGCCCGATGCCTTGTGGTTCGTGGCCCTCAATCTGCCGAAGTACGCCTTCGATATGCTGCCCATCGCGGCCTTGATTGCGGCGCTGCTTGCGCTCGGCAATCTTGCCCGGTCGATGGAACTGATCGTGATTCGCGCCGCGGGTATTTCGACGCTGCGCATCGGTTTATGGGTCGCCGGCGCGGGGTTGGTATTGATGGCGATCACTGCGGTGCTCGGTGAGTACGTCGCCCCTGCGCTCGAACAGTACGGCCGGCAGATAAAAGCCTATGAAAAGTTTCGCGACTACGGCATGGGCCGCGGCGGCGCATGGGCGAAGGATGGCAATACGGTCGTCTCGTTCAAGCAGCAGACGGCGGGCGCCACCTACGGGGGTGTGTACATCTTTGAGTTCGACGGCCAACGGCGCCTCGCGAGTGTGGGTCGCGCAGATTCCGCCTCGATCGAAGGGGGCGCGCAATGGAAGCTGCAGAACTTTCGCGAATCGCGCATCGAAGGCGAGCAAGTCCTCGCGAGCAGCGTGGCATCGACATCGCTCGACACGTCGTTGAGCGCTGAATTCCTCGGCTTGGCGACGCTCGATCCGGACATGCTCACGAGCCGGGATCTACGGAACTACATCGGTCACTTGCGCGCGAATGGCCTGGATACGCGGGCGTACGAAACCGCGTTCTGGTCGCGCATCGCGCGCACGGTCGCGGTTGCGATCATCGTCGTGCTGGCCATCCCGTTTGCTTTCGGTCCGATGCGTTCGACCGGCACCGGTGCGCGCACGGTCGTCGGCATTCTCATTGGCGTTGCGTTTTTCTTTCTCGCGAAGCTGGTCGAAAGCGGAGGTGCAGTATTCGATGCGCCCCCGTTCGTGATCGGCTGGGCGCCCACAGTGTTGCTTGCACTCATTACGACGGTGGCGGTGGCTCGTGTCAGATAATCAGGTGAGCAGCGTTGCGCTGCCCTCCGCAGGCGTGCTTCGCCGCTTCGGCGCGATGCTTTATGACTTATTGTTGGTGATCGCACTGTTGATCGTCGTCACTGCGTTGCTGTTGCCGTTGACGGGTGGTGAAGCCATCTCCTCCGAGCGCCATGGTGCGCTCGAATACGTATATCGAGCGCTGCTCGTCGCCGTGGTCGTGGGCTTCTTCGGCAGTTTCTGGACGCGTGGCGGCCAGACGCTCGGCATGATGGCGTGGCGTTTACAAGTCGTACGCACCGACGGATCGAGGTTGTCGTGGATCGACACCCTCAAGCGCCTCGGCGCGGCACTGATTTCCTGGGCGCCGCTGGGCGCAGGGTATTTCTGGATCTGGATCGACGCCGATCGCCTCGCGTGGCACGACCGCTGGACGGATACGCGGGTGGTACTGCTGCCGAAGCGATAGAGATGGTGTGGGCAGGCATCGTTCTAGAACATCAGCAGAAACGTCGCGCCCGGCTGCAGGCTGCGAACGTAGCGCACTCGCCCACCCATCCCGTGAACGAGTTGCCGTTCGCGGAAATCCGAGATGATTCGGCAGCTCTTTTAAGAAGTTTCCCGCGCTTGCCTTACATGGCTGCATTGAAGACGTTTCGAATTCGCAAGCGCGCTGGCGCAT
>CAZIXV010000432.1:0-2680 GCA_964543105.1 uncultured Steroidobacteraceae bacterium
CAGTGACGGGATCCGACGTCAGCCGCACGCGAATGACGAGCCGCGTCGCGGCACTCGTGTCGGTATTCGCAGCAGGGTCTGAATCCTTCATTCGTCTCGACACAAGTGCGGCCGGAATCTTCAAAAGAGAGAGCGGCGGATGATAACTGCCTCGAGGGCGTGGAAAAAATCTAGGAGTCGCGCGTTGCGCGAGGAGGGTCGGTACCTCCGGTGGGTTGTTCAATCTCCTCCAATGACCTTGCTTTCAGCAGGTCAAGATTCAAGAGTCGCGCATCGCGCGAGGAGGGTCGGTACCTCCGGTGGGTAATTCAATCTCGTCCGATGACCTGCTTTCAGCAGGTCAAGATTTAGGAGTCGCGCGTGGCGCGAGGAGGGTCGGTACTTCCGGTGGGTAATTCAATCTCCTCCAATGACCTGCTTCAGCAGGTCAAGATTAGGAGTCGCGCGTTGCGCGAGGAGGGTCGGTACCTCCGGTGGGTAATTCAATCTCCTCCAATGACCTGCTTTCGCAGGTCATTGGAGGAGATTGGTCGGGATGACAGGATTTGAACCTGCGACTTCTACGTCCCGAACGTAGCGCTCTACCAGGCTGAGCTACATCCCGATGGCACCGACCGTGCGATTGACGGTCGTCAGTGGATGCTCGATCGATGATCGTGCCGGCGCGAAGCCGTTCGCTAGAAGGATCGATCGACCGAGAAATCTGCGAGCTCGCGCAAGGCCTGTTTGTGAGCCGATTCAGGAACGTCGGCGAGGACCTCGATGGCGGCCGTTGCCTCCCGCCGCGCGAGGCGCGCAGTGTACGCAAGGCCCCCAGTCGATTCAATTGCAGCCGTGATGGCTGCAAGGTCGGCAACGCTGCCGTGTTCGATCGCGTGCTCGATGGCTTTGCGCTGCTGTGCGGTGCCGTGAGCGTGTGCATATATAAGAGGTAGCGTCGGCTTGCCCTCTGCCAGGTCATCGCCGAGATTCTTGCCGAGCTCTTCACGGTTCGCGCGATAGTCCAGCACATCGTCGATGAGCTGGAAGGCGGTGCCGAGGTGTTTGCCGTACAGCCGCATCGCGTTCTCGATGGGCTCGGGAGCATCTGCGAGGATGGCTGCGACTTGCGCACCGGCCTCGAAAAGCTTTGCCGTCTTACGGTAAATGACGTCGAAGTAGCGCTGCTCAGTGGTCTCGGGATCGTGCGCGTTCATCAACTGCAGCACTTCGCCTTCGGCGATCTTATTCGTCGCGCTAGCCATGACATCCATGATGCGCATGCTGCCAAGGCTCACCATCATCTCGAAGGCGCGCGAGTAAACATAGTCACCGACCAGGACGCTTGCTTCGTTGCCCCACACGGAGTTGGCGGTGTCGCGTCCGCGGCGCAGCTCCGAACCATCGACGACGTCGTCGTGCAAGAGCGTGGCGGTGTGAATGAATTCGATGACGGCGGCGGCGACGGTGTGGCGGTTGTCGTTGCAGCCGCAGGCGCGAGCGGTAACGAGCGTGACCAGCGGGCGCAAGCGCTTGCCGCCGCTCCCGATGATGTATTCGGCGACTTGATTGACGAGCACGACATCGCTCGCAAGGCGGCGGCGGATGACTTGATCGACTTCGCGAAGATCGTCCGCGACGAGTTTTTTAACGGATTCGAAGCTCATTGAGGCGGAATTTCAGGCTCTGATGGCGCGCTGTGTCCGGCGAACGACGGAAGGCGCGCTACTTTATCTGAACGCGCGGCTCAGTTGGTGCCGGAACGCGGTCTGTAGAACGCCGATAGGGCCGCGCGAAGTCGCTGAAATGCGTGGAAAAGCTTCGCCTCACTGATTTACGGACGAATCGGCCCGAACAGTTGCCAGAGCGCGCATGGGTCCGTACACTTCGCGGCCTTTTCCGCTGGGGTCCTCCCGGCTGTTCGGAGTCACTGGAATCATGTACGCCGTCATTGCCACGGGTGGTAAGCAGTATCGCGTGAGCGAAGGTTCGGTTTTGCGAATCGAGAAGCTCACGGCAGAAGCTGGTGCCAACGTCGAATTCGATCAAGTTCTTCTCGTGGGCGAGGGCGAAAACGTCAAGGTCGGCTCGCCGACGTTGGCCGGCAGCAAGGTGATTGCGACCGTCCAGAGCCACGGCAAGGGCGACAAGGTGCGGATCGTCAAATTCCGCCGCCGCAAGCATTACCTGCGTCAGGGCAACCACCGTCAGCCCTACACGGAAATCAAGGTCACCAGCATCGTTGGATGAGATGAGCAGTTGCGCTAGCGCGACCTGCAACTCACTCACGGAGATTTAAGACATGGCACACAAAAAGGCAGGCGGCAGTACCAAGAACGGCCGCGATTCACACTCCAAACGTCTTGGCCTCAAGAAGTTTGGTGGTCAAAGCGTGCTCGCCGGCAACATCATCGTGCGTCAGCGCGGCACGGTTTACCGCGCCGGCGACAACGTGGGCATCGGCACGGATTACACCTTGTTTGCGAAAGCAGACGGCCGAGTGGAGTTCCGCAAGAAAGGCCCGCAGCAACGCACATTCGTGAGCGTCGTCGCCGAATAAGCGAGCCTCATGGTTTCGTAACGAAAAACCCCGGTTCCGCCGGGGTTTTTTGTTTTCTAGCGGCATCGAGTTGGGCGAGCAGATCGGCGCCATGTTCTGATCGCTGACTAGCTTGGCCATAATGCGCCGAGCTTTGTGCTC
>CAZIXV010000433.1:0-2677 GCA_964543105.1 uncultured Steroidobacteraceae bacterium
GAGTCCGAGTGCGCTGCTGTACACCGAGATGATCACGAGTGCGGCGCTCGTGCGGGGACGTGCCGAGCGTTTGCTTACATTCGATCCGTCCGAACATCCGGTTGCATTGCAATTGGGCGGGTGCGATCCGCAGGAGCTGGCGGTGGCTGCGCGGCTCGGTGAGGCGTATGGCTACGATGAGATCAATCTGAATTGTGGCTGCCCCAGCGATCGCGTGAAGAGCGGTCGGTTTGGTGCTTGCTTGATGGGAAATGCGCCACTCGTCGCCGAGTGCGTGGCAGCGATGCGCGAGGCCGTCCGCATCCCCGTCACTGTGAAGTGTCGGATCGCGATCGAGCCGATGCCCGAGCCGCGCGTCGATGAATATGTGTTCCTACGCGATTTCGTAGCGACTGTTGCCGCTGCAGGTTGTGAAGTATTCGTCGTGCATGCGCGCAAGGCGATGCTCAATGGGCTCAGTCCCAAGGAGAACCGCGAAATCCCACCGCTTGATTACGCGGTGGTGCGGAGGCTTCGAGATGAGTTTCCCGCACTCACGTTCGTTTTGAATGGTGGAATCCGGACGCTCGAGGAAACCCGCTCGCATTTGCTCGACTTCGATGGCGTGATGATCGGGCGCGAGGCTTATTCGAACCCGTACCTTCTCGCGCTGATGCATCAAGCGTTCGTCGATCCGTCGGCCGAGTTGCCCGATCGAGAAGCGGTGATCCAGCAATACTGGATGTATGCGCAGGCGCGCGTGGCAGAAGGGGATCGGCTGCAATCGCTCGTGCGGCATGTGCATGGCCTCTATGCGGGGCTGCCTCGCGTGCGATCTTGGCGAAGGTTCTTGTCGGAGCAAGCATCGAAGCAGCCTGCGAACGCAGATGTCCTGATCGACGCCTTGCGTATCGTCCAAGCGGCTTGAACCGCATCGTGGGATCCTGAAGCTGCGACGACACTTTATCTCTCAGGACCCATCTTATTGCTGAAGCGGGAGTTATTCGGAGCAAGCTTATGTAGTGTGTATATAATGCGCCGCCCTGCAGGCTGTGTCCGGGTGTATCACCAGGCGACGAAGAGAAGGAACGATGGGCAGTCGCAGGGTCGCAGATCGAGCGCTTGAGAGGTCATGGGAAAAGACATCGAACTAGCCATTCTGTTCGCCGATGTCGTCGGCAGCACGCGGATCTATGAAGTCATGGGGGATCTGCGCGCCCGCGACATGGTCCTCACCTGCGTCGAAATCATGCGCTCGGCGACTGAACAGAATCACGGCACGGTCATCAAGACCATCGGCGATGAAATCATGGCGACGTTCCCCACCGCGAACGACGCCTTGAACGCCGCCTCCCGGATGCAACACGACATCCGCATCCATTCCGAACTCAAAGTCGAAGGCCAGCCGGTTGCGATCCGCATCGGTGGGCATTTTGGTCCCGTTGTTCTCGAGAACCGCGACATTTTCGGCGCGGCTGTGCATACCGCCAATCGCATGACGAGCCAAGCCAAGGCCGGTCAGATCATGGTCACGAGTGCCGTGGTGGAGCGTCTGGCGCCCGAATGGAAGTCCGCGGTACGCCAAATCGATGTGGCGACACTGAAAGGCAAGACCAGCGAAGACGAACTCTACGAGGTGCTTTGGCAGAAAGAAGATGCGACCAGCATGCTGCCAGCCATTGCGCTCGGTAACGCGGGCAAGGAACCCAGGCGTGTGCGGCGCTTGCGGCTGCGTTTTCAAGGTCAGGATTTCGTGGTCGATGACAATTGCGCGCATGTAGCGATCGGCCGCGCGGAAGAAAACGATCTCGTCATCAAGGGCAATTTGATCTCGCGCTTACATGCCCGCATCGAGCTCAACCGCAATAAGTTCTTGCTCGTCGATCAAAGTACGAACGGCACGTTCGTGACGACCCGGGAAGGCGAAGAAGCCTTCGTTCGCCGCGACAGCATGCAGCTCAAAGGCGAGGGGTTGATTGGGTTTGGACGCGTACCCGAGAGCGGCGCGTCATTGACGGTGAAGTACGTCTGCGAAGAGTAGGGCTGCGGAAAGTTGGCTGTTGACCGTTGGAGTCACAGTCAGCAGTCAGAGCGCCTTGATGTCCTGCCGACCTGGCAGTTGCCCCCTCCGTTACCCTCCCCCGCTTCGCAGGGGAGGGCACCAGATCAACTCTTACTCGGCCAGCTTGTTCGCCACGTCCTTCTGAATCTCGCGCAGCCGTGCGGGCACGCGGTCCTTGAATTCATCGAGGTACTTGCCGATCGATTCGATCTCCTGGCGCCAGGCCGCAGGGTCGATCGAAAGCAGTGTCTGCAACGTTGCGGCGTCCAAATTCAAACCGCTGGTGTCCAGGTCTGCTGGCAAGGGCAATTTGCCGATCGGGGTGTCCACGGCTTCGACCTTGCCATCGCAACGATCAGCCACCCAGCGCAGCACGCGCAGGTTGTCGCCGAAGCCCGGCCACATGAATTTGCCGTTCTTGTCTTGCCGGAACCAGTTGACGTGGAAGATGCGCGGCAATTGTTTCGCGCGGCCTTCGAAAGACAGCCAGTGCTTCCAGTAGTCACCGAAGTTGTAGCCGCAGAAGGGCTTCATTGCCATCGGGTCGCGACGCACGACACCCATCTGGCCGACGGCAGCCGCGGTGGTCTCAGACGCCATGCCTGCACCGACGAGTACGCCATGCGCCCAATCGTG
>CAZIXV010000434.1:0-2648 GCA_964543105.1 uncultured Steroidobacteraceae bacterium
GCCCATCAAACGGAAGTTGTCGTTCTTGTCCTTCGTCTTCGCCAGTTACTTCGGCACATGGTCGACCGTGCAGATCTGCTCGAGCATCGCCAATACCGCTTCGTTCGCACCGCCATGCGCCGGGCCCCACAACGCCGAGATGCCCGAGGAGATCGCCGCATACGGATTCGCGCCCGTGCTGCCGGCAAGACGCACGGTCGAAGTCGAAGCATTCTGTTCGTGGTCGGCGTGCAGAATGAACAACAGATCGAGTGCCTGCGCCATCACCGGATCGACGTTGTACTGCTCGCACGGCACAGCGAAGAACATGTGCAGCAGATTGCTGCAGTAGTCGAGATCGTTACGCGGATAGACGAAAGGCTGACCCAGTGCGTGCTTGTAAGCCGCGGCGGCGATCGTTGGAATTTTCGCAATGATGCGATGCGCGAAGATCTCGCGATGCCGCGGATTATGGATGTCCATCGAGTCGTGATAGAACGCCGCCATCGAGGCGACGACACCCGAGAGCATCGCCATTGGATGCGCGTTGTACTGAAAGCCGTTGAAGAATCGCAGCAGCGATTCGTTGATCATCGTGTGGTACTGGATCGCGTGGGTGAATTCCCCGATTTGATCGGAATTGGGCAATTCACCGTTGATCAGCAAGTAAGCCACTTCGAGGAAGTTGCTCTTCTCGGCCAGTTGCTCGATCGGAATGCCTCGATGCAGCAACACACCTTCGTCACCGTCGATGAACGTGATCTTGCTCTCGCACGATGCGGTTGCCATGAACCCCGGATCGAACGTGAACATTCCATGGTCTTTGGTGAGGCTCGAGATGTTCAGAACGTCGGGCCCCAACGTGCCGCTCTTGATTTCGGCCGTCGATTTCGTACCGGTAGCCAGATTCGTCAACTCGAACTTTTTCTCGGACATGGGCAAGTCTCGAACTAGTGAAAGCGATAGTGTGTCGTTTTTTGCAGGTGCAAATGGACGCGCAGACTTACACGACACCGGGCTTGAATCAAGCGCGGTGACTCATCGATATTCCCCCAGCGAGTAGCGGGGTGATCAGCCGATTTTTACTGGACGATTTTAAGTAATTGGCCGGGCTGCGGCTCTTTGTCCGGATAAAGATTATTCAACAGCCGCAGCGTCTCGGCCGCGTATTCCGTGAGCGGCGAAGCTTTCGCGAGATCGGCGATCCGCGTGTTCGCATCTGCACGGATGATCCGGATCTTGTAGGGCTCAGCCAACGCATATTCGTTGTTACGCAGCCGGCGAAAGGTGCGAATCGACGACATGAACAACGGGTCCGCCGCGGGTGTCCCGCTCGATGCCTTGCTCGCACCTGCAAAAACATACGCCAGATTGTTGTGATACACGACGACATAGCGCGCTGGCGTGATGCCGAATTCCGTACGCTCCGAACGTACCGTCGTGGTGTAACCCTGCATACCGTTGATTTCGATCGCTTCGCCAGGAGCGGCATTCTTACCGGCGAGCAAACGCGACAGCAGCTGTTGCGGGTTGGTATTCGGCGGCGGCGCGATCGCCTGCATCTGCAAAATGCTGTCTTTCCGTGGCGAAACCGCCGTCACACGCGAGGCGGAATTTTCGACGACCCAGCCGCTCGGAAAAGCGAGCGTGAAGCCGAGATTGGCGTGATAGAAGCGATTGCCTTTCAGCACGCCTTGCGCCCGGCTAGTGCCGACGGGTAACCCCTGAATGGCTTGCAGGTAGCGCTCGCGTCCAGCGTCGATCGACTCGGCTTGGGCTTCGATCGTCGCCGCTGCCTTCACCACTTCACGCAGACGCTGATCGTTGTCAGGGTGAGTGGAAAACACACCGTGATAAATCCGGGGTTCGCGATTCTCCTCGCGCGCACGCTGTACTTCGAACATTTCCTGGTTTTTGAGCAGCCGCACGACGTCGATCATGTGATCGGGGTCCTGACCCATCTTGGCCAGGTACTCGGCGCCAAGACGATCGGCTTCCAGCTCCATGTCGCGCCCGTAGCCGCTGATGAGTGCCGCACCGGCGTAATTCGCGAGCCCCGCGATATCGCCGCTGCCGGTGAAGATTCCAACCGCTGCGGCGCCGATCCCCGAGAGCGTCGATTGGGTTTGTCGCCGTACTGGATGACGCGCGGTGATGTGGCCGATCTCATGTCCGAGCACGGCGCTCAGCTCCGCCTCGGAATTCAAGTAGCTCATGATGCCGCGGGTGATGTAGACGAACCCGCCGCCGGTGGTGAAGGCGTTGATTTCCTGGCTATCGAGCACCGTGAAGGTGTATTGCAGATCCGGACGGTGGCTGGCTTTCGCGGCGCGCTGGCCGACCTCATTCACATACTGCTGCAAGCGAATGTCGTCGTAGGGCCCGCCGAATTGCTGCAACAACATTGGATGCACTTGTTGCGCCCGCTCGATCTCACCTTTCTCCGAGGAGAAGACCAGATCCGGGCGACCGGTCACGGGATTCGATGCGCAACTACTCAAAGCAAGCGCAGCAATCGAAATCAAACACGCGTGTCGCGCAAGGGTGATGAACATGACCGCGCTCTTCACTAAAGGAGACCGGGAGGCCGGTTATAGCCCGCGCGCGAAGTCAGCGACAAGCGCGCTCCTCATGAGAGCGAAGCGGGAAGGTGCGAGTTCCTTCGCCGC
>CAZIXV010000435.1:0-2648 GCA_964543105.1 uncultured Steroidobacteraceae bacterium
ACCGGCGTCTTGACCGTAGGTGTCGTTGACCTGCTTGAACCAATCCAGGTCCATCATCATCACGGCGAACGTGCGTCGCCGACCCGTTCTGACATCTGCAAGCAACGGTTCGATGGCGCGTTCCATGCCGCGTCGATTGGCCAGGCCGGTGAGCTGATCGCGCTCGGCGAGGGCCAACGCATCGGCGGCGGCTCGCTTGTGAGCCGTCACATCGCCAACCATACCCTGCAAGCGATCCGCTCCGATCGGCTGCAACAGGACGTTCAACCAGCGGCGAGCATGGGCATCGCCCACTTCGAAATCTTTCGAGACCGCCCGTCCCTCGGTCACTGCTTGCGCCACGAGTGCGTGAATCTCCTCACCGTGTTCACCGAGCAAGCGATCCAGCTGCGGCAACGTTGCCTGCTGCGAGCGCACCGTCGGCAAGCGCAGCATGCGCGCCAGCGCGGGGTTCCAGCTTCGCAAGGTTGCAGACGTGTCGATGATGAAGATGCCGTTCTCTGCGTTCTCGATGATGAGCCGCAACTGACGCTCACTGCGTTCGCGTTCCTCGCGCAACTGACGCTCGCTCGAGAGCAAGCGCACGAGCTTGGCAAGAAGTGCGTTGACGTCGCGCGCCAGGCGACCGATTTCGTTCGCCTTGTGGCGCTTCGACAGCACGAGCTGATCGCCACGTTCGACATCGAGCCGGTGCACGTCATCGGACATCCGCTTGATGGGACGTACGACGGTTCGAACAACGACGCCGGCCACGGCCGCCGCAAGCGCCGCCGCCTGTAAGGCGAGTATCAAACCAAGATAGCGTGCGTACGCAGCCGCTTCGGTATGGATCTCCGCGGCCGCGGGCAGAATGCGCAGTTCACCGACGATCTCTTGCGCATCGAAGGGTGACGCGATGCGATGCACGATCGCCGGCAGGCTCTCTGCTGCGGTGGAGTCACGGCTGCGGGTCTTGCGCACATCCGCCAGCACGTTCTCACCCGCGGTGATTCTGACTGCGGCAACGCCGCTGTTCGTCATCAAACCCGCCGCCACCTCCCTGGCCAGCGTCGCATCGTTTACGTACGCAGCGATGCTCACCGTGCTGGTGACCGTCGATGCGAGTTCCGCGACATGCGCTTCCAGGCGTGCACGCTCCCGATGCTCCACGAAGAAGATGCTGATGACTGCAAACAAGACGCCCACGATCGTGCTGAACGCAACGATGGCAAGCGTGGCGCGCAGCGTAACGCTGCGTCTCACGATCGCGCGTAACTTCCAACAGAGGTTAGTGCGAATCCAGTTCAAGAACGATCCTCACACGTGAGTCGGCTTGGCTCTTGGCGACATACCCGATCGCGCCTTTGTTCGCGGCAACGGTGGCAAGCACGTCGTCGGCGTTATCGATCTGCTGCGGCGGGCTTGCGCGTCCGGTGAAAAGCAACCGCGCCCAATAGGCGTTGATCTCGGCGACCGATTTCCCCACCAGCGCAACATAGAATTGCTGGCGCTCTTCGGCATCGCCGCGCGCATCGAGCGGCAGCGCCGTAACTCCGGGCGCGAGTACCCGATTGCGGGCCATGAAAACGCTCGCCACTTCACTACGCGTCATCGAAGTGACGCCGCTTTCAGGATTGACGATCACGACGAGCGGTTCGGCCAGCGCCGTGGTCGCGATGCAAATCGCCAGTACGCTCGACAAAGCGAGCGCGCGGGCGTTGCGAGTCATTGTGCGGATGAGATCGCGCATCGGTGTTCAGAAGATGAAATCGACAGCCACGCTGAACACGCCAAACGTGCGCCCGCCCGCAGGAATGCCATTACCCATGATCACTGCAGGGTCGCTGACGTCGACGACATCGATTTGCGCTTTGAGCGCGAGGTTTCGTCGTGGGTCGTAACGTAGACCCACCGCCCAGGAACGTTGGTTATCCCAAGCCACGGTCTGCGCGCGCTCGATACCGGCATTCAGTGCGGCGATCTGCGGACTGAAGGAGTCCGGCAAGCCCGTGCGATGCAGCGTGCGATCGGTCTTCACCGCACTTACGGACGCGTACGGCGTCACATTGCCAAAGCGATAGCCGAGCAGCAGCGCCGCACGATCGCCGAGCGGCAGAGCGGGCTTTTCCGTCCACGCATGCGCATAGATGAACTGCATATTGAGCGGCCCAGGACGATAGGAAGCGCTCAGCGTCGCGTGGTTCATATCGCGACCGTCCACGCCCAACATCTTGGCGATCGTGCGCGTTTGGGCTGTGTCGATGTCTTGCAGCAACGCAATGACCGGCCCCCAGTTGCTCTGCCCGGACGAGATCGACGTACGACTTGCACCTAAACGCACATTCCAGATGTCGGTGCTGTATTCCAAGTGGCCGCCGAGCAGCGTCGAGCCATCCAGGCGCACGCGAAAATTTCGCGTCGCGACCGATTCGCTATCGGCCATCTCGCCGCCATACAGCTTCGCTTCGAGCCAGCCCGAGCCGATCCCCACGCGCACCGACACATCACCGCCGTCATAGCGTTGCGCGTCCATGGCGCCGAACACCTCGAGCTGCGGGCGCAGCGTCACCCAGGCGTATCCGACGTCGCGCGAGTCGCCGCCGACATACGGATCGAAGTTCAAGCGCCCGCCGCGCAATGTGAGCCAGCTGCTGGGCGAATACGTGAGC
>CAZIXV010000436.1:0-2629 GCA_964543105.1 uncultured Steroidobacteraceae bacterium
CATCCCTCCTCGCCGCGATGGATCGGCTGATTATAGGCGCCGGCCGAGCGCGACCCTCTATGCCGGCCAATGCGACATCGCCTCTGCGTTGTCGTGAATGTGAACGTTGGGCAGGAGAGCTCAAGTGCTCAAGCATCTATTTGCTGACGACGAATGCCGCATCCTTCTTCTCACCGATCGGCTTTAGGAAAGTTGCTCGAGAGGTGAAACAACTGCAGCTGCCAATCGAAGGGCTCCGCAGCAAGAGTTGGGATGAGTTCGCGCAACGTACCGCCCCCAGCACTCGATTTTGTCCTCACGTGGCGGTACCGCTTCTTATTTATTTCGCGATCATGTTCGTGGTCAGCTTGTACTTCTCACAGCGGCTCGGCGCCGACTACTGAGGTCCGCATGCAAAAAGAAATCCCAATGCCGAGTCTCGACGCGCGTCACTTCCGCGTGCCGACGCTGCCGTCGTCGACGCTCTCAACGCATGCGCCGCGAATTTTGCTGCTGTATGGCTCGGTGCGACAACGCTCCTACAGCCGGCTGCTCGCCGAAGAGGCTGCGCACCTCCTGAACGCGATGGGCGCCGAAACCCGCATGTTTAATCCCTCTGGTCTGCCGCTGCCGGACGATGCCCCGGACACGCACCCCAAAGTGCGTGAGCTTCGAGAGCTCGCACAGTGGTCTGAAGGAATGGTGTGGAGTTCGCCTGAACGACATGGCGCCATGAGCTCAATCATGAAGGCGCAGATCGACTGGATTCCCCTCAGCTCAGGAGCGGTTCGTCCGACTCAGGGAAAGACACTCGCCGTGATGCAAGTGTCCGGCGGCTCTCAGTCATTCAATGCAGTGAATCAACTGCGAGTGCTGGGACGTTGGATGCGCATGATCACGATTCCGAACCAATCTTCGGTTGCCAAGGCGTATCAGGAGTTCGACGATGACGGCCGAATGAAGCCGTCGTCCTTCTACGACCGTGTAGTTGATGTCATGGAAGAGTTGGTGAAGTTCACCCTCATGACGCGCGACATCTCGCCTTACCTGGTCGATCGCTACAGCGAACGCAAAGAGACTGCAGAAGCGCTCTCGAAACGCGTTTCTCAGACGCTCATCTAAGCGAACGATTGTTGTTGCTAATACGAGCGCTGGAACAATCGTGCGCGTTCGCACTGACTCTCAGTTTCGTAAACTCAGCGCAGTTTTCGCCGGTTCTGGTTCCACGCATAAACAGAGAGCGCGCCTGCCTGCGCCACGACATAACTAACAGCACTCGCGTGGCAGCCTTCGGCCTACAGAAAAGCTTGAACCATGCACGCGACCTACGTCTCGTTTCGTACATGTCGGTAGGCCCAACGATTGTGCTTTGCCGGCACACTGGTGGGCGTTTTGCAGTCCTCTCGAGCCATGCGTCCATTCGTCCGGCATTTGAAATTGCGTCTCAGAATCCACCGAAAAACCATTCGGCGGCTGGGCACCCGCTTGTCTCGATCTCATCCGCTGATCGGGCGCGCGCTCGGACGATTGCGAGTGATTTTCGCGGCAGCACGCGCGACAAGCTATCGCATGCTGCAGCGTCTGCATGCTCGATTCAGTGAGCTGAGCATCCTCGGCAACCTCGGTATCACGCCGCGTCTGTTCATCGCGTTTGCTGCAGTGGCCGTTCTGGCGGCGGCCGCCAATCTCATCGTGGAAAGCGGCGTGTCGATCATCGAGCAGAGGGAGGCGCCGCAGCAGGAGCTGACTAGCGCGGATGTGCTGACTGCACCTGCAGACGACTTGGTGGCTGCAAGCAAGAACGAAGCTGCACTCATCGTCTCCTCATCGGAGCTCACGATGGCGCTGCGCCAGTTCGATCGCACCGTTCGCGCGCACGCCGCGGCTCACAACGGCGTCACCGCAGCACAATATGAGGACGCGGTGCGGCTGCTCGATCGGACAGCCGCTGCTTACCTCGTTGATGTTTCGAAAGTCACAGGAAGCCCCGACGAAGCACTCCTGCCGAGGATCACCCGATACAAGCGAAGTGCGGCAGCGTTGATCAAGGCAGCGCAGGATCGCCGGGCGATTCTCGCAACGTATTCGGGCACCGTCGCGAAGATGAGCGCGCGGGTCAATGCATCTCTTGACGGCGCCTGGAGAATTTTCGGTCGCGTGGTCGCGCGTCAGTCGCTCGTGCAATTGAGCGCTCAGATCGATGAAGTTCGCGTCGGCTTTTCGACCATCGATGCTGCGATCGATCGCGTGGTGAGCGCCGAACATGCTTTCGCCAACACCTTGCTAGAGCATGAGAGGGTCTTGCGTCGCTCGCAGGGAGATGATTGGTACACGGCGATGCAGGAAGACCTGGCGCAACTGGTTGCGACACGCGCTTCACTGTTGCAGGTCGAAGGGCGAACAAAATCCCTCGGTGATCGGTTAACCGCGGATGCGGAAAAACTGGCCGCAAGCATCCCGGAAAGCATCCAGGCGTCGCATGCAGTGACGTTGCCCCCCACAGAACCTCAGGCACAAATCGAAGTGCCAGCCGTCGAACCCATCGAGCCGGAGGCTGCAACGCTGGAGTCGCACATCGATGAACAACCCGCTTCCACTACCACTCCAAGCGGTGCTGATTCGAGTCGCGCCTTGGTTGCCTGGATCAGCG
>CAZIXV010000437.1:0-2625 GCA_964543105.1 uncultured Steroidobacteraceae bacterium
CCGTACACGCGCTTCGCTTCTTCCGAAAACCATTTCACGAACGACGCGGCGTACGTAATTTCACCTTTTGCTTCAGCAAATGGCTTGCCTTGCTCAGCGGTCATGATGCGGGCGAGGTCGTCTTGATGCTCCAGCATCAATCCGTACCAACGCTCAAGCAGCGTGGCGCGATCTTGCGCAGTCAGAGCGCTCCAACCGGGCAGAGCTGCATCCGCCGCGAGAATGGCGTGACGTGTTTCTTCTACGCCCGCGAAAGGGACTTGTCCGAGTCGCTCCTGCGTCGCCGGATTCAGAATATCCGTGTACTGCGCGTTACGGCTCCCGACCCAACGGCCCTCGATGTAGCAGTGCTCTTTGAAGAGCGAGGTGTCAGCTAGCTTAATCATGTTCATCGCTCGCGTGCTTGTGTTGTCGTTCGCGTTGGTGGTAGATCAATGAAACTTCCCAACACGGTGAGTTCGCAGATGCTCGTTCTTAAGCGGTGGAAACTTTTAACGCTCATCGCCTTGGTTGCGCTCGTCGCGTTGTGGTTGGCATGGAGCACATTGCGGCACTCGGATGACACATCGATCGTTGCAGCTGCGGATCCTGCAACGATCGAACGCGGACGCTATCTCACCGATGCAGGCAATTGCTTCAGTTGCCATACGCGCGAGGGCGGCGCCGCATTCGCAGGCGGCGTGGAATTCGTCACGCCGTTTGGCACGTTGTACTCGACTAACATCACGCCGGATGCTGAAACAGGAATCGGCCGCTGGAGCCTTGCAAGCTTTCGGCGCGCAATGCACGAAGGAATTTCTGCTGATGGCAGCCCGTTGTTCCCGGCATTTCCTTACACCGCTTACACCAAGGTGACCGACGAGGACGTGGCGGCAATCTTCGCGTTCTTGCGCACGCTCCAACCCGTGAGCTACAGCCCGCCGTCGAATGCCGTCGCTTTCTGGATGCGCTGGCCGATGCGTATTTGGAATGCAATGTTCTTCGAGCCGGGTCGCTTCGTCGCCGACGCCACCAAAGATGCCGAATGGAACCGAGGGGCCTATTTGGTCGAAGGACTCGGACACTGCAGCGCTTGTCATACACCGCGCAACTCTGCGATGGCCGAAATCAAAGAACGCGCCTACCAGGGCGGTGTCATGTTGGATCACGCCGCGGAAGGCGAAGCTCGCGAGTGGTTCGCCGTTGATCTCACGCCGTCGAAGAGCGGGCTCGCCGCGTGGTCGGTCGATGACATCGCGAAGTATCTGCACCAGGGCTTCAGCCCGCGAGCGGGCACTTTCGGCCCGATGAACGACGTGATCGTCAATAGCTCGAGCAAGCTGAGCGCCGAGGACGTTCGTGCCATGGCGGTTTACTTGAAGAGCCTGCCCAGCCGTGAGTACACGGGTCCGACGATTGCGGAAGAGATCGTGAAAGCAGGTGCAGATCTCTACAAAGAACATTGTGAAGATTGTCACGGACGATCCGGCCGCGGTGGCTTGTTCAGCGGACCACCGCTCTCCGGTAGCGCAATCGTGCAAGCCGATAACCCCGCGTCGCTCGTCAATGTGATCTTGTATGGCCCTGAACTGCCTGAAGAGATCTCGTTCGGCGGCTGGGAGACGATGCCAAGTTTCGAGAAGCTGAGCGACGATGAGGTCGTCGCGATCACAAACTATGTTCGCGGCAGCTGGAAGAACGTCGGTCGCGCCTTGACTGTCGATGACGTTCGCAAGCAGCGTTAACACGGTAGCTTTGATATGCCCCGTATCACATTGCGATTTTTGCTGGCGTCCTGGGTGCTCGTGTGCGCGATCGCGCGAGCCGACGATGCCGAGTGCCAACGCCCCTTCGATGCGAATGCGCCGTATCCAACCGAAGTTGCCCTGCTGTACGAACAGCCTCGTGGTTGGACATTTCGACAATCCCCACAGCGACTCCCTCTGTACTACTCCGATGATGACAAGCCCAACGAGTCCTCGTGTTACGACGGCTGCGCTACGCAGTGGATTCCGTTGCGGGCGCCGGCCGATGCGAAGCCGGTTGGCGTCTGGTCGCTCGTGAAACGCGAAGATGGCGGGTTGCAGTGGGCTCATCGCGCACGGCCCTTGTACGTGCGTATTCACGACTCACCACAAGCGCCAACAGGCGACGGGATCGATGGTAAATGGCACCTGCTGCCGTTTTGTCCGTGAGTTCATCGAATCGCACGAAGCCTTAGAGATCCACAGCAAGGGACAGATCGAAACGTCGTGCATCGTATGACTTAAGACGCGAAGACGCCTCGGCAGTGACGCCGTATTCATCGGTGAGATTGAACAATTGCAAACGCAGCCGCGCGCTGCGGCCAAACAACTCCATGTCGTAACGCGCACCGGCGTCGAGCGTCGTCAACGCCGGTAATTCCACGCTGTCGTAGCGCGCGTAACGCTCGGAAATCCGTTCGATTCGCGCGTCCAGCATCAAGCCAGGAACGAACGGCACTTGGTATTGGAAGTTAGCGCGGATGATCCCTGGCAAAGGACCAATGGCTTCGCGTTCCAGCGTACCCGACGCCGTCTCGTACGTAACCGTCGGATCGATGAAGGTCATTCCTGCGACGACCGTCAAATGATCAGTCAGGTTACCGGCCAAAGAAACCTCGAC
>CAZIXV010000438.1:0-2623 GCA_964543105.1 uncultured Steroidobacteraceae bacterium
AAGACGGTGCGCTGTGGCTGCGCACGACCGACTACGGCGACGACAAAGATCGTGTGATGCGCAAGTCCGACGGCACGTACACCTACTTCGTGCCCGATGTCGCCTATCACGTGACGAAGTGGCAACGCGGTTTTCGCAAAGCGATCAACATTCAAGGCAGCGATCACCACGGCACGATCGCGCGCGTGCGCGCCGGATTGCAGGCGCTGAGCATCGGCATCCCCAAGGGCTATCCCGATTACATCCTGCACAAAATGGTGCGCGTGATGCGCGGCGGAGAGGAAGTGAAAATCTCCAAGCGCGCCGGCTCCTACGTGACCGTCCGTGACTTGATCGACTGGGTCGGACGCGATGCGGTGCGATTCTTTTTGGTGTCGCGCAAAGCGGATTCGGAATTCACGTTCGACGTCGATTTAGCGCTCGCGCAAAGCGATGAGAACCCGGTGTACTACGTGCAATACGCCCACGCCCGGGTTTGCAGCGTGTTCCGGCAATTACAAGAGAAGGGATTCACGCACGAACGCGACGTGGGCGAAAACCAGTTCGCGAGGTTGAGTGAGCCGCAGGAAATCGCGTTGATCCGTCGCCTGACTTCTTACCCGGAAGTCATCGAACGCGCGGCAGCCGATCTCGAACCGCATCAAATCGTCTATTACCTGCGTGACCTCGCCGGTGAATTCCATGCGTACTACAACGCGCACAAATTCATCATCGCCGATGCCGAACTGCGCAACGCACGCTTGAATCTCATCGCCGCAACGCGCCAGATCCTCGCCAACGGCTTGAAGATCCTGAGCGTGTCGGCGCCGGAAAAAATGGAGCGCGAAGCGGCAACGGATCACGAGTAAGCGGGTGCTTATCGCAGCTCACCGCTGACGCGCACCTCGCAGCCTCGCTTCACCCACCGCCAACCGCTAACCGCTAACCGCTTCACGTCCCGATGCCTCGCGATTACAAACACAGCAAACGCCGCTCGACGAATTCCGGCATGTCCGGTTTCGCCGGTTTCATTGTCGGTTTGGCGATCGGCTTATCGGTCGCCATGGCCGTCTATCTGTACGACCGCCGCCCGGCATCACGCCTGGCGCAGCAGTCGAACGCGCCAATGACGAGCGAAGAAGCCGTACCGCCGCAGACACCGGCGCCCGCCTCCCAGCAAACCGAGCCGCAATTCGATTTCTACGAAATGCTGCCGAAGTTCGAAGTGGTCATTCCGGAAGAAGGCGCGAAAGTTGCGCCAGAAGCGGCTGCTGGACGCGCCGTGCAACAACCGGGCGCATACTGGTTGCAAGCCGGCTCGTTCCGCAATCACGCCGATGCCGATCGTGTGCGCGCCCTCATCGCGCTGCAGGGCGTGGAATCGAAGATTCAAAAAGTGACGATCGACCAGGACACCTGGCATCGCGTGCGCGTCGGCCCGATCTCAAACCTGCAGAAGCTCGAAGAGACGCGCAGCAAATTACGCCAAGCGCAGATCGATGCGTTGGTGATTCGGGCGAGTGAGTGAGTGAGGAGGGTGATGGGTGATGGGTGATGGGTGATGGGTAAGATAAGAACCCTCTGGCTCATCACTCATCACTCATCACTCATCACCCTCTCAATCCTCAGCCAACTGCCTGAAATCCACGCCGAGTGAGCGCAGCTTGCGGTAGAGGTGCGTGCGCTCCATGCCGACGCGCTTGGCGAGTTGACCTACCTTGCCGTTGCACAGGATCAATTGCTGCTGCAGATAGGCGCGTTCGAAATGTTCGCGTGCTTCGCGCAGCGGCAGCGCGAGCAGGTCCTGTTTCACGAGCGGTTCTGTCGTTGGTGTGTGGGCGGCAAGTTCGCGCTCGATTTCTTCGAGTCTGATTTCTTCTTCGCCGCCGAGAATCAACAAGCGCTGCACGAGATTCTTGAGTTCGCGCATGTTGCCCGGCCAGGGATAGTTGCGCAGGCGATTCTGCGCCGCGACGCCGAAGCGGCGAAATGGCAAGCGTTCTTCATCCACCAAGCGATCGACGAAGTAGCGCAACAAATCCGGCACATCCTGGGCGTATTCGCGCAGTGGCGGAATGTTGATCGTGATGACATTCAGGCGCGACAACAATTCGAGGGTGACGTTGCCGCCATTCTCTGCGGCGAGCAAACGCGGCGAGGCGGAGCCGACGATGCGCACGTTGAGCGGCGTTGGAATCGCACTGCCGATGCGGGTAATGGCCTTCGTCTCCAACGCCGCAACCAGCAGACCTTGCGCGCGCCGCGGCAGCTCATCGATGCCGTTGACGAACAACACCCCGCCTGCGGCTTGCTCGAACACACCGGCATGAACGCCCGTCGCATCTTCGGTGCCATGCATTACGGCTGCGGCGCCATCGTCCGACAAACCGGTCGCGACCAATTGCACGAACGGCCCGGCCGAGCGCGGGCTGATCGAATGAATGTAACGCGCGAACGCCTCGCGTCCGGAACCGGGCTCACCGACGATGAGCACGGGCGTATCGTGCGGTGCGATTTGCTGCACCTGCTCGCGCAACGCCTGCATGAGGCGGCTGCGACCGACCGGTGCAATCAAGGGTGGAACAAGGGTGCGAGCGCTTTGACGTTTGCTACGGCCGGAGTCGAGTGCGCGTTCGACGGTGCG
>CAZIXV010000439.1:0-2604 GCA_964543105.1 uncultured Steroidobacteraceae bacterium
CCTGCTGAGGCACTGGCTGCTGTCCGCGTTGCCACTCGTGCTGATCTCGCCATTCGTGGGAACCGCCCTAGGGATGCCGATGTCTGTATGGCCAGTGCTCATGGGCACACTCGCGCTCGGTACGGGATCGCTGAGCGTTCTGGGCGCCATCGGCGCCGCTTTGACGGTGGGGGTGCGGCGGGGCAGCGCGCTCGTCGCACTATTGGTGTTGCCGCTGCAAATGCCTGTACTCATATTCGGCGCACGGGCCGTGGATCTCGCCATGAGGGGCGAACCCGTGGCCGGTCCGCTAAACTTGCTGGCGGCCTTACTTCTTTTATTCGTCAGCCTGGGACCCTTCGCCATCGCTGCTGCGATGCGCATCAGCGTTGAATCATGAGCTCCAGCCCGCACACTGAGGTATCGAACGATCCACCCCGCGCGAAATCGCGCTGGCTGTGGTTTCACAAGCTTGGCTCGCCGCCGCATGCGTATCGCATCGCGGGGCTGTTTCGGCCGTGGCTGTTCGGCGGCTCGATGACATTGATCGTCATCGCACTCTTTGGTGGGCTCGTGCTCGCGCCCCCCGACTATCAGCAAAAGGACGCCTTTCGCATCATTTACGTCCACGCACCCAGCGCCATCATGTCGCTGCAGGTGTACGTGGTCATGGCCACAGCCGCCGCGATCGGACTCATTTGGCGGATGAAATTGGCGCATGCCGCCGCCGCAGCCTGTGCGCCGCTCGGCATGTGGTTCACGATTCTCGGGCTCGCGACGGGCTCGATCTACGGCAAGCCCATGTGGGGCACGTGGTGGGAGTGGGATCCGCGCATCACCTCGATGCTGATCCAGCTGTTCTTATATATGGGCTACATGGCGCTGCGCTCATCCTTCGACGATACGGCGCGCGCAGATCGAGCGAGCGCCGTACTTGCCATCGTTGGCGTCGTGAACGTGCCGATCGTGAAATACTCGGTGGTCTGGTGGAACAGCCTGCATCAGGCGCCGACGATTTCGAAAATCGGCCAGCCTGCAATCGAGCTGTCGATGGGCTGGCCGCTGTATGTCATGGTACTGGCCTTCATGTTGTACTTCGGCGCGTATCTCTGCGATGCATTGCGCAGCGAGATTCTCAAGCGCGAACGCAACGCGAGTTGGTTGACGAGTGTGAGCTGATGCAAGAATTCCTTTCGATGAGCGGCTACGGCGCCTATGTGTGGTCCTGTTACGGGCTGACGTTCGCCGTACTGGCGTGGAATCTGATCGCCGCACGGCGTGAACTGAAACGCCAGCAGTTGCGCGCCCATCGTCGCATCGAAGCTGCGCGGAGCGCGTCATGACCCCGCGCCGCCGCCGCATGATGTTGGTGGGTTTGATCGTCCTGGGCGTAGGCGCCGCGGTCGCGTTCGCACTGACCGCCTTCCAAGAAAATCTGTTGTATTTCTATTCACCGGCCGATGTGCTCGAAGGCAAGGCGCCACAAGACAAGTCGTTTCGACTGGGCGGCATGGTGCCCGAAGGGAGCTTTCAGCGTCCGCCCGGTAGCCTCGAGGCCACTTTCTCGCTCACCGACTACGCGCATACGGTGACCGTCAAATACACCGGCGTCCTGCCGGATCTGTTTCGCGAAGGGCAGGGTGTGGTCGCGCGGGGCCGCCTTGGTGACAACGGCGTTTTCGTCGCCGAAGAAGTGCTCGCGAAGCATGACGAAAACTACATGCCACCTGACGTCGCCGACGCGCTGCGCAAACAAGGCGATAAGCGTGTGACCACCGAGCTGCCGACTTCGTAGAGATCTTATGAGCACAGAGCTTGGTCATTTCGCCCTGATTCTCGCGTTCTGCCTGACGCTGCCACAGGCGTTCTTCGGGCTCGCAGGTGCTCACTACCGTCGCGATCCGTGGATGTCGCTAGCGTCCCGTGCCGCGATCGGCCACTTGGTGTTCATTGCCATGGCGTTCGTCTGCTTGACGTATTCGTTCTTGCAGGACGATTTCTCGACGCTGTATGTCGCAACCAACTCCAACTCGCACTTGCCCTTGCTTTACAAGTTCACCGCCGTCTGGGGCGCGCACGAAGGCTCGCTCGTGTTGTGGCTGTTGGCGCAGGCGCTGTGGACCTTCACGGTCGTCGCTTTCAGCCGCAATCTGCCGAACACCGTCAGTGCACGCGTCGTCGGTGTGCTGGGCCTCATCAGCGCCGGATTCGCTTTATTCGTCCTGCTTACCTCGAACCCCTTCGAGCGTTTATGGCCGGCGCCGGTCGACGGCCGCGATTTGAATCCATTGCTGCAAGACCCCGGCCTCGCGATTCACCCGCCGATGCAGTATTTCGGCTATGTCGGCATGTCGGTGCCATTCGCTTTCGCGATCGCTGCAATGCTGGCGGGCAAGCTCGACTCGTTGTGGGCTCGTTGGGTGCGACCGTGGGCCGTTGGCGCTTGGATCTTCCTGACGTTCGGCATCACGCTCGGCAGCTGGTGGGCGTACTACGAACTCGGTTGGGGCGGCTGGTGGGCCTGGGACCCCGTTGAGAATGCATCCTTCCTGCCGTGGTTGGTGGGCACCGCGTTGATCCACTCGCTTGCAGTCACGGAGAAGCGCGGATTGTTCAAGAGCTGGA
>CAZIXV010000440.1:0-2598 GCA_964543105.1 uncultured Steroidobacteraceae bacterium
ACTGTCAACTGTAAACCGTCAACTGCCGCGGAAGCGGCCAAGTGTCCCGCGAGCTTCAAGCGCTGCGCTTCACCGCCTGACAGCGTCGGCACGGGCTGTCCCAGCTTCAGATAATCCAGGCCCACCTCGGCGAGTGGCGTGAGTTTCGCGACGACCTCGCGTTCGCCTGCGAAACAATCCAGCGCCTCCGCCACCGTGAGGTCGAGCACCTCGGCGATGTTCATCGCTCGCTCGTTCGCTTGCAGCGTCACTTCCAGTACTTCATCGCGATATCGCTTGCCGTCGCAATCGGGGCAGCGCAGATAGACATCGGACAGGAACTGCATTTCGACGTGCTCGAAGCCGTTACCGCCGCAGGTCGGGCAACGCCCCTGCCCGGAGTTGAAACTGAACGTGCCGAGCGTGTAGCCGCGCTCTTTCGCCACTGACGTCGCAGCAAACAATTTACGAATGGCGTCGAACGCGCCGACGTAACTCGCGGGATTCGAACGCGTGGTCCGACCGATCGGCGTTTGATCCACCATGACGACGGCATCGATCTGCTCGGCGCCTTCGATGCGATCGTGCATGCCCGGCGTTTCAGTCGGCTTGCCGACGTGCTTGAGCAAGGCGGGATACAGAATGTTCTGTACGAGCGTCGACTTACCCGAACCCGACACACCGGTGATGACCGTCAGTTGATCGAGAGGGATATCGACGTCGATGCGCTTCAGGTTGTGTTCGCGCGCGCCGACGACGCGCAGGAAACGGGCCTCGGGGCGCGCGGCGCGGGCCAGAAGGTCGGTGCGAAAGTTCTCGTCTTCGCTCTTACCCGAGCCCCGAGCCTCGAGCCCCGTTCCCACCTGGCGCTTGCCCACCAGATACTCCGCCGTCAACGAGCCTTGCGCCTGCGGCAGCTTGTCCGGCGTGTCATAGAAGACGATTTCGCCGCCACGCGCGCCGGGACCGGGGCCAATATCCAGAATGCGATCCGCGGCTTGCATGACTTGCGGATCGTGTTCAACGACGACGAGCGAATTCCCGGCTTGCTTGAGCCGACGCATCACTTCGATGACGCGACCCATATCGCGCGGGTGCAGTCCGATGGATGGTTCATCGAGCACGAACAGCGTATTCACGAGCGAGGTGCCGAGCGCCGTCGTCAAGTTGATGCGTTGCACTTCGCCGCCCGACAGCGTTCGCGATTGACGATCGAGCGTGAGATAGCCAAGTCCGACATCCAGCAAATAGCCGAGGCGACTGCGCACTTCGCGCAACACCAGATCGGCGGCTTCATCGAGCGGCGCAGGTAATTGCAGGTCGTCGAAGAATTGTTTGCAGCGCTCGATCGGCAGCAACATGAGCTCGTGGATGTTGTAGCCGAGGGAGGGGGCTCTTACACCCAGTCGCCACAACAATGCATCCGGCTTCAACCGCGCGCCATCACACGCCTCGCATGGCGTATACGCTCGGTACTTCGACAGCAGCACGCGGATGTGCATCTTGTACGCACGCGTTTCGAGCCACGCGAAAAACCGGCGCACGCCGTACCACAGTTTGTCTTCCCAGCTGCCCTCGCCTTCGAGCACCCACTGCTTGTGTTCTTCGCTGAGCTGCGACCATGGGACATCGACGGGGATGCCGCGCTTGCGCGCGTACTTGAGTAGATCGTCCTGACACTCGCGATACGCATCGGTTTGCCAGCAACGCACCGCGCCGCCTTTCAGCGTCTTCGATGCGTCCGGAATGATGAGCCCGAAATCGATACCGATCGTGCGGCCGAAGCCGCGGCAAGTTTCACAGGCGCCGATCGGCGAATTGAACGAGAACAGACTCGGCGAAGGATCCTGATAGTGAATGTCGCATTCGGCGCAATGCAGGTCGGAGGAAAAGCGCCAAGGTGCATGCTGCGCATGTGCACGAGCCCCCTCCCCGCCCTCCTCCGTAAACGGGGGAGGGAAAGAGGACTCACCTGCGGAAGGGGGAGCGAGAGAGGATTCACTGGTGGACGGGGAAGCGAGAGAGGACTCACTGGTAGGCGGGGAAGAAATGACATCTGGCCCTCCCCCGTTTACGGGGGAGGGTTGGGTGGGGGCTCTTTCGAGCACATGCACATTCACCCTGCCCTGGCCGACGCGCAACGCCGCTTCGAGCGCTTCACTCAAGCGCGCAGAATCCTGCGCATCGAACCGCAGTCGATCCTGGATCACTTCCAGCCGCACGCGCGGCGCAGCACTTTCTTTCTTGCGCTTACCTTTCGTAGGCTCACCAGCTTGCGCAGCGACCACCGTCCGCTCGTGAATGCGCGTGTAACCCTGAGTGTTGAGCAGCGCGACGACTTCGGCTTCGCTGAAGTTGTGCGGCACCTCGACGGGAAACGTCACGAGTAAACGCGCATCGTTCTGTCCGCTTGCCTGCAAGCGAGCGCTGACGTCAGCGACGATGCTTTGCGCCGTGTCCCGCCGCACCCGCGCACCACAGCACTTGCAATACAACTGCGCCGCGCGAGCGAACAGCAGTTTCAAGTGATCGTTCAATTCCGTCATCGTCCCGACGGTGGAGCGCGATGTGCGCACCGGATTCGTCTGGTCGATCGCAATCGCTGGCGGAATGCCATCG
>CAZIXV010000441.1:0-2597 GCA_964543105.1 uncultured Steroidobacteraceae bacterium
GCAATCGCAGCGATGCGGCGGACGCCGTGCAGCAAGCGGCGCTGCGCGGTTGGGAGCGCATCGCGCAATACGATCCGCAACGGCCTTTCAAAGGCTGGTGGTTCGCGATCGTGCGCAACTGTTGCTTCGATGTGCTGCGCTCGAATCAAGCGCAGCGCGCCGAGCCGCTCGATGGCCTCGAGCCGAGTGCACAGGAAACAAGCTCGCATGATCTCGAGTCGCGTGCGCTCGATGCCGCGATGGCGCAGTTGTCGGAGGCACATCGCGACATCCTGCGCCTGAAATATTTCAGTGACCTGAGCTATGACGAACTCGCCGAGGCGTTGCGCATTCCGCGCGGCACCGTCATGTCGCGTTTGCATCTCGCGCGCAAGGCGTTGGCAAACCTGCTCGAAGAGAACCAGCCATGAAACCGATCTCAAGCGATGAACTGTCCGCCTATCTCGATGGCGAGTTGGATCCGCAGCGAACGCAAGAGGTCAGACAAGCGCTCGCCTCCGATCCTGCGCTGCAAGCGGAATTCGCAACGCTCCACCGGTTGGATGCGAAATTGCGCGAGGCGGCGCTCGATGCGCAGTTCGTTCCGGCGGTGAAGCTGCCGGCGCACATGCCATTGCCGGCGCGAGGCATCGGCGGCTTAGCTGCGCTCGTGGCGTTGCTCGTCGTGATCCGCTTGGTGCCTAAATTGTTCAGTCTGCCGATGGCGGAGTGGCTGATCGTCAATGCTGTCGTGATCGCGGGGTTGCTGGCAGGGACGGCGTGGATGATGCGGGATATGCGTGCTGGGGATCGTCGAGATGCTTAGCGTCTAGCGAGGCGGCTTGGCGGGGTGACCGATTCATGCCAACCGGCTAGATTGGCCAGGTGAGTACGGCCGTGCTCACCGCGCGTGGAGACGACTCCATGGCGCGATCCCGAAACGGGGACGACCCCACCATCGCATCTCGCGTGCGTCCCGGAAGTGTCATGGCTTGGACCTTACTTTTCATCGCCGGCCTGTTCGAAATCGGCTGGGCGATCGGTTTGAAATTCACTGCAGGTTTCTCCCGCCTTTGGCCGACGATCGGCACGGCGGCCAGTATGGTGATCAGCGTGATCTTGCTCGGCTGGGCGATGCGGTCATTGCCCGTCGGCACCGCATATGCCGTGTGGACCGGTATCGGCGCGGTCGGCACGGTGATACTCGGCATCATTCTGTTCGGCGATCCTGTGAATCCAGGCCGCCTTGTTTGCGTCGGCCTGATCGTCGCGGGAATCCTCGGGCTGAAGTTGACCAGCTAGCCGTTGGGCGGCTCGCTCACGCAATCTAGCGCTCGCGTTCAGAGCGCTCGCGCGTACGCACCTCATGAATCACGACGCCTTCGATGATGTCTCCGTCGTGCCTATCGCGCTGCGCACGTGCTTGTTCCTTGAATTGCTGTTGGAATTCTTCGAAGCGCGCGGCGGCGGCTTTGCGTACTTGCCGGACTTTCCACCACAAGAAAATTCCGCCCACCAGCAAGACGGCCAGGGCGATGACGAACAAGACGATCGACATCGCGACCGCACCGATCAGCACGACGCTAGCGACGACCGCTGCCAATGCTTTGGCCACGAACGACTGAAGTTGCGAGCCGCGGTTGCCGCGATAGCCGAGCTGTCGGCGCTCTGGTTCAAATTGCATCGATGCTTTCACCTTCGGGAGTGGGACGGCGCGGGGTGATGCTATTCGAGACTGGCTGCCGACCGGCAAAGTTCAAGTCATCGAGAAGCAGATGGGCGGCGAATCTTCCGTAGGAACGCGCGCGGTGCGTTTTACGTAAGCTGGATGCCGCCTAGCAGAAACTGTCGTTTGGGCGCCGTTGCTAGGTGAAACCCTGGATGCCGCGTCGGGAAAAGCGGGCAGTTCGATGCTTCGCCGACGTTTTTTGGGTGTGATCGCACGGTTCACCCTGGTAATGTGCACCCCCCTCGAAGTGGCCTCAGAGCCGCGGTTGTTCATCTCTTCGATCCAGGTATAGACAAATCGTGACGGCGACCGAACGTATCGAACACATTTTCAAGCAAGTCGTTCAACGCAATCCCGGCGAGACGGAATTTCATCAAGCCGTTCGCGAGGTGCTCGAGACCTTGGGGCCGGTGCTCGCGAAGCATCCTGAATACGCCGAGCACAAAATCATCGAGCGTATCTGTGAGCCCGAGCGTCAGATCATCTTTCGCGTGCCCTGGCAGGACGATCGCGGCGAAGTGCAAATCAACCGCGGCTTCCGCGTCGGCTTCAATAGCGCGCTTGGTCCTTATAAAGGTGGGCTGCGTTTCCACCCGTCCGTTTATCTCGGCATCATCAAATTCCTGAGCTTCGAGCAGATCTTCAAGAACGCGCTCACGGGCCTGCCGATCGGTGGCGCCAAAGGCGGTGCCGATTTCGATCCAAAGGGCCGCTCCGATGGCGAGATCATGCGCTTCTGTCAGAGCTTCATGACCTCGCTCTATAACTATCTGGGCGAATACACGGATGTGCCTGCCGGCGACATCGGCGTCGGTTCGCGTGAGATCGGCTACCTGTTCGGCCAATACAAGCGCATCACCAATCGCTACGAGTCCGGCGTGTTCACCGG
>CAZIXV010000442.1:0-2572 GCA_964543105.1 uncultured Steroidobacteraceae bacterium
GGCTAAGGTCTCTAGTAGTCACGATCTTTTGCCGGGTTACCAATTGATCAATCACCGAAGTAGCGGTGGTGTGACGATCAAGCAGGCAGATATCGATAAGGTGATCAGCTGGAAGGAAGGACAAATCTTGTTCGAAGATTCTCCTTTGGATGAGGTAGTCGCCGAGATAAACCGGTACGCGGCGGCACGCATCATCATTGAGGACGAGGAACTCGCTAAACTGCATGTGAATGGCATGTTCTACACCGAACATCCGAACCATTTCCTGCAGGCGTTAGTTCAATACCTTCCGATTCAGTTGCGCGTTGATCGGGAAGGTAATACGTACATCTCCCGACTGCAGTCCAAGCAATAGCTGATCCGTCATCCACCACGACAATTGTTTAGTCAATGTCCGTGGGTCGCGTCTCCCTCTACGTCATGCACAGATTAGAAGAACTCAAGTTCTCATCTGAGCGAGAAAGGGGGAAGCGTGAAACAAGAAGCATTGGTATGGCAGTGTTCGATAGTCCCTGCACTTATCACGGCATTGTCGTGGTCGGGAGGGGCAGCGGCCGCGGAGCATACGCAAGTCAGATACGACATTCCGTCGGGTGAGTTAAGTGCGGCGCTCTTGCGATTCGCCCGGCAAAGCGAGTGTCCAATCCTTTTCACGAATGAGATCGTTGCTGGACGTGAAGTGCAGTCGTTCACGGGATCAGCCACCCCAACCGATGCACTTGGTCAGCTTCTAAGCGGAACCGGTCTTCGATTCGAAGTCACTCATACAGGCACGGTGCTCGTGCTAGCTGCACAAGAAACTGCAGCGACAGTACAGCCGCCTGCGGCCAATCCACCCGGGATAGCGCCCGCTGCGGCCGCAAGTGCTGAGGGCGTATTGGGCGTGGTGACGGTGACGAGTTCGCGCGTGAGTACCGCGAGTGGATTCACAGCGCCGACGCCCGAGACGATTCTCGATCAAGAAGCAATGCTGACCAGCGCGCCGGTGACATTGTCCGATGCGTTGACGCAGATGCCGCAATTTGCGGTCGCATCGCAACCCCAGACGGGACAAGCATTCGCAAATCTGCGCTCGATCGGTGCCTCGCGCACTTTGACTCTTGTGGATGGCCGGCGCCATGTGCCCACGTTCAGCGATGGGACGGTCGATCTCAACGTCGTCCCGACAACGTTGGTGGCGCGAACAGACATCGTGACCGGTGGTGCGTCGGCTTCCTGGGGTTCTGATGCAGTCGCCGGTGTCGTCAACTTGATCCTCGATACCAAGCTCGACGGCTTGCGAAGCAACATACAAGGAGGCATTTCCGAATACGGCGATAACGAAAGCTTTTTGGCATCCCTTGCGGGTGGTACGTCCTTCGCCAACGGTAGAGGTCACATCATCGCGGGTGCCGAATACTCGAAGGAAGACGGTCTCGAAAGCTTTCAGCCGCCATACAAATCGCGTCCTTGGGCTCGCCGTGGAAGCGTTGGCAATACAAACTTCGCATCGCCGGGACAACTTGGATACGGGCAACCAGGGTTGATCTATGCGCCGGACGTGCGCCGCGCCGATGTCGCACCCGGTGGACTGATCACGGGCGGGCCGTTACGCGGTACCGAGTTTCTGCCGAACGGCCAAACGCGTCAGTTCGGCTATGGCGATGTTTATCGCAACTACATGATCGGGGGTACGCAAAACGAATTTGAATCGAGTTCGCCTGGCGGGCATCAGGTGTACCCCCTTGAGCGCTACTCGTTCTTGACGCACGTTGACTACGACCTGACCGACTCGACCCGCGTGTTCGGCGAATTCTCATTCGCGCGCTCGATATCGGAAGGTCATGCAGTGCCCGGACGCAACAACGGCAGTTTGAGCAACGTGAACTGCACTACCACGGGATACACCGGATCGAATCTAGGCAACATCGGCGTATCACGCGACAACGCTTTTCTGCCTGACTCCGTGCGCGATGCCATGGTCGCGGCGAATGTGACTTGTTTCCCGTTCGGACGCTCCTTTCGCGATCCCGGCATGGGGAATTTCCGCACCAAAGATGGTGCGCCCAAGATCCTGCGCGGTGTTATCGGTGCCGAGGGTGACCTGTTCGGATCGTGGACATGGAACGCGTATGCGCAGCACGGCGAGTCGGAGTTTCAGCAGCGCCGTATCGGCAACATCCATTCGGTGCGTTTCAATCGTGCAGTCGACGCCGTACTCGATGGCTCCGGCAACATCGTGTGTCGAGTGAATGGTGATTCGATTACAACGAACGACGATCCTGCATGCGTGCCGTTCAATCTTTTCGGCGAAGGCTCGCCATCGCAAGCCGCAATCGACTACGTGACAGGCACGTCATCGCTCGATATCGATATGAGTCAGACGGTGGCTGCATTCACCGTGAACGGTGAACCGTTCACGACCTGGGCTGGTACCGTCGGCGTCGCAAGCGGCATCGAGTATCGAGAAGACGAACTCACGGCCGTTGTGGATGCAGATTCGCAAGCAGATTTGTGGCAGACGACGAATCGCAAGGAGAGTGCTGGTAAAGTCGACGTGCAAGAGATATTCGTCGAAGCGATCGTGCCTCTC
>CAZIXV010000443.1:0-2563 GCA_964543105.1 uncultured Steroidobacteraceae bacterium
GATTGGCAGATGCAGACGCGCCCTTACGATCGCAAGACGATGCAGGCCCTGACGAATGCCTCGACGCTATCGCGCATCGAGCCGGACCGCCCGAAGCGCAGCGATGGCTCGATTGACGGCGGCGTCGAGGCGTTTTGCCGCGGCGCGGGCATCGATCCAAGCTCGCTAGGTGCCGATACGCAAGCGGCGCTGTTGACGCTCGCCGGCCAGATGGTCCGCGAAATGGCGTTGGGATTGATGGAAGCTTTGAAGAATCGCTCGGACTTGAAAACGCGATTGCGTCTGAGCCAGACGACGATTCAGCCGGGCGAAAACAATCCGCTGAAATTCTCTGCCAGCGTCGATGAAGCCGTGAGCAAACTGCTCGACCCGCACGGCAGCCGCTATCTCGGTCCAATCGAGGCCATCCGCGATTCCTTTGCGGATCTGCGCGCCCACCAGAACGCGATGGTTTCAGCCGTTCAAGCGGCGACCGATGAACTCATGACGCGCATCGAACCCGCCGACCTGCAGGAGCGGTTCGACCGCGGCCTGAAGCGCGGCGCGATTCTCGGCGCCACGAACAAAATGAAGTACTGGGATCTGTACGTCGAGTTCTACCAGGTGCTGAATCAGCGTAACGACCAGGGCTTGCCTGCCATCTTCGCCGAAGAGTTCGCGCGCACGTACGCGGAAAAAGTCGCAGCGAAAAGAAAATAACGGCACCGACTACGAATCGGGCGTACGCGTTTCACGCTGAGCCGGCGGTGCGTTATCGCCGGCGACCCAATCCAAGATATCGATATAGCTGCGAATGTTGTCGACGAATCGCACCGGTTCCCAGCCGCGTGCGTAACCGCGCTTCACCTGCGTGTACCACTTCTGCTGCGTGAGTAGTGGCAGATGCTCGCGTACATCGTCCCAAAGATCCGGATTCTTCCCGTGCATCTGCGTCAGGATGCGCGCGTCTTCCAGATGTCCCATGCCGATGTTGTAGGCCGCCAAGGTCATCCACGTGCGATCCGGTTCGAGAATGCGGCTCGGTAATTGATTACGCACGCGCACGAAATAGCGCGCGCCGCCGAAAATACTTTCGCGCGGATCCAGCCGATCCGTCACGCCGAGCGCTCGCGCCGTGGATTCAGTCAGCATCATGAGCCCACGCACGCCAGTGAATGAGGTCGCCGTCGGCAGCCAATGCGATTCTTGATAACCGATCGCCGCGAGCAGCCGCCAGTCGACGCCCACCTCCGCTGCAGCCTCACGAAACCAGTGCCGGTACTGCGGCAGACGCGTCTGAATGTGTTCGATGAAGACGCGCGCCTGGATGTAATCGAAGCGGTCGGTGTCGGCGTAATACGTATCGAGAATGCTCGCCAGACGCCCTTCCGCCTTGAGCGAGGCATAGAACGCCGTGACGCGGCTCAACAAGCTCGTATCGCGTGCATCGAGAACCCACGCGAGCGACTTGCCACTCGATAAGTCGAAGGCAATGCGGATTTCCGGATGGAAGGCGCGCCCGATCGCAAACTCATTTGAATCAGCGACCGTGTAATCAAGCTCGCGGCGCGAGAGCCGGTACAGCAACTCTTCGGTTTCCGTCGCCGGATTTTCGACCCAGGCGAGACTCGGCTGACGCTGCCGCAATCGCGCCAGCGTTTGCGCGTGCACGCTGTCTTCGACGACCTCAATGTGACGATTGATTACCTGCGCGAGCGAACGCGGCCGCGCCACACCTTGGCGATAGATCAGATGCTCTTTGACTTCCTGAAATGGCGGCCCGAAGCCCATGCCACGCGGCAGTTGCATGCCGCGCGTCAAACCGGCAGCGGCCAGATGCGCGCGCCGCGACTCGATCTCTCGTACGGCATCTGCGGCATTCGGCACTGAATAAATGTAGAGGCTGACACCGAGTTCAGCGGCAAATCGGCTCGCAAGATCGAACTCAGGCCCTTGCGGCCCGGCCGCGCCCAGGTAGTAAGTGCTGGGGAGATTTCGAGTAACGACCCGCAGCTCACCGGAAGCGAGGATTTGCTCCAGCACACTCGGCGGTTGCGAGCACGTGCTGAGGAGCAGCGTCGCGATGATGGCGATGAATGCTTTCAAGGTAAGTCGTACATGCCCGCGTCGAGATCTTGGGCGGCCGACAGTTTACCGACGAGGGCGCGACACGCCACCCGCGCCGGCACATAGAGCGATGGCCATCCCGAATTGCCACGAATTGGTAAGACAAAGCGAAATGGGTGCTGCTTCCGCGCGACATGCTGGTATAGAATGCGCGCCCCTCACGGAGAGGTACCGAAGCGGTCACAACGGCACCGATTCGAAATCGGTTGAGGGCATTACGTCCCTACGAGGGTTCGAATCCCTCCCTCTCCGCCATACAAAAAACGAAAAGGCCCCCCTTTGCGGGGCCTTTTTGTTTTATGGCCGAGGGAGGGATTCACAACCCGAGCAGAGGGTTCGACAAAAGTGCAGGACAGCACTTTTGCGCAACCGAAGGTTGCCTGAAGGGCGAGCTACATGGAGGTAGCGAGTGCCATCCCTCCCTCTCCGCCATACAAAAAACGAAAAGGCCCCCACG
>CAZIXV010000444.1:0-2563 GCA_964543105.1 uncultured Steroidobacteraceae bacterium
TCGACGGACTGTTCAGCGCCGACACCTACGACGCCGAAAGCAGCGTCGGCTATCTCGTCGCTTCCTTGCGCACGCGCATCTTCAAAGCCGTCGACATCGAAATGGGCCGGCTTGGCTTTACGGCTGCGCAATGGACGATCCTGCGCCACCTAGCGACGAGCGAACCGCCGACGGCGGCTGAACTATGCCGCTTGATGAACTACGACACCGGATCGATGACGCGCATGCTGACCCGGCTCGAGCGCAAAGGCGTCATCGCGCGCATTCCAAGTGAACAAGACCGACGCGTGATTCGCTTGAAGCTCACTGCGGCCGGCCGCAAGCTCCACCCGAAGCTGCTCGATGTCGTCATTCGGGTGCTCAATCATTCGACGCGCGGCATGACACACGAAGAAGTACGGCACTTGAGCGCGCAGCTCACGCGCATGCGCACCAACTTACGAGACGCCTATGGCCCAGACCTCTAACGGCTTTCGGCGTCGCTGGCTCACCCGACTGACGCTCGTCTTCGCGGTGGCGCTCACCGGCTATTTTGGTTACGTCTTCATCGACACCCGCAACGTGGAGTCGACTGACGATGCGTACGTCAACGGCAATCTGGTGCAACTGATGCCGCAAGTCGCCGGCACGGTGCTGACGATTCACGCCGACGACACAGACTTCGTGAAAGCCGGCCAAGTGTTGGTGGAACTGGACGATGCCGATATGCGCATCGCGCTCGAGCAAGCGGAGGCCAATCTCGCGCAGGCGGTGCGCGAAGTGCGTGCGCTGTTCGCCACGCGTGAGCAACTCACGGCGGAACTGGCGGTTCGTCAAGCCGAACTCGATCGCGCACGCGCGGATGTGGCGCGACGCGAAGGATTGACGGCGCGCGGACTGGTCCCGCGAGAAGAACTCGATCACGCGAACGACGAATTGAAAGCAGCGCAGGCAGCCGTGCAAGCCGCCACTCAGGCGGTGGCGGCGAACAATGCGCACATCGACGGCACCTCGATCGACAGCCATCCAGAAGTCGCGCATGCCGCAGCGCGTTTGAAAGATGCGTATCTCGCACTTCAGCGCACCCGCTTGCGCGCGCCCATCAGTGGCTATGTCGCCAAGCGTGTCGTGCAGGTCGGCCAGCGAGTCCAGCCGGCCACTGCGCTCATGGCGATCGTGCCGCTCGATGATTTATGGATCGATGCGAACTTCAAAGAAGTGCAGTTGCGGCACATGCGCATCGGCCAGAAAGCGCGCGTCACCGCTGATATTTACGGCCGCAGCGTCGAATTCGACGGCGAAATCGCAGGCGTTGGCATGGGCACGGGCGCTGCATTCGCACTCCTGCCCGCGCAAAACGCGAGCGGCAACTGGATCAAGGTCGTGCAGCGCGTTCCGGTGCGAATCCGTTTGAACCCCGCACAATTGCACGAACATCCATTGCGCATCGGTCTGTCGATGCACGTGCGTGTCGATTTGAGCCAGGACGGGCCACACCTGGCCGATGCACCCCGCGCCAAGCCCGTGTACAGCACCTCGTCCTATGGCGATGACGTGGTCGCTGCAGAAGAACGGATTCGTTCGATTTTGAAGTCGAATGCGGGTGCAAGCACTCGGCAACTGACACGCACCGCGCACGATCTCGCCAAACTCTGAGTTCACGCGTGCGCGCCGACAAGCAGCCGCTGACGAGAATGCAGGGCGCTGCGCTTGCCATCGGCGCTGGCGGCGTCTCGCTTGCGAGTTTCATGCAGGTGCTCGACCACACGATTGCCAACGTGTCGTTGCCGACGATCGCAGGCAATCTCGGCGTCAGTCCACATCAAGGCACTTGGGTCGTCACCTCGTTCGGTGTGGCGACCGCCATTTCGCTACCGCTCACCGGCTGGCTGTCGCGCCGCATTGGTCAAGTGCGGCTGCTGTTCTGGTCGACGAGTCTGTTCGTGCTCGCCTCGGTGTTGTGCGGCCTTGCGCCGAGCCTCGAATGGCTCGTGCTTGCACGCATTCTGCAGGGACTCGTTTCAGGGCCGATGATGCCGCTGTCTCAAGCAGTGCTACTGCAGATGTTTCCGCCGGAACGGCGCTTGAGTGCATTGTCGCTATGGTCGACGGTCGCGATCGTCGCGCCGGTATGCGGACCTTTAGCCGGAGGCTGGATTTCGGACACCTGGGGATGGCGCTGGATTTTCTTTTTGAATGTGCCATTCGGACTCATCGCTACTGCGATGATGTGGCACGCGTTGGCCGACAAAGAAACGCCGATCGAACGTCCGCCCATCGACATCGTCGGTTTGGCTTTGTTGGCGCTGTGGGTCGGCGCGTTCCAAATGATGCTCGATACGGGCAATGACGCCGGATGGTTCGACGATGCGGGCATCATTGCGCTGGCGATCGTCGCGGCGATCGGATGTTGTTACTTCCTCATCTGGGAGTGGGGCGAGCGCCATCCCGTCGTGGACTTGCGCCTCTTCATGCGCCGCAATTTCACCGTGGGCGTGACCTGCACGACTGTCGGTTACACCGTCTTTTTCGGCACCGTGCTCATCGTGCCGATGTGGTTGCAGACTCAGATGGGCTACACGGC
>CAZIXV010000445.1:0-2562 GCA_964543105.1 uncultured Steroidobacteraceae bacterium
GGTGACGCGGCTGACGGTGCTTTCATGCATCTCGATCGCTTCGGCCACATCGCGAACGACGCCGCAAGGCACGCCTGCCTTGCTCAATTCTTTCTCCAACTCGTCGGCATCGGTTTGCAGCAGCACAGCCTGCAGTTCATCGTGCATTTCTTGGGTGTGTTGGCGCCGCAGGTCGGGCGTAAGGAAGCGGGGATCGCGCAGCCAATGTTCGCAATTGAGCTTGCGCGCCAGTAATTCGAATTGGCCTTGTTGCACCACACCGAGCGAAACCTTGCGACCATCGCTCGTGGTGAAGACACCGGAAGTAGGCTGCCCGCTGTAACCGACATTGCCGGTGCGTTCGGGCGGTTGCCCGGTGACGAGATACGGCACGACGGCGGAGGTCATGAACGCAAGACTCGCATCGAACATCGCGACATCGATGTACTCGCCCACGCCGAGGCGATCACGCTTGAACAACGCCGCCACGATGGCAAAGGCCGCCGTTTGTCCAGTGAGCGTGTCGACGACCGGAAAGCCGACACGCATCGGCGCATCGCCCGCCGTCCCGCCGAGCGTCATCATGCCGCTGGTTGCCTGCACGATGTTGTCGATGGCGGGCCAGTCGCGACGCGGCCCGCTTTGGCCGTAACCGGAGATCGAGCAATAGATGATTTTCGGTTGCAGCTCATAGGCGGCATCGTAGTCGAGCCCGAAACGCATCATGACGCCGGGACGAAAATTCTCGAGCACCACATCGGACGTCGCGATCAGGCGCCGCGCCGCTTCGCGTCCCAACGCCTGCTTGAGGTCGAGCACGATGGATTTTTTGCCGGCATTGACGCCGATGAAAGCAGGCGCCATGCCGTCATAGCGGCGGTCCTTACCATAGGTCCGCATCGCATCGCCGCGACCGGGTGCTTCGACCTTGATCACCTCCGCGCCAAGGAGTCGTAGTAGATGCGACGCATAAGGACCTGCCATGACATGGCTGAAGTCCGCGACGCGTATTCCTTCCAATGGCTTGGTCACGGCTGCTCCTGATTCGATTCGACAGTTGGACAAAGAGGCGCGGGCGAATGCAAGCGGGAGGCGAGCGCGCGCGCATGATGAAACGACGCCATGCCATCGATGCCGTAACGCTGCAAGCCGCGCGCACGCGTTTCGCCGTCGCGTGCATACACTTCATCAAAGCGGGCTTGATCCTCGTCACTGACGGTATTGAAGACGATGCCTGCTTCGCGCGCTGCACGCTCGCCGATGGCGTCAGCGGCGATCAGTTCACGCTTCATCGCGTTCTCCCAGATGGGGGTGCTCGCTTCGAGAATGCGTTGATGTTCGGGACTGAGCTCGGCCCAGCGCTGCTCACCCATGGCGCGCGCCGCGTACGCACCGCGTGGAATGTCGATCATCGTGACGTATTGCGTCACTTCCGCGAAGTGCAATGAGCGGAAGGTGTCCATGGGTGCAACGACGCCGTCCAAAACTCCTTTCGCGAGCGCCGAATACACATCACGCATTGGCATGTCGACTGGATCGGCGCCGAAGTGCTCGAGGACCGCAAGCAGTTCGGACGGTGCGCGTAGGCGCAATCCTTGCAAATCAACCAACGACTTCACCGCACGATCGCGCGTGATGATGAGCGGCAAGTTGCCGCCTTGAACTGCAAGGACTTTCAAACCGTGCAGTTCCTTCGCGAATTGCGGTTCGGCCGCAGCAAGACAACGATAGATTGCTACCTGCTCGTCGAACGTCGTTGCGCCGCCGTAGAAGCCCGCCTGAGCGCGGATCAAGTGCGTACCGCCGCGTGCATAAATCGGCGTGACCAAACCTACATCCGCAACGCCGTGACGCAACTCGGTCATCGCATGTTCAGATGACAGTAACGATCCGGACCAGAACGGTGTCACGCGTAACGTGCCCGCAGATTCTCGTTCGACCCATTGCATCCATTCGATATCGGCGCGGCTGAATGGATGACCGGGCGCATACGGGCTGCCGTACCTCAGCGTCGTGACACCTTCGATCTCTTGGGTGCACGCACCCAGGCACAGCAGCGCAATCAGCAGGATGTATCTCACCGTGCGCCCGCCTGTTCGAGAAAGCGGCCGACATGTTCGACCATCTGCTCATGATTCCAGCCTTGGGCATTCACCATGTCGGCGCTCAACAGCAGCGCCGGAATGCCCGCGTCCTGCAGCGCCATCTGCGTCAGGTTCGTTCCGGATTGTGAGAGTCGATTGTCGGGAGGAACCAGAATGACGGCTGCATCAATGCCGCAGCGTTTGGCTTCGCTCACCATCCAGCCGTTCATCCAAGGTGGCAAATGCAGCACTTCGTTCATCGAGCAGATGCGGCTCGCGAGTGCGTGATAGGGCTTGTTCTTGATGGCGCGAATGTATTGAGGCCCGGCGAACGGCATGTACATCGACCAGACGAACACTGCGCCGTAGCGCGCTTCGAGTGCGCTATAAAAACCCGGGTCGTGCCATAGGCCCGCACCAATCCACATGAGCCGCAGACGCTCGTTGCTGCTGACGCCGATCCCTTGTTCGACACGCGCCGCGACCTCGTCACGGAAGC
>CAZIXV010000446.1:0-2546 GCA_964543105.1 uncultured Steroidobacteraceae bacterium
GGTGGGGGGCACGATAGGGAGCGACAGGCTACAGGCTACAGGCTACAGCCAGAAATGCATTCAGGGCTCTGGGCTCGGAGTCTGAACCAAGAACAAACGCGATGCCTTTGCTCTGGCTGTAGCCTGTTCCCGAGCGCTAGCGCTCAGCGCGCGCTCGGCACTTCCCCCGCGCATACCGGTCCCGCCTTGCCGCGCAGGCATACATCGAAACGGAAGCCTTCGGCGTCGGGGCCGGGGTCGACGATTGCGATCGTCGCGTTGGTTTGTTGTGCGGGAGCGAGCAGGCGGTCGGCTGCCGTGCCGGCGTCGAGATACTCGCTCGGCTCGAATTCGCGCGCACGCACTTGATCCCCCCAACGGTCTTCCAGCACCAGTTTCAAAAGCGGATAAGGCTGCGGAAATCCGGCGTTGTTGGTGATGCTGGCGCGCACGACCAGCGTGCCGGGCGCGGCCGGGTTCATCACGACGCCCCACTGCTTCACGCCGTACGCATGCAAATCCCAATCGGGCGTGAGTTGCATGCCGAGGGATTCATACGCTTGCATCAGCGGCTCGCCCAGGCGCGGATGACGAGCGAGTTCGGCACGATAGTGATGGACGACCTGCGCGAACAGCAGCAACGCGAGCGGTAAGACCAGCAGCTTCCAAATCAGCGGGGTACGCGCGCGGCGTGGCGTTGCGAACTCGACGAGTTCGTCGGGCGCATCTGCTTCGACAGGCGTTTCGAATGCGCGGCGTGACCCAAGCGGCGCACGTGTCGCGCGTAGCGGCGGATCGACGGCTGCATCGTCTGCAGCAGCCGCTTCAACGTCGCTCTCCGCGGCGCGAGCGACATCTTGTGTTTCTGCTTGTTCCGGCAGGTCCTCATCTTCGACTTGCGCCCACTCCTCGATGACTTCTTGATGAACGTGCGCTTCGGCGTCGTCGTCGTCGAGGCTGCGGTACGTGCCGCTGATCTCGACACCCTTGCCCTCGAGGGTGATCTCTTCCATCGCCTCCGGCTCGTCGACTTCGATCGACTCGGGCGATGTGTGCACTGGGCTTTGGAGATAGCGGCCTGAGAGCGCCTCGTTGGGATCGCCTTCTTCGATGAGGCGTTCGAGCGCGTCGAATTGTGTATGACAGCGCCCGCACCGCACCTGTCCGTCTGCGACCCGCAGAATATCCGCGGTCACTCGGAAGGTCGTTTCGCAATTAGGGCATTGGGTGAGCAATGGTGTTGATCCGCGCCCTGGCTATTTTCGAATCCCGCTGAGTCGCGCCCACTCGTCGCGTGTTGCGATGGGCGCCATATCAAACCATGCGTCGTAAATCGCTGCCAGCGACGCGGCCTGCCAATTGAGCAACCCGGACAACACGATGGCTCCGCCGGGGACGACGAGCTTTGCCAGTTCGGGAGCGAGTTCCTCGAGCGGTTCGGCCAGAATGTTCGCCAGCAGGACATCGCAAGGCTGCGCCGTGAATTCGGCCACCGTAACAGCATGAATGGCGCTGTCGACGCCATTGCGCTCGGCGTTGTCATTCGTGGCCAGTATTGCCTGAGGGTCAATGTCGACAGCAACGGCGCGCCGTGCCCCAAGCTTGAGCGCCGCGATGGCCAGGACGCCCGAACCGCAGCCGTAATCGATAACGGTCTTGCTGCGCAGCTCGGCACGATCGAGCCACTCGAGACACAGCGCAGTCGTCGGATGCGTACCGGTACCGAATGCGAGCCCTGGATCTAAGTCGATATAAACGGACGTCGCATCAGCCGTCTCAGGTCGCATCCCGGCTGGGCAGATCCACAGGCGCGATCCAAAACGCATCGGCCGGAAATCCTTGAGCCATTCGCGCTCCCAGGCGCGATCGGCCACTTCCGCGATCTCGATGGGAGGCAGCGGCGCGGGTAGTTGCTGAGTCAACTCGCCGAGCAGGGCATCCGTGTCGACCGCGCCGTCGAAGAGTACTTTGAGCCGCACCGTCGGCCACATTGGCGTCGTGCCAGGTGCCGGCTCCAACACCGGATCATCCGCGGCATCTTCCAAGGTGATCGAACTCGCGCCCGCCGCCAGCAGCGCGTCTTCATACGGCTCTGGATCTGCAGAGCCAATGGTCAAAGTCAATTGAATGAAGGGCATGGCACGGAAGGTGATCAAGTGATCTGGTGATCCAGTGATCTCGGTAAGAGTTCTGGTGCGCTGCTGGCCAAGATCACTTCATCACCTCATCACCTAATCACCTCATCATCGCTATCTCACTTGATGCCGAGCCGCCGCTCGAGATAGTGAATATCCAATCCGCCCGCCTTGAACGCGGCGTGATTGAAGATTTCCTGATGCAGCGGAATGTTCGTCTTGATGCCTTCGACCACCATTTCGGAGAGCGCATTTTTCATGCGTGCGATGGCTGTGTCGCGATCTTCGCCATAGGAGATCACTTTGCCGATCATCGAATCGTAAAACGGCGGCACGGTGTAGCCGCTGTACAGATGCGTATCCACGCGGATGCCGGGGCCACCCGGCGCATGAAACAGCTTCACGGGACCAGGGGAGGGAATGAAGCCCTTA
>CAZIXV010000447.1:0-2544 GCA_964543105.1 uncultured Steroidobacteraceae bacterium
AAAGGCAGATCACCTCGCAGGACGTTCCAACCGGCTTGCCAGATTTCGCCGAGCGGCCGGGGAGTGGCGTCGCCGGGATATCCCTTGACGCATCCATCCACGATCCAGCGGTCGATCTGCGGTACTCGAGGTAGAGGTTTCATGCGTGAGACTCGTTGAACTAAGACAACACTACGCCGCGATGCGATAAGAGCACGTGGCATGCATCACTCAGGTGCGGCGCTTCATCATTCCTGTCGGGATCACGAAAGTGATACGTGTCGGTAAGAAGGAGACATTTCGCTTTGCGGCGAGCCTGCGTGTCGGGCAGCCTTCAAAACATGAAAAGCGGAGCACGATGGTGAATGAAGCGGACACTGCGGCTGCGGTGCAAGACCTGCCGGCGTTCGCCGCCTGCATCGAGCGCCTGGCCTTGCCATGGAACGCGCCGGGTTCCCCCGGTGGCGCGGTCGCAGTAATGCGCGATGGCGAGGTGCTCCTGCGCAAAGCGTGGGGACTTGCGGATGTGCAAGCGGGCCTGCCTTTCACGCCACAAACCGTATTTCACGTCTGCTCACTGACCAAGCAATTCACGACAACGGCATTGCTGTTGCTGGAAGAAGAAGGTCGCGTGGACCTCGACGCTAGTGTGCGCGCCGTGTTGACGGAGCTACCGGGCGTGTTTGCGCCGCTCACGCCGCGCCATCTGGCCACAAATACCAGCGGCCTGCGCGATTACATGGTGCTGCCTGGATTGGCGAATGGCACGCCCTTTGGCACGTTCTCCCGCGAACTGACGACGCAACTGATTCATGCGCAACGAAGCTTGATGTACGAGCCGGGTACCCGTGCGGTTTACTCGAATACGAACTTCGTGTTGCTTGGCTGGCTACTCGAGCGAATCGAGGAGATGTCGCTGGCGGAGATTTTCGACCGACGCATCTTTGCGCCGCTTGGCATGCACAACACGCGCTTTCTCGAGAGTACCCAGCCTCAGCCTGCAGGCTCGGCAGTGGGGTATTACGCCAATCCAAGTGGCGGCTATCGAGCACCGCGGCTGACCGTGTACGAAGCAGGCGACGGCGGCGTGTGGAGCACGCTCGATGATCTCATCGTGTGGGAGCGCAATTTTCTCGACAACCGCCTCGGACGCGGCGACCTGTTCGAGCGGCTGACGCACGCCCCCACGTTGCGTGATGGCACGCAAAGTTGGTACGCCTATGGTCTCGGTACAGGCCTCTTCCGCAACGCTTTTTGGCAAGGTCACTCCGGCGGATTGAGTGGCATGGGGCTCAATCGGCTGCACTTTCCAGCGGAGAGAATCTCGGCCATCGTCGTTGCAAACGGCCCGCAGGGCTTGGATCCGCAAGACTTCACGTTCGAGATCGCGGCATGCCTGCTGCCTGACGTTGAATCATCGGCGCCCGCAGCACTGCGATTGCAAAATTGGGGTGATTACGCAGGCGTGTATCAGCACGGTGCCGGTGCGCAAACGGTGCGATTACGCGTCGACGCTGACGCGCTGTGGCTTGATACCGCTACGAGCGAGGCTCAGTTGACGGGGCAGCGCGCCGAGGTGGCGTGCGATGCGAGTGAAGGTACGCAAGTACGTGCAGTGGGTGATCGCCGCATTGCCGTGCGCTTCGCGCCCGGTCCGTGGCTTGCGTTTCAGCAAGTGAACAACACGACGACCGATGCGAGCGCGTCGCTCGATGTCTTTTGCGGTCGTTTTCACAGCGGCGAACTCGATTCGCGCTACGTCATCGAACGGCGCGGTGAGAAATTAGAGTTACAGATCAGCGGACCCCAGACCGGCACGCAGTCTTTCACGCTCGAACGCTGGGCGAACGATGTGTTCATGGTGCTTACGCCGACGGGCGCGCGCACGGGTGCCACGCTGACCTTCGAATCGACGAGCGTATCGCTGCTTCTATCCGCGCCGAAAGCCGAAAGCATTCTTTTCGAACGAGAGACCTGATCCATGTCCAAGCTTCCGCCGCTCGAGGCCGAGCGCTATCACAAGGCGCAGCGCTTGCTGCCCTGGAACGCGGTGCGTCTGTTCCGTAATGCCGGTGTACAGCCGTACTGGCACGAGGACGGAGAGCACTTTGTGTTCCGTCGGCAAACCGCCAACGGTGGCGAGTATCTGCTCGTGAATGCGCCGAGCGGCGCGATGACGCCGGCTTTCGATCACGAAGCATTGGCGGCGGCGTTGACGGGTATGGGTGTGGAAGCCGACGCCGCAAATCTGTCTTTCGATTGGCTCGATCTCAAAAAGCGAGGTGAGCCTTTTGCATTGAAATTGGGCGAGCGACGTCTGCGCTTCGATCCACGCAGCGGTGCGCTCGAGTCGCTGCCGGCGCCGTGGTGGCCGGATGGCGCCTTGCCTTCGCCGGATCGTTCGCGAGCCGTCATTGCGCGAGACCACGATCTGTGGCTGCTCGAACGTGGCAAGGCGGGCGAGCGCCGGCTCACCGACGACGGACTGGCACACTTTGCCTGGGGCGCATCGCCAGGTTCGAATCTAGAACTCGTCACGCAATACCGCAGCGGACGCGTACCGCT
>CAZIXV010000448.1:0-2525 GCA_964543105.1 uncultured Steroidobacteraceae bacterium
CTCGGGCTTTTCATTGTCGGTGCTTGGCACCTTCATGGTGCGCTCCGGCATCATCGAATCCGTACATGCGTTCGCGAACGATCCCGAACGCGGTTTGTTCATTCTCGCGTTCTTGGGTATTTGCGTCGGCTCGGCACTCGCGTTGTATGCGTGGCGCGCGCCGCTGTTTCGCTCCAACGCAGGCTTTGCGCCGATCTCGCGCGAATCGATGCTGCTGCTCAACAACGTGCTGCTCGTCGGCGCCACCGCGCTCATTCTGCTCGGCACGTTGTATCCGTTGTTTCTCGATGCGTTCGAGCTCGGCAAGATTTCCGTCGGTCCGCCGTATTACGCGATCGCATTTTTGATTCCGATGCTGCCGCTTGCGATCTTGCTCGCGCCCGGCCAGCACGCTTCGTGGAAGAAGGCGACATTCGATCGTCAGAAGCGCTTTCTAATTGGCTCGCTGCTCGTCGCGCTCGTCCTCGGCGTGACCATACCGACGCTGATTTACGGCTGGCATTCGGTGTTGACGGTCACCGGAATCGTCATCGCGATCTGGATCATCCTGTCGTCGCTGTTCGAACCGATCGATCGTTGGCGCAAGGGTCATTCCGTCCCCGCGAGCATCTTGGGAATGTCGATCGCGCACATCGGTTTGGGCGTGTTCATTTTCGGCGCCACGTTCGTCGAATCCTGGACCGTCCACGAAGACGTCAGCTTGAAGCCGGGGCAGAGTGCTCAGCTCGGCGACTTCACCTTCACGATGACGAAGCTCGAGGAGGTCGTCGGCCCGAACTACGATGCGGTGCAAGCTGAAATCATTCTGAGTCGCGATGGGGAGCAGGTCGGGGTGGTGTATCCGCAAAAGCGACTCTATTGGGTACAACAAATGCCGTTGACCGAAGCGGGGATCGCGAACGACTGGAATCGACATCTGCTCGCGTCGATGGGCGATTCGCTCGGCGATGACACCTGGAGCATGCGCCTGCAGTACAAGCCCATGGTTCGCTTCATCTGGCTCGGCGCGTACATCATGACCCTCGGCGGTTTCATTTCGATGCTGGATCGGCGCTACAGACAGCGCGTCCGTGCAAAAGAAACGAGCGGCGCGGTCGCCGATGCGAGTGCAGCCTGATGTGGCGGTTCATTGCGCCGATCGGATTATTCGTCGCGCTGCTGGTCGTGTTCTTCTTCACGCTGGGCCGCGATAAAGAAACCATTCCCTCGCCGTTGATTGGCAAGTCCGCACCGAGTTTCGAACTCGCGCGCTTGGACGATCCCAACGCCACGATCAGCACGCAGCAGTTCGCAGGCAAGCCCTACCTGTTGAATGTATGGGCGACCTGGTGCGTCGGCTGTCGTCAGGAACACGACGTCTTGTTGCAAATCGCGCGTCGCGGCGATGTGCCGATCGTCGGACTGAATTGGAAGGACGAACGCGAACTGGCGTTGCGCTGGCTGCAAGAACTTGGCAACCCTTACGTCGGCAATGCGTTCGATGGTGAAGGGCGCGTCGCCATCGACTGGGGAGTGTATGGAGCGCCGGAAACCTTTCTCATCGACGCATCCGGGAAGGTTGCTCACAAGCTCGTCGGGCCCATGACGATGCAGATCTGGGAAAGCGAATTCGTACCGCATCTCGCACGCGCTACAGGGACGCAACGCCCATGATGCGATTCATCTTCGCACTCACGTGCGCGCTTGCGATTGCAATGCCTGCCGTGGGCATGGATACCGAACGCGCCTTCGACGACCCGGCGCTGCAAGAGCGCTATCAGCAATTGACGAGCGAGTTTCGCTGCCCCAAGTGTCGCAGCGAAACGATTGCGGACTCATCGATTCCGGTGTCTGCGGATTTGCGTCGTCAAGTTCGCGAGTTGATGGAGCAGGGCAAATCAGACGCTGAAATCCGGCAGTACATGGCCGATCGCTTTGGCGACTATCTGCTCTACAAACCCCCGGTGACAGGCCGTACGCTGCTGCTGTGGGGTGCGCCGTTTCTAGTACTCATCGGCGGGATCGCCATCGCGATCATCGTCATCATTCGCAAATCCAAACTGCCGGATACCGATCCTGCCGATCCTGGCCTCGGTGCTTCATGACTGCATTCATTATCGTAGCGGCCGCGATGGTCGCGGCCGTCCTGCTGTGGCTACTTCTGCCACTGTTCCGGACGAAACCGGCAGACGAGACAGCCAAGCGGGGGCGGGGTGTGTCTGCCATTGCCGTTGCGCTGATCGTGCCATTACTTGCAGCCGGGATGTACGCCTCGTTGAGCAATTGGGATTGGGATGCCACCGAAGCCGATGCCGCGCGCAACGAACAACTCGAGGGCTTGCTGCAGCAACTCGAAGCACGTCTGCAATCGAACCCTGAAGATCTGGAAGGCTGGATGCTCCTGGGTCGCTCGTATGCCAACATGCAGCGCTTGCCCCAGGCGATCAACGCCTATCAGCGTGCCTATGATTTGAGTGATGGCGAGAATGTCGACGCCATTCTCGGCTTGGGCGAAGCAATCGCGATGCAGGACGAGAGGGCGCTAA
>CAZIXV010000449.1:0-2522 GCA_964543105.1 uncultured Steroidobacteraceae bacterium
TCCCTCGCCGAGTTGCTCGGCAATGATGGGTGTGCGCGTGGGTGCGGCGAAGATGTCAGTGAATTTCAAACGCAAACCGCCAGGCATCCCGTCCGTATCCGCGAGTGCCGCGGCGTCAGCTAACGCAATCAACGCAAGCGTGTTGTCGTGCTCGCCGGCACCGGCCTGAAATACCCCTCGAACCTCGAACGTCTGGATGCGCGGCTGAATGTCGATGCCGCTGATTGCACCCTGCCCTGCCGCAGCTCGAACTGGGACGAGCACGGTGACTTCATCACCGATACGTGCATCGAGCCCTTGAGCGATGCCGGCGCCCAACAGAATGAACTGTTCGCCGGGCTGCAGATCTTCGAGCTGACCGAACAGCATGTGACTGCCGAAGTCCGACACCTGCGGCTCGAGCGCGGGATCGACGCCGCGCACGACGGCAGGATGCATATCGCGGCCGCGACCGATCATTCCTTGCAGATCGAGATAAGGCGCGGCACCGACCACACCTTCTGCCTCGCGCGCTTGCTCCGCCAACGCACGCCACGACTGCATCTGCTCGGGCGTTCCTGAAATCGTCGCGTGAGAGGCGAGACTCAACAACCGCGTGCGGGTCTCCCGCTCGAGCCCGTTCATGACGGAAATAATGACGATCAGCGCGGCCACACCCAGACACACGCCGAGCATCGACACCCAACTGATGAAGGAGACGAAAAAGCCGCGGTCGCGACTGCGCACGTAACGCAGACCGACGAATAGGGACAGAGGGTGGAACATCAGGGATAGCGGATGGGCGATGCGCGATAGCGGATGGGTGAGTTTTGCGGGGCGTTAACTGATCGTCGGAGCAGTTTTCGCAAAACCCAGTTTGCTCATGTACCTCGATGCTCGGTCCTGAAGTTTTTTGCTATCCGCCATCGCCTATCCGCTATCGCCTTCGTAGGCCGGGAAGGCTACACGCCCTGCCCCTAAACTGTGAACTGCAACAACAAATCGGGGCGCTGTGCTTGGTCCTTATGTAAGGGCTGCTATAGAGTCCGCGAGGGCTTGAAGCCCAAGCTATTGGAGACTTCCGCATGCGCTCGAACTCATGGATTTTGTCGCTGCTGGCTGGCGTTTCGCTCGCATCGGTCTCGATGGTGCCGGCGGTCAACGCCGAAGAACTCAAAATGACGAGCGCGCCGCAGTCATCGGCCAATCAGCCCGCGCGCGGCAGCTCCATGGCCAAGGTTGAATCCCAATTCGGCCAGCCCACCAACCGCACGGCGGCCGTCGGCGATCCGCCGATCACCCGCTGGGAATACCCAGACTTCATCGTGTATTTCGAACACAACCTCGTGCTGCATAGTGTGGTGAAGCTCTAATAGAGAGAGCGGTTGGCGACTAGAGAATCAGCTTTTAAGCCGCATCTCATGCAAAGTCGGCGGCAGCTCCCCTGCCGGCCGGCGAGTAACTCGCAAGCGCCGATTGCAGTTCGATAGCGGCAATCGGCTCCATCCTGGTACCCTTCGCGCCCGCTCCGGGACGTCATCGACGTCGGCCGGACCTTGCGCTATTGCGAACCTCCTGCGTTTCGCGTGCGCCTTTCTGCACGAGTTGCTCGAATCGAACGTATGCCAGGCGCTCGATTCCCGCTCAACCTAAAGCTAACCGCTAACAGCCAACCGCCAATCGCTACACCCTCGATGCCTCATCTCGCCGAACCCCTTCTACCCAGCAAGGCACAGATGCTCGTGCGCTGGGGTCAGCTTTACGGCTCCGCTGCGTCTTTATGGCTTTCCGAGGCAGCGTATCGAGCATCAGCGCCGCTGCTCGTCGTCACACCCGATGCCTTGCACGCGGCTCGCTTGCAGCGTGAGCTACGGTTCTTTTGCGGGCCCGAGCTCTACATCGAGATTTTTCCTGACTGGGAAACGTTGCCCTACGACCTCTTCTCGCCGCACCCCGACATCGTCTCGCAACGTCTGCGGATGTTGTCGGTGCTGCCGCAGCTCACCAAGGGCATCATCATCGCCGACACGGAAACGGTGCTGCAGCGGCTGGCGCCGCAGTCATACATCGATGCCCATGCCTTCGATCTGTCGGTCGGCGAGACGCTCGATCTGGAACGCTTTCGCACGCGGTTAAGCGGCGCGGGCTACGTCGCAAGTTCGCAGGTGATGGCGCCGGGCGAATTTGCTGTGCGGGGCTCCCTGATCGATCTATTTCCGATGGGCAGCCAGACGCCGTTTCGTATCGACCTGTTCGATACGGATGTCGAAAGCATTCGCATTTTCGATCCGGAAACGCAGCGGTCGGGCGACAAGGTCGAAGCGTTGCGGCTGTTGCCGGCGCGCGAATTTCCGCTGACGGCCGAAGGGATTCAGGCTTTCAAACGCCGCTTTCGCAACCGATTCCCGGGTGATCTGACACGCATGCCGGTGTATCAGGAGATTGCCGAAGGCGCACCGCCCGCGGGTATCGAGTACTACCTACCGCTGTTTTTCGATGCCACGTCGACCCTGTTCGATTATCTGCCGCAGAACACGCTCGTC
>CAZIXV010000450.1:0-2513 GCA_964543105.1 uncultured Steroidobacteraceae bacterium
CGACAGGCGACAGGCGACAGGCGACAGGCGACAGGCGACAGGCGACAGGCGACAGGCGACAGCCAGCGTGTCCCTGATCGCGGTGAGATCAACCCTTGAGCGCCAACCGATAACAGCGATGAATGCGTGGGTTACGCCGGAAATCCCACGGCAGCGTGCGCTCGCTCCACTCTTCTACCGAAAACGTGTCCGCAATCTGCGGGTCCAGCTTGAAACGTGTGTAGTTATTGGAAAACACGATGACGCCATCGGGCGCGAGCAGTTGCGCAGCAAGCGTGAGCAGCTTGCCGTGATCGCGTTGCACGTCGAAATCCTCTTCGAGACGCTTCGAACGTGAGTGGGTGGGCGGATCAATGAACATAAGATCGTAACGAGCCCGCCCGCCGCGAGCATTCGTCGCCTGCGACTGCAGCCAGGTCAGCACGTCCGCCTGAATGAACTCATGCGCGTCAGTCTCGAGATCATTCAACGCCAGATTGCGGATCGCCCAGTCGGTGTAGGTACGCGACATATCCACCGTCGTTGAGGCGAGCGCGCCGCCGCCTGCGGCGTAGACCGTGGCCGTTCCCGTGTACGCGAAAAGATTCAAGAACCGCTTGCCGGCTGCGAGTTCGCCGACGAACTGCCGCGTCAAGCGGTGATCGAGAAATAGACCGGTATCCAAGTAGTCCTGAAAGTTCACATAAAACCGGTAGCCGTTCTCTTTGACGACGTGGTACTCGCGTTCCGCTGCGATCTTTTCGTATTGGCTCGTGCCTTTTTGCTGACGGCGTTCGCGAAAGTACATGCGCTCCTTCGAGATGCCGAGCACGTCCGGAATGCTCACGAGCACTTCACGCCGGCGCATGCGCGCCGCCGCGATATCGACAGTGCGCGGCGGTGCGTACTCATGCACGACGATCCAACGCTGCTCGCCGCCATCGCCATACACATCGATAGCAAACGAATACTCGGGCATGTCGGCGTCATACAGCCGATAGCAATCGATGCCCTGTTTGCGCGCCCAATCCTGTGCCGCCTTCAGATTCTTGCGAAGGCGATTGGCAAACATCTGCGCGCCCGGACGCGCGCGGATTTCGGCTTCCTGCTCCGGCGTGCGCTGTTTGCGCTCGCCCATGTACTCGCCGGGTTCGACGTCCATTCGCAGCAAGCGGCATTCGATCTTGCCGTTATAAAGCGTGTGCGTACGCCGCGCATGGATGCCGACGAACTTCGCGAGCGGCGGATTGCCCGTAAAGATGGCTGCCTTCCAACCGGTGAAATGCGCGCGCAATTGCTCACCCAACGCTGCGTATAGCGCTTTCAATTGCTCTTGATCGCCGATGCGCTCGCCATAAGGCGGATTCGTTACGACGAGTCCGCCTGCGCCACTGTCGTTCGTGAGTTGCGCAAGCTCGCGACGCTCCACATGCACGACGCCGCGAAGCTTGGCTCGATCGATATTCTCGAGCGCAGCGCGTACGGCGCTGGCATCGCGATCGAAGCCCCGAATAACGAGCGCCGTAGCGGCCTTTGCTGCGCGGCGCTCGCGCGCTTCCTCGAGCAAGCTCGCCCACAACGCACGATCGTGCCCTGCCCAGCCGATAAACCCGAAGTAGCTGCGTAACGAACCCGGCGCAATGTCGAGCGCCATCATGGCGCCCTCGAGCAGTAGCGTTCCTGAACCACACATTGGGTCCAGCAAGGCGCCTCCCGATTGCGCGATCGTAGGCCAACCGCAGCGCATGAGAATCGCAGCTGCAAGATTTTCCTTGAGGGGCGCCGCGACGCCGCGGGCGCGGTAGGCGCGTCGATGCAAGCTTTCACCGGAGAGATCCAAACTCACCGTGGCGCGCTCGCGATCGAGCCGCACATCGACACGCACGCCTGGACGTTCGACCTCGACCGACGGCCGCTCGCCGCTTTGCTCGCGTAAACGATCGACGATTGCATCCTTGGTTTTCAAAGCGCCGAAATGCGTGTGCGTGAGGCCGGGTGAGGTACCGGCGAACTCCACCGCCAAGGTCGCGCGCGAACCAATGTGGCTCGCCCAATCGATCTGCTTCACGCCGTTGTACAACGCATCGGCATCCGCGACGGGAAAGGTGGCAAGCGGCATCAATACGCGGCTTGCGGTACGCGACCACAAGCACGCGCGATACGCCGTCTCGAGCGTGCCCTCGAACTGCACTCCCAGTTTGAACTCGCGCGTTTGTGTCGCACCCGCGGCGCGAAGCTCGGCCGCCGTGAGATCGGCGATGCCGGGAGGGCATGAGGCGAAGAATTGCATCGGGTGTGGAGGTAGTTGCTTGTTAGGTGTCGGGTGATCGGGCGATCAGGTGATCTAGTGACCAGGCCAGAGAAAAATTCGTCGGCGAGCAAAGAGGCGGATGCGTCTGCTGGCCTCGATCACCGGATCACTTGATCACTTAATCACCTGTTCACCTTGCCGCCGCCATCCAACGTCATGATCGGCCCATACAACTCCGGGCGGCGATCGCGGAATACGCCCCACGCATGACGATACTCGCGAA
>CAZIXV010000451.1:0-2440 GCA_964543105.1 uncultured Steroidobacteraceae bacterium
CGCCCGGCACGCGGCCGAAGAGGGTGTTCGACGGCGGCGGAATCGTGTCGCGGAAGGAGACGTATGCGATGAGGCAGCCGGTCTGCGTCGCCGATTTGCACACGGGCGTGCTCTTCAATGCACCGCCGACATCCTTACTCTTGGGCACGGCGATGTTCGTGCCGATCAACATCGCGGAGACGAGCTGCGAATGCACGGGTTTACCTTCGATCTGATCGGCGAGCAAACGTGCAAGCAGCCCTGCGCCTTGCGAATGGCCGATGAGCACGACGCCGCGCCCGTTGTTGTCGTTCTTCAAATAGTGATTCCAGGCATCGACGACATCCTGGTAGGCGAGCGCGCGATCGGCGGAGAGGGAGCATCAGGACGCCCATCGATTACGACCCGGCGTATCTCGCACCGATCCTGGCAAGCGACGCGACGATGCACCATAGAACGATCCAAAGGGTTGAGATACGCGTCGCTGCAAGCAGCAGAAAACCGATCAGGGCTACGGCGAAATCCCAGACGCTGTGCACCGCGCTCGTCCACACGGGTTGGTAGAGCGCGGCGATCAACAAGCCAACCACGGCGGCATTGATGCCTGCCAGCGCGGGCGCTGCGTGCGGATGACTCGAAATTGAACGCCACCAAGGCAGGCTGCCAGCGATGAGTAAAAGGCCGGGTAACAGAATCGCCACAAGACAGACCGTTGCGCCCAGTAATCCGCCCGCGCCGCCGTCAAGTCGCGCGCCCAAGAATGCGGCCAAACTAAACATCGGTCCGGGAATCGCTTGCGCGGCACCGTAGCCTGCGAGGAATTCATGCTCGCTCACCCAGCCCGGTTCGACGACGGTCTGCTGCAGAAGCGGCAACACCACATGTCCACCGCCGAACACCAGCGCGCCGGCTTCGTAGAACGCCGCACTCACCTTGATTAGCGTCGCATCGATGTCGATCGCGGAGATCAGCAGTGCGATGACTAGTAGCGCACCGAACAGCATCAACAACCATCTTGCAAGTCGCGGTCCGTAGTTGAGTGCGAAGTAGGCGCCTGCCGTTCTTGGTGCCCGGCGACACAGCCGTAGGCCCAAAATGCCGCCAGCCGCGATAACGGCGAGTTGCATGAAGGGCCACTGCGTTGCGATGACGAGAACGGCAGCGCTAGCGGCGATTAGCATTCGCGATGCATCCGGCGTCAGTTGCTTCGCCATGCGGCGTACGCCATCGGCGACCACGGCGACCGCCACGAGCTTCAGGCCATGAAGTGTCGCTTCGCCATAAACGCCGGAAAGATGGTCCGCCGTGAATGCGAAGAGCAGCAGCAAGAGCGTCGATGGCAAGGTGAACGCAACACATGCAGCGAGTGCACCGAGCCATCCAGCACGAATGAGCCCGAGGGCGAAACCGAGTTGGCTGCTGGAGGGGCCTGGTAGGAACTGGCAAAGCGCAAGCAACTGACCATACTGCGCCTCGCTGATCCAATGGCGCTTGGTTACAAACTCTCGATGGAAATACCCCAAGTGTGCGATCGGCCCGCCGAATGAAGTGAGGCCGAGCCTCAGAAAGCAGATCAAGACCTCTCCTGCTAATCGAGAGCGTGGCGCATCGCTTGTAGCCGAGTTCTGCATCGAATGACGTGGCACGTTCGAAAGGCGATGGTCGCGATCATAGCGAGGGAGACCGCTTCATGATGGGATTGCTTGCTTTTTTGATGTCGGAGTTTTCATTCGAGCAGCCTGCGCTTATCGGTGTTGCAATGACTCATCGCGCATTCGCATTGATTCTCAACGGTGAAAGCAATGGCGTGCGAGATGCGTTCTATCGAGAATTCGTTCATCCGTATGTCGGAGCAGGCGTAAAGGAACCCTCATGATTCGAGCTCTTTCACGAGCCGTGCAGCTCGCCGCCCTCGCATCCTTCTGCGCCCACGCGCACGCTGACGTTTGGAACTGCCGCAACGACATCGAAGTGCAATGCGCGGGTGGTGCGTGTAGCGCGGAGGTGGAGCAGGGCAGCTTCACGCCAATGTCGCTCGCGTTCAGTTCGACCGGAAGTTTCTCGTTGTGTGCCTATTCTGGTTGTTGGGATGGCGAGGGGATGGTGGTTTCGACGGCGCCGTTTCTAGTGATCGCACATGCGAAGGCGGAGTGGTCGGACCCGAGTTCGAATGGCGAGCGCGATGCGGACGTGTTGATTGCCTTTGATCCGCAGGATGGGGTTGCGGTGATCAAGGCGAGTGGGTTTGTCACGCCGCTCCTATGCACGGAGCGGCGTGAAGAGCGAGTGGCGGGCTGAGTAATTCTCCCGAGCCCCGAGCCCCGAGCCCCAAGCCCCGGGAGCGTGTAGGTCGGGTTTCACCCCGACCCACAGGGCTAGCGCTTGTTCGCGCCGTAACTCTTCGCTTGCTGGCCGACGATGCTGACGAGATCGCCCATCGCGACGTTCATGTCGATGAGGT
>CAZIXV010000452.1:0-2410 GCA_964543105.1 uncultured Steroidobacteraceae bacterium
CGTCTCGTTCGTCGGCGATCAATTCGATCAATCCAATAAACAACTCGCCAAAATCGTCTTCGATGCCTTCTACTGGAGCATCAATTTCGGCTCGTTCTTCGCCTCGTTGCTGATGCCGATTTTCCTGCGCGAGTACGGTCCGAGTGTCGCTTTCGGCATTCCTGGCGTGCTGATGTTCATCGCCACCGCGGTGCTGTGGGCGGGGCGTAAGAAATACGTGCATGTGCCGCCAGCCGCATCGAATCCGCATTCATTTTTGCGCGTCGTGCGCACTGCGCTCATGGCGCAGGCGCCGGGCCAGGGGCGCGGCGGTCTGATCATCGCGGGCGTCGGCTTGATCGCGGCGGTGTGGATGCTCGTGCTCACACCTCGGCTGGGCTTCGTCGCCGCGGCGTGTCTGGCATTGGTTTGTCTGCTTGGATTCGGCGGCTACGGCGCGCAATTGCAACTCGACCGAGCGCGCGGCGCGCATCCCGATGAAGCCGTCGATGGCGTGCGCGCGGTGCTGCGGATTTTGATCGTGTTCGCGCTGGTGACGCCGTTCTGGTCGCTTTTCGATCAGAAGGCATCGACCTGGGTGCTGCAGGCCGATCAGATGGCGAAACCGGAGTGGTTTCATTCGGCGCAGATGCAGGCGCTGAATCCCATCCTCGTGCTGATCCTGATCCCGTTCAACAATCTCGTGCTGTATCCGCTCTTGCGGCGCATGGGAGTTGAAGTCACGGCGCTGCGCCGGATGGGTTTTGGGATCGCTTTTTCAGGTTTGGCGTGGATTGCCGCCGGCGTCATTCAGCTGTGGATCGATGGTGGCGATGCGGTGTCGGTCGCGTGGCAAGTGCTGCCGTATGTGCTGCTGACGTTTGGCGAGGTGCTCGTGTCGGCGACCGGGCTGGAGTTCGCGTACAGCCAAGCTCCTGCATCGATGAAGGGCGTGATCATGGCGTTCTGGTATCTCGCGGTGACTGTCGGGAATCTTTGGGTGCTGCTCGCCAATGCGAGCGTGCGCCATCCTGCGGTCATCGAGCGCATCGCCGACACCGGCCTCGGCGAAAACGCCTTCCTGATGTTCTTTTTCGCCGCCTTTGCGCTCCTGGCCGCCCTGGCTTTCGCCTGGTACGCGAAGCGATATCCGATGCAGGATCATTACCGGCAAGCGGCCAACGGGTGACGGACAACGGTCCACGGGGGACGGCCAACGGGTAGCAAGCCAACGCCCTCTTGCTCTGGCCGTAGCCCGTAGCCCGTTATCCTCCGTCCGGCGGTAGCCTGCAGCCCGTCACGTGTAGATAATGCGCGGCTGTTTTCCCTGCCCACTTGGTACCCCGCTATGCCGCACTTGCCTTCACTGCGCGCGGATGAGTTGCGCAACTTTCGTGATCAGATTCGTCAGCAGTACGACGCGTTTTCCAAACGTGGCGTGAAACTGAACCTGACGCGCGGCAAGCCGGCGGCAGAGCAGCTCGATTTGTCGAATGAGCTGTTGAGCCTGCCAGGCGCGGGCGATTTCAAAGCCGGTACGATCGATTGCCGCAATTACGGCGACCTGCAAGGTCTGCCTGAACTGCGCGAGTTGCTGGCTCCCATTTTTGGCGTGACGCCCGAGCGCGTCATCATCGGCGACAACGCGAGCTTGGGGCTCATGCACGACGCCGTTGTGTATTCGCTCCTCAAAGGCACCTGCGATAGCGAACGGCCGTGGTCGCAGGAAGCGCGCATTGCCTTTCTTTGCCCGGTGCCCGGCTACGACCGGCATTTCTCCATCTGCCAGGAATTCGGCATTGAGATGATTCCGGTGCCGCTGGTCGACACGGGCCCGGATATGGACGTGGTGGAGAAGCTCGTTGCGGCCGATGCGCAGATCAAAGGCATGTGGTGCGTGCCGAAATACAGCAATCCGACCGGCACGGTGTATTCGGCCGAGACGGTCGAGCGAATCGCCAAAATGAAAACGGCGGCACGCGATTTCCGTGTGTTCTGGGACAACGCCTATGCCGTCCATCATTTGACGAGCGAGCGCATCGAAATCGCCAATCTCGATGCGCTGTGCGCGCAACACGGCCATCCCAATCGCGCCTTCATTTTCGGTTCAACCTCCAAGGTCACGTTTGCTGGTTCGGGCGTCGCGGTCTTTGCGAGCTCGAAGGACAATGTGAGCTGGTATTTGAAGCGCATGGAAAAGCGCACGATCGGCGGCGACAAAGTGAATCAGCTACGTCATCTACGGTTGCTGAAAAATACCGAAGGCGTTGCGCAGCTCATGGATCGACATCGCGAAATCCTGGCGCCGAAGTTCGCGAAAGTGCTCGATGGTTTCAAAGAGCGCCTCGGCAACAGCGGTGTTGCGGAATGGACGGAGCCGGCCGGCGGTTACTTCATCACGCTCAATGTGTTACCCGGAACGGCCAAGCAG
>CAZIXV010000453.1:0-2406 GCA_964543105.1 uncultured Steroidobacteraceae bacterium
AGAACTCGGCATCGAAATGGATCGTCGCGGCATTTTGTACGCGCCGGACTACGCCGTGAATTCTGGCGGTTTGATGAACAGCGCCACCGAATTGTCCGGATACAACGAAGAACGCGCGCTACAAAGCATCGCCCGCATCTACGGCATCATCGCTCGCATCCTTGAATCGAGCCGAACCGAAGGCACACCGACGCTGCAAGCGGCCAATCGCCTCGCGCAGCAGCGAATCGACTCCTTGAGCCGCGTAAAGCTGCCGCATATGGGCAGTTGAACGCGCTTTTTCAGCAGAATCCTTCCAAAAAAGACGGGGGTGGGTAACATACGCGCCCCTTTTTCGGTGGCGGACGGTCCTATTGAAATGATTGAGACTCCGTACTACCTGATCGACAAGGAAAAACTGCTGAAGAATCTGCAGCGAATCCAATTCGTCAGAGAGCGTTCGGGCGCCAAAGCACTGCTGGCGCTGAAGTGTTTCGCCACTTGGTCGGTGTTCGACCTGATGCGCGAATACATGGACGGCACGACCTCGTCATCGCTGAACGAGGTGAAACTCGGACGCGAGAAATTCGGTGGCGAAACGCATGCCTACAGCGTCGCCTTCGCCGATCATGAGATCGACGAAGTCGTGCGCAATGCCGACAAGATCATTTTCAACTCAGTCGGCCAACTGAATCGTTTCAAGGATCGCACCACCCGCTTGCCGCGCGGCTTACGACTGAATCCGCAGGTGAGCAGTTCGAGCTTTGATCTCGCCGATCCAGCGCGTCCTTTCAGCCGTTTGGGCGAATGGGATGCCACGAAGATCGAAGGTGTACTTGGCGACATCACCGGCTTCATGATTCACAACAACTGCGAGAACGAGGATTTCGACTTGTTCGAGCGCATGCTGACGCAGATCGAGGAGCGCTTCGGACGTCTTCTCGAGCGTGTGGAATGGGTCAGTCTCGGTGGCGGCATTCATTTCACCGGCGATGGTTATCCGCTCGAGCGATTCTGCGATCGCTTGAAGCAGTTCTCGCAACGCTTCGACGTACAGGTTTTCCTGGAGCCCGGCGAGGCGAGCGTCACGAATAGCACGACGCTCGAACTGACCGTATTGGACACGTTGTTCAACGGCAAGCATCTCGCGATCGTCGACAGTTCGATCGAAGCGCACATGCTCGACCTCTTGATTTATCGCGAATCGGCCCGAATCGAGCCTAACGCCGGACCGCACCAGTACATGGTGTGCGGCAAGTCGTGTCTTGCAGGCGATATTTTCGGCGAGTTCGCTTTCCCGCAGCCGCTGCAAGTCGGCGATCGATTGTCTGTCGAGAACGCGGCCGGTTACACGATGGTCAAAAAGAACTGGTTCAATGGCGTACGCATGCCGGCGATCGTGTTGCGCGAGCTCGACGGCAGTCTGACCGTGCAACGGGAATTTTCCTTCGACGATTTTGTAACAAGCCTCTCGTAGGCTTGGGGGTTCACCACCACTGGAGGCTCACGGCTGAATGAAACGCAATGTCTTGATCATCGGCGCAGGCGGGGTTGCGCAAGTTGTCGCTCACAAGTGTGCACAGCACAACGATGTGCTGGGCGACATTCACATCGCGTCACGCACTGTTTCCAAGTGCCACGACATCGTCGACTCAGTGCGCGAGAAACGCAGCATGAAGGTCGAGGGCGTCCTGCAAGCACACGCGCTGGATGCGCTCGACATTGAGGCGACCAAAGCACTGATCCGCGAAACGGACAGCCAAATCGTCATCAACGTCGGGGCGGCATTCGTCAACATGTCCGTGCTGGCGGCGTGTATCGATACGGGCGTGGCCTATCTCGACACGGCGATTCACGAAGATCCGCTCAAGATCTGCGAGACGCCGCCGTGGTATGGCAACTACGAGTGGAAGCGTCGCGAACTGTGCGAACAGAAAGGCATCACTGCGGTGCTCGGTGTCGGCTTCGATCCCGGCGTCGTCAACGCATATGCGGCTCTCGCGCGCGATGAACACTTCGATCGGATCGATTCGATCGACATCATCGACGTGAATGCGGGCGACCACGGCCGTTACTTCGCGACGAACTTCGATCCGGAAATCAACTTCCGCGAATTCACCGGCGTCGTCTACTCCTGGCAGAACGGCGAGTGGACGACGAACAAGATGTTCGAGGTAAAGCAGGAGTGGGATCTGCCCGTGGTCGGCACTCGCACGACGTACATGACGGGGCACGACGAAATCCATTCGCTGTCGCGCAACCTCGACGTACCGAACATCCGCTTCTGGATGGGCTTCGGCGAGCGTTACATCACGGTGTTCACGGTGTTGAAGAACCTCGGCTTGCTGTCTGAGCAACCCGTAAAAACTGCGGAAGGCCTGGAAGTCGTACCGCTCAAGGTGGTCAAGGCCGTATTGACGGATCCCT
>CAZIXV010000454.1:0-2394 GCA_964543105.1 uncultured Steroidobacteraceae bacterium
CGCTCTTGCGCGTCCATGCGCTCGCGGCATTCGGGCATCCTGCCCAGCAGGTTAGGGAGGGGGGCTCGGGGCAAAAGAAACGGCTACAGGCTACAGGCCACAGCCAGAAGGAGCGGTCTTCACTCCCCAACCACGTACGGCAACGGTAGTCGCTCGAGTTTCGTGCGATTCGATGCCAATTCGAGCGCTGCATCGATCTGCGCCAGATTCACTACCGCGAGCAACTCGCAACCTTCATTCGTCGCGACCGCATCGACGACGTCGCCGGCATGCTGTTCGCCCACGGCGATGCGTTCGCCCGGTTCCGGCGCTTCGCTCGCCGCGCGAAAACGCAACATGCGCCGTTTGACGGTGCCGCGAAAATGCATCCGCGCGATGATTTCCTGACCGGTGTAGCAGCCTTTTTCGAAGCCGATACCACCGAGCAGATCCGCGTTGAGCATCTGCGCGACGAACGCTTCGTGTGTTTGTGGGTATACCTGCGGCAAACCTGCGGCAATGTCATCGCGTCGCCACTGATCGATGAATGCAGGGTCGGCAGCGACGGTCGCGCCCCGCTCAATGAGCGCCAACACGCGCGGCGACTCGCCGGGCCACTGGATTTCACTGCGTCCATCGACTTCACGATGACCACGCTCTGGAAGATCGATCGAAGCCGGCGCTCCGCACACCTGCCATCGCTCCGTGCCCGATTCGATGACGACTTTCGAGCGCAGCACGTACTTCTTCAGTCGCGTCAGCGTGCTGTCGAGCATCGAAGCGGGCAATAACAAGACGATGCCTTCGCTGCGTTCGATGAGCCAGAACACCGCCTGCACGCGGCCCTGCGGCGAGTTGCATGTCGCAAGTGCGATTTGGCCTGGCTGCAAACGATCGAGATCGAAGCTGATCTGGCCTTGCAGGTAGGTCTTGGCCTCGGGACCCGAAACGAGCAGCGTTTCCAGATGATCGAATCGGTGCCAGGTCGCTGAAAGGTGTGTCATTCGTTAAATCCGAAGCTATCCATCGTCACTTGAGAAAAATGAGCCATTTCGTGGGCTTGGCGCTTCTGGCAGACTACGCGGCCATGCCGACCAGCCCAAAGCCCGTTGTGCCCAGAGATGAGGACGCGAAAGTGTCCCACAAGGATGAGCAGCCTCGCGATCGTGCGGAGGCGCAAACGGGCGATACTCCGGTAGAAATCGGAGGACGCGGCGGCCTTGAACCGACTCGCTTCGGTGATTGGGAAAAGAACGGTCGTTGTATCGACTTCTAAACGCCCCGACGACCGAATTCATCCGAAATGGAGCGCGACGCTTGAACAGCTCGACGAAACATCCGCGGCCGCTGTCGCCGTTTATGAATTACCGCTGGCAGTACACCAACACGCTGTCCATTCTGAACCGTGTGACCGGTGTCGCGATGTCAGTCGGACTGCTGCTGTTCGTCTACTGGCTCGTCGCCGCGGTTTCGGGCGAAGAGGCGTACACACAAGCTCAGGCGCTGTTCGCACATCCCCTGACCAAAGTCGCCCTGTTCGGATTCTCCTTCGCTTTTTTCTTTCACCTCGCTAATGGCATTCGGCATCTCGTGTGGGATACGGGTCGTGGACTCGAACGCAAAGCGGCCCGCACGAGCGGCTGGGTTGCATTCATCTCTGCCGTCGTTCTCACCGTGCTGTACTGGATCGTCTTGATGAGTGGAGGTGCGGCATGAGTCTGCGCAGTCCGATCGGCCGCGTCCTCGGTTACGGCGCAGCGAAAGAGGGTGTCGGCCACTGGTGGACGCAACGCGTGACCTCTGTTGCGCTCGTATTCCTGGGGCTCTGGTTCCTGGTGGCGCTCGTCCGTATCGACGACTTCAGCCACGCCATGCTGCTGGCCTGGCTCGCCGAACCGCTCAATGCCGTGCTCATGACATTGCTCGTCGGCACGATGGTTTATCACTCGCAACTCGGTGTCCAAGTCGTCATCGAGGATTACATTGCGCCCAAAGGCACGAAAGTCCTCGTGCTCTTGATTTCGAACTTCCTGCACGTCGCACTCGGTGCGCTCGGCATTTTCGCGATCCTCAAGATCGCTTTCGGAGCGAGCGCATGAGCGCCTATCAATTCATCGATCACACTTACGATGTCGTCGTCGTCGGCGCAGGCGGCGCCGGATTGCGTGCGACGTTTGGTCTCGCGCACTCTGGCTTGTCGACCGCGTGCATCAGCAAGGTTTTTCCAACGCGTAGTCACACGGTCGCAGCGCAAGGCGGCATCAGCGCCGCGCTCGGCAATATGGGCGAGGACGATTGGCGTTGGCACATGTACGAGACCGTGTAGGGGTCGGACTGGCTCGGCGATCAGGATGCGATCGAGTTCATGTGCAAAGAAGCGCCTGATGCGATCCTCGAACTCGAACATTACGGCCT
>CAZIXV010000455.1:0-2377 GCA_964543105.1 uncultured Steroidobacteraceae bacterium
CCGTATCGCTCGAAACGAATCATTTCAGCGATTGGTCGCTCGTCACGGGAACGCTACTTTCGCCGGGAGCTGCGACGGTGCGGCCCAATGAGACGGTCTCGCTCGCGGTGGTCGTGTGCGAGCGCGTGACTGGGGATGACTTGCTCACGCCGCTCATTGCCGAATGCCGCACGAGCGAAGTGTTCAGAAACCTGGTGAGGAATTGGTCGGTCAACGGCACTCCCGGCGGCAATGCCAGCGTGGGTACCGTAACCGCGCAAGAAGATCGCTCTGCCCTGTACACCGCGCCCGCCACGCCGCCACAGCCAAACAGTGTGGCCGTGTCGGCTGAGTACACGACGCTGCAAGGAGCGCTCGTGACACTCGTGTCGAACATCCGTGTGCAGTCGGGTTTGTGCACGCCGCCGAATGCGGCCGAGCCGTGTGCCTACGATCTGGTCGAGTTCAATGGCGAAGCATTGCCCTACGAAAATCTGCCGCGCGAGAGCTGGGAGAATCCGGAAACCGTCGTTTCAGGAAGGCTCTCGTTGTGGGATTACGATGCGAACGGTGCGGGCACCTGGTCGTTGCGCGTCGTCTGGGACGAATCGCGCCCGGTGGGCGATCTGCAGCATTTCGCGCAACTCGCGGGTGACTTTACGACCGACTCGGCTGGCACGCTGCATTTCTCCGTGATCGGCACGGGAATATCGTTCACCGGCAATGCGCAACAGAACTCGATTGCCATCGAGAACTATCCGTTCAGTTCGAAGAACGCGAGCGTGCTGGCACAGCTGCGGTTTCGGCCGCAGTAGCATTCAACGCCACGCCTAAGCGCGCCACTCGAGCGCGCCACCTCTAAAGCGCTAACCTCTGCGCTGCCGCGACACTCGCGTCGCGGCGTTGTATTGATTTCTTGTCCCTCGCACGATGCAGCCAAGTCGTTTCACGTCGAAACGACGCGTTTCGCTTGTGAAACCGACGGTTGTTCTCATGGTCGACTCGCTGAGTAACCTATTGATAAATAACGAATTTATTTATGTGTCGCCATTGGCACAGACCTTGCGTCATAACGCTCATCCCAGCAAAGGACGAACCTCATGAGCAGCCCAGGCCTTCTTTTCCGTCAGGCGATCGACGCCGAATCTCCGCTGCAGATCATCGGCGCGATCAATGCGAACCACGCCTTGCTTGCGAAGCGCGCCGGTTATCGCGCGATCTACTTGTCCGGTGGTGGCGTGGCCGCAGGCTCGCTCGGTATGCCGGACTTGGGCATCAACAATCTCGATGATGTGCTCGTCGATATCCACCGCATCACCGATGTCTGCGATCTGCCGTTGCTCGTCGACATCGACACGGGCTTTGGTCCGAGCGCGTTCAATATCGCGCGCACGATCAAGAGCCTGATCAAGTTCGGCGCGGCGGCGTGTCATATCGAAGATCAGGTGGGCGCCAAGCGCTGCGGTCATCGTCCTGGTAAGGAAATCGTCTCGACGCAAGAAATGGCGGATCGCGTCAAAGCAGCCGCCGATGCGAAAACGGATCCAAACTTCTTTTTGATCGCGCGCACCGATGCGATTGCAGTGCATGGGGTCGACGCCGCCATCGAGCGTGCGCTTGCATGCGTGGAAGCCGGCGCCGACGGCATCTTTGCGGAAGCCGCCTACGATCTTGCGACCTATCAACGCTTCGTGGATGCGGTGAAGGTGCCGGTGCTCGCAAACATCACCGAGTTCGGTAAGACGCCGCTGTTTTCCGTCGACGAATTACGCAGCGTCGGTGTCGCGCTCACCCTGTATCCTTTGAGCGCCTTCCGTGCGATGAACAAGGCTGCGGAGAATGTCTATCAGGCGATTCGCCGCGATGGTCATCAGCGCAACGTCATCGACACCATGCAGACGCGCGAAGAACTCTACGAGCGCATCGGCTATCACGAGTACGAACAGCATCTCGACGCGCTGTTCGCAGCGCGTAAATAGGTCAATTCAAAAGGAGCATTCTATGAGCGATCCAGCAGCGCCCGGCTTCAAGCCGAAAAAATCTGTCGCTTTGTCGGGTACGGTCGCGGGCAACACCGCGCTGTGCACGGTGGGTCGTACGGGGAACGATCTGCATTACCGCGGCTACGACATTCTCGATGTGGCGACGGTCTGCGACTTCGAAGAACTCGCGTATCTGCTCGTGCATGGCAAGTTGCCCACGCTCGCCGAACTCAAAGGCTACAAAGCCAAGCTGCAAGCATTGCGCGGCGTACCGGCAGCGGTGAAGACGGTGCTCGAGCAGTTGCCGCCTTCATCGCATCCGATGGATGTAATGCGCACGGGCGTTTCAGCGCTGGGTTGTCTGGAACCCGAGAAGGACGATCACAACGTACCGGGCGCTCGCGACATCGCCGACA
>CAZIXV010000456.1:0-2343 GCA_964543105.1 uncultured Steroidobacteraceae bacterium
GTCGTAACGTAGCTTCATGTGCGTTGCCCTGTATGAATGCATCTCTGACCGTACCCCGTACCCCGTACCCCGTTGCCCGTAGCCCCGCTGGGTCGCGCAGTGCGCGGCCTACATCGCCGCCATGCGCATGGCTTCGTCGACGTCCACGGCGACGAGCCGCGATACGCCCGGTTCGTGCATCGTCACACCGATGAGCTGTTGCGCCAGTTCCATCGTGACCTTGTTGTGCGTGATGAAAATGAACTGCACCCGCTCGGACATCTCCTTCACCGTGTCGCAGAATCGGCTGACGTTGTTATCGTCGAGCGGCGCGTCCACTTCGTCCAGCAGACAGAACGGAGCTGGATTCAATTCAAAGATCGAGAACACGAGCGCGACGGCAGTGAGCGCCTTCTCGCCACCCGAGAGCTGATTGATCGTGCTGTTTCGCTTGCCGGGCGGACGCGCCATGATCGACACACCGGCGCTCAGGATGTCTTCGCCGGCAAGTTCGAGATACGCATGCCCGCCACCGAACAGGCGCGGGAAGCGCTCCTTCAAGCCGGCATTCACGCGATCGAAAGTATCTTGAAAGCGTGCGCGCGTTTCGCGATCGATCTTTCGGATCGCCGTCTCCAACGTCTCGAGCGCGTCCGTCAGATCCTTGAATTGACGATCGAGATATTCCTTGCGCTCGGACTGTTCCTTGAACTCGTCGATCGCTGCCAGATTGACCTGTCCTAAGCGATCGATCTTTTGCGAAAGCTCCTGCAGCGTCTGCTCCCAGGCAGGAATCTCCGCTTCCGGCGACATCTCTTCGTATACGGCGGCCAGATCGAACTGCGTTGCTTTAAATTGTTCGAGCAAGGTCTCGTGGCGAACTTTCAGCTCCTGCGCCGTCATGCGCACGTCTTCCAAGCGCGCACGCGATTCTTCCACGGCCGTTTCGGTTTCGAGGCGACGTTGATCGAGCGAGCGCATGCGTGATTCCGCCGTTTCGAGCGCCTCACGCGCGACCGTGAGTTCCTGCTCGACGCCGATGCGCTGTTGCAGAAATTCTTCGAGTTTGGCCGACAGCGTTTCGAGCGGCGCTTCGCTTTCAGCAAGCTGCTGAGTCAACGCTTCGCGTCGTTCGCTGAGCTGCTCGAGCTGAGTCTGCAAGCGCTCGAGTCCAGCCGTAATCGAAGTGAGGGTGGAGCGCTTGGATTCCACTTTGATCGCCACGTCCTGCGCATTGCCGCGATCGGCCTGCGCCTGCGAGCGCTTGCTCGATAGCGCGTTGCGCAGGGCTTCGCGTTCTTCTTCGAGCACCAGGCGTTGTTCTTCGAACTGCGCCATTTGCTCGGTGCCTTCCTGCAGACGCGCGCGCGCTACGCCGACGGCTTCGTCATCGCGCGCGAGTTCGGCGTCGATTTCCGCAGACTCCGCATTGATCGTACGAACGCGCTCGGCGTTCTGTTCGACCTTGGCGCGCAGCGATGCGATCTGTGAGCTGAACTCGCTATGCGCGCGATGCAGCCGATTGACCTCGGCTTGCAGCGAATCGCGGCGGCTTTCCAGGTCGGTAACGCGCTCGCGCGCTTCGGCGATCTGATCCTGCAGCGAATCGCGGCGCTGTTCGGCGGCCTCGACGGCTTCGCGCAGCTCGCGCATTTCCTTTTCACGGCCGATCACACCGGCATGCACGTCCTTGTCGCGGCTCACCCGCAGCCAGTCGCGGCCCATCCAAATGCCATCGCGCGTGATGACCGATTCGCCGCTCGACAGCGTCGGTCGCTTCGCCAATGCCTCAGCCAGCGTGTCGACGGCGATGATGCCGCTCAGCAACGCCGATACGGCCGCCGGCCCCTGCACCTTCGCAAGCAGATGCGTCGCATCGACCGTTTGCGTTGTCGTGCCGCCTTCCGAGAAGAAACTGACGGCGCCCACTTTGAGCGAATCGAGCTTCGCGGCGATCGAATCGATCGCCTCCACCGAAACGGCTTCGAGATACGAACCCAGCACCGTTTCGACGGCGCGCTCCCAACCGGGCTCGACATTCGTTTGTTGAGCGAGTCGCGGCCGGTCGCTCAAGGTGTTTTCGCATAGCCACTCGGTGACCTTGCCCTGCGCCAGGCCCAACGCGGCCTGCTGTAGCGCTTGCAGCGACATCAAGCGGCCCTGCGCTTCCGTCAGCTCGCGCCGGCTGCCGTCGGCGGCACTGACGAGCTGGCGTTCGCGCTCGCGCAGTTGTTGCAACTCATCACTCACCGCGCTCAGTTGCTCGCTGGCGATCTCACCTTGCTCGCGCGCGCCGGCTTCCTCGAGCTGCAGCGAATCGATGCGTGCTTCAGCCTCGGCAGTCGCCAACGTGCCCAGCTCTGC
>CAZIXV010000457.1:0-2342 GCA_964543105.1 uncultured Steroidobacteraceae bacterium
AGACTTCGCCACCGCCATGATGGCGTTCTTCTTGTTGATGTGGCTGATGGGCGCGACCGACGAGAAACAAAAGGGCGCGATTTCCGAGTACTTCAACAACCCCAGCGCGATCGCCGGGGCCAATACGGTGCCTTCGCCGTCTTCGCTGCAAGGACCCGGTGGCGCAAGCACCAGCATGATCAAAATGGGCGGCGGCATGGAATTGCACCGCGCGCCGGCGGCGCCATCGGATGAGGTGGCACCCTCCCCCGGTGCGCAGGTCGACGTCACGCCCGAGAATGCGCTGCTGCTCGCGGAGGACGTCGCCGATTCCGAACGGCTCGAGGGCTTGCTTGGACAATTGCAGGAAGCGATTGATCAACGCGAAACGCTCAGGCCCTTCAAGGACCAGATCCTGCTCGATATCACCCCCGAAGGCGTACGCATTCAAATCGTCGATCACGAGCGCCGCTCGATGTTTCCACTTGGCAGCGCGGTGCTCGAAAGCTACAGCGCCGACATCCTGCGCGAACTGGCCAGCATCGTGAGCGACGTCCCCAATCGCTTGAGCATCAGCGGACACACCGACGTGCGTCCGTACGTGAAACTCAATTACAGCAACTGGGAATTGTCAGCCGACCGGGCCAACGCGGCGCGCCGCGCGCTCATCGGCGGCGGATTGCCCGCCGAGCGCATCGGCCGCGTCGTCGGGCTGGCGTCGAGCGTGCTGCTCGATGCGCAGGCGCCCGATAGCGCGATCAATCGGCGCATCAGCATCATCGTGATGAACAAGCGCACCGAGGCGACAATCTTTCAGGAGAGCGCGCTGTTCAGTGTGCAGGCGCCCAGTTAAATAAGTGCAGCGAGCCTGCGTGAGGCTCGCCGCAAAAACCTGGTTGTCAGGGGATTTGAAGCTTGCCGCCAGGGCCGCCCGCGAGATTCGGCGGCATACCGCCGCCCGGCACGACGAGCTGCGATGCTTGCTGGCGCCGCATCTCTTGAATCTGCTGCACCGTGCGCTCGATCGCTGCGGTCGCCGCTGCCGAAAATCCAGCCACTGCATCGGCCAGGGTTTCGCCTTCGATCTCGAAATTGATCGGCACCGGCCCCATGTTCGTCATGATCTCCGCCTGGCCCAGGTACAGCACCGGCCGGGCGGAATCGACTTCGCCCATGCTCGTCACGGGTGTCAGACGACGGATGGCGCCGACTTTACGATCAGTAAACATTTCTTCCTGATACAGGGACTCGCCATCCATTTGCGGGTCATTGCGTTCGTCAGCCATCGCACCCTCGTAGGTACTCGTCATAAGGGCCGTGGACAGTAGACCAGGGTGACGTTGCTCACAAGGCGTCGCCGCGACGAGCCTGGGTGAGTACAGGCAGGTACAATGCGCCGCCCCTTCACTTCGATGTAGTCATGCAGCAATCAGATAATCCTTTTGGCGAAGCTTTCGGCAAAGCAGTCGATCTTGGTAACAAGATCGCGGACACGGACCAGAAGGCCGATCTTTGGGACATCGCAGACGGCTTGGTCGCCGGCGCGGTGCAGTATTGGCTCTACTCGCGCCAACCGTGCGCCGATCCAGAATGCGAGGAATGTCTTGCGATCAGCACGGCCGAGGCACGCCTCGCCGAACTGCGCAAACTGATCCAGCAATTCGCGGAAGAAAGCGAATACTTCCACTCACCCACCGATCGCAACGTCGGGCGCGCCTGAAAATCGAGCCGGCGCGCGCCCTCACGTACCGCGCAGGGAAACGCGGCTTTTGCCGCGCCTGACCGATAATAAGACATTGATTTTAAAAGGATTTCTCTAAATCTCGCCGCCGCTAGAGTGAGATATGAGACCTGCCGCACACCGCATCAAGCGCGACGCGCTCCACACTTTCGCGCCTGTGTCGGCCCTGGAGATCTGCATGGGTCTGCTGAAGAACCTCAAGCTGCGCCATCGTGCTTACGTGTGCGCGTACAACTCGTTTCGCTTTGCCGCGCGTTTGCGCGGCGAGCTGAGCGAGTTCGCACCATCGATCGCCGAGACGATTCAAAGCGTCGGCGATGAACTCGCCGCCCTCGCCCGCGACAGCTGCCCCACCGAAGGTGAGCGCCGGCAACTGATCGAAGGCCTCGAAGCCGCCCTCAAAGCGCTGGGTCTCTCCGAAAGCGCCCAAGTCCACATCCTCTCCCAACTCGCCCCGCGCATCATGGCCGGCGAGCCAACCCACGTGAGCAAGGAGGCGTGGACGAGGATTGCGGTGTGAGACGGGCCGGGATACGGGCTAGGGCTACAGGCTACAGGCTACAGGCTACAGCCAGAAGGATCCCCTCCCCTGCGTTAGCGGGGGAGGGTTAGGGAGGGGGCT
>CAZIXV010000458.1:0-2334 GCA_964543105.1 uncultured Steroidobacteraceae bacterium
ACGAGCAGCGCCGCGAGCAGCAGCGCGGGGCGATCGGCGAGTTCCTGATTGAACACCAGCCGTTCAAAGCACAAGTACGCAATCATCAATGCGCCGGAGCTGAACGTCGTGGCGCCCAACATGCCAAAGAAACGCAGTGGACGCTTGGTGAAGCGCACCAGAAAAAAGATGCTGAACAGGTCGATCGCGTAGCGCAGATACTCGCGTGGGCGGTAGACACGATCATGGCGATCCTGCGCCGACTGTCGCACGGCCACCTCTGCGACTCGAAAGCCGAGTCGATCGGTAATGATTGGCAAGAACCGATGTTGATCGCCGTACAAATCGAGTTCATCGAAGACCCGGCGGCGTAACGCGCGCGCGCCACAACCCAGGTCGTTGAAGGTCAGTCCAGTGAGCGAGCGAACGAGGCGGTGAAACAGCGAACGCCGCATCCGGTCGAACACGCCGGCCGCGCGGGGCGAGCGCATTGCAATGACCACATCAGCGTCATCGAGTCCTGCGACGAGCTTGCGTATGTCCGCGGCTTCGATTTGCTGATGCGCTGGCAGCGTCAGCACGGCGTCGCCCGAGGCGCGCTCGACCCCAGCCATGAGTGCGGCTGATTCGCCGAAGGAGCGCGTCAAGCGCACGACTGTGAACTGTTCACCGCGCGCGAGCAATTCATCGAGCTGCGCCGCAAACTTCGGCCGCGGTCCGTCGAGCACGAACATGAGTTCATACGGCATCGGCAGTGCGGCCAGGCCAGATGTGTAGTTCGCATACAGCGTGCGCGCATCCGCGTGGCGTGCGCCGACGGGGATGATGACGGTGAGCAACTTGATATCAGGGTGAATCGGCATGTTCGTTCCCGGTTTGGGCAGCTACAGAGCCGCTCGCATAGCTTGTTGCGACATTGGCGCGACGAATGGTTTGCGTGAGCTTTGAAAATTCTCGATCACGCAAATTGCCACGCTGATAGATCAGTTCCCCGAGCGCACCACTCAATAGCAAAATCAGCGCAGAAACCAGCATCAAGACTCCCGTGCCTGCGAGCGACAGAGAGAACGGTTCGCTCCCGCGCGTCATGCTCAAGGTGAACGCCGTTACGCCCGCCAGCAGCAGCGGCAGCGATAACAGGGCGAACCAACGCAACGGTTGCGAGGCGAATGCGACGAGCGTCTTGATGACCGCAAGGTCGAGCAGCACCTTATAGATCCGAGATAAACCGTATTTGGATTCGCCAAAACGACGCGCGTGGTGGCGCACTTTGATTTCTGCGAGACGTGGGCCTGCCATCGACGCCATGGCAGGAATGAAGCGGTGCATCTCGGAATAAAGTGGAATGCGCTTGATCAAGCTGGCGCGAAACGCTTTGAGAGAACAGCCGTTGTCACGAATCGGTACGCCGGTGACCTTGGCAATGAGCCAATTGGCGATGCGCGAAGGGATCTTGCGCGTCACGAGCTTGTCCTGGCGATTGAAGCGCCAGCCGACGACGATGTCGTTACCTTTTTCGATCTCCGCGACGAAATTGCCGATGTCTGCCGGATCGTTCTGCAGATCGCCGTCCATCGTGATCAGAATATCGCCGCGCGCGTATTCGATGCCGGCCGCCATCGCGGCGGTCTGGCCGTAGTTGCGGCGAAACTTGACGATCCGCAAGCGCGGGTCGTTGCGCGCCAGCGCAGTTGCGACCGCAACCGTCTGGTCTTTACTGCCATCGTCGACAAATACCATTTCGAACGAGCGATCGAGTGCGCCTACTGCGTTTACGATGGCTTGGTACAGCGGGGTGACGCTGTCCTGCTCGTTATAAAGCGGCACGACGATCGAAAGCTGCGGCCGCGGTGAGATCGGCCCTGAATGCTCTGCCGTCGGTGCCGCTCGACTTGTAACTTTTGCAGTACTCATTGCTGACGTTCCGACGTTCTTACAACGAGAGCGGACCTGAAATCGCGCCGCGCCCGTCGACTGCTCTCTACCAAGGCATACAAACTTCTGTGAGTCCTCATCGTGCGTCTTCCGGTGAATGGCGCTGTTAAACATTTCGTTGGCACATGACCTGCAAGGGACAGGCCAACGTCCTGCCGACGTGGTCGACCGAAACGTCTACATCCGCTGTCAGGAAATTTGTGATCTCCAATGGGATCAATCCGCGTGGTCATTCGTTAGTCCGCGGGCTCGTGTAAGTGAGAGGAGACCTGAATGTCGTTACGTGCCATCTGCATTGCGTTGAGTTGTTTCGCCATCGCGCCTTTTGCGATTCCCAACGCCGCGCACGCACAAGCCCAACCGTCGTACCAAGTGAAGCCAGGCGACGTGCTGGAGATTTCTGTTTGGAAGGAGCCGGAT
>CAZIXV010000459.1:0-2316 GCA_964543105.1 uncultured Steroidobacteraceae bacterium
GGTGTTTCAAAGCTACGCGCTGTATCCGCACATGAGCGTGCGCGAGAACCTCGGCTTTGGTTTGAAATTGCGCGGCATGTCGTCTGGCGAGATCACGAAACAAGTCGACGCCGCGGCAGAAATGCTCGATCTCACCTCGATGCTCGATCGCTTGCCGAAGCAACTGTCAGGCGGACAGCGGCAGCGCGTCGCACTCGGACGTGCGCTCGTGCGGCAGCCGCAGGTGTTCCTGCTCGATGAACCGCTTTCGAATCTCGATGCCAAGTTGCGCGGTTCGATGCGCGCTGAAATCGCGCGGCTGCACCGCCAACTGGGCACCACGATGGTGTATGTCACGCACGATCAGATCGAAGCCATGACACTCGGTCAGCGGATCGTCGTGATGGACAAGGGCGTCATCCAACAGATCGATGCGCCGATGCGAGTTTATGAGGAGCCGCTGAATCTGTTCGTCGCGGGGTTTCTCGGCAATCCGCCCATGAATTTCTTCCGCGGACAGCTACGCAATCACGATGGCTGGGCGATTGAAGGCGAGGGCGCGGCGTTGCCATTGCCGCAAGACGCCGAGGGATTCGCGAACACCTATCAAGATCGCGACATCATCGCAGGCATTCGCCCTGAAGATTTTCATCGCCAACGTACAGCGCCGACGGACATCGCGATCGACGCAACCGTCGAACTGCTGGAATCGGTCGGCAGCGAAAGCTTCATGCACTTCCGTCACGGTTCACAACTTGCCGTTGCGCGCATCAAGCCGATCGATCTGCCATCGATTGGCGCCAGCGTGCGACTGCATGCGCCGCAGGAGAAGATTCTGTATTTCGATGGGACGAGCGGTAAACGTTTGGAGGCCCGTCGATAGCTCCCTCCCCAAGTCGTCATGGGGAGGTTGCTCTCACCTGCACACGCGGACTCTGCAACCCTAGTGGCTCACAGCCCCGGCACCGGAAAGCGCAGACACAACGCTTCGACCTCCTGCTTTATGCGTCCGAGTTCGGCTGCGTTGTCCGCATGACGCAGCGCTTGCGCGATCCAGTTAGCGACCTGCGTCATCTCGGCTTCCTGCATCCCGCGCGTCGTGATCGCAGGCGTGCCTAAGCGAATACCACTCGGACGCAGCGGCGGACGCGGATCATCAGGGATCACTTGCTTGTTGACGGTGAGACCGGCGGCATCCAGCGCGTGTTCGGCGACGCGTCCATCGATGTCGAAAGAGCGGACCGTGTCGAGCACGAGTAGATGATTTTCAGTGCCGCCGGTGATCAGGTGGCAACCCACGCGCGTGAGTGCGCTCGCAAGTGCGCGTGCATTCGCAATGACTTGCCGTGCGTATTGCTTGAACTCAGGTTGAGCCGCTAATTTCATCGTCACCGCAATGCCAGCGACCGCATTCATGTGCGGACCGCCTTGCATGCCAGGGAATACAGCCGAATCGATTTTCGAGGCGAGCGAGGCTTTGCAGAGGATCATGCCGCCGCGGGGGCCGCGCAGTGACTTGTGTGTGGTCGTCGTTACGACATCGAAACCCGCATCGAGCGGATTGGCCAGCACACCCCCTGCGATCAAGCCGCCGATGTGCGATACATCCGCCATCGTCAGCGCGCCGATTTCATCGGCAATGGCGCGAAAGCGCGCGTAGTCGAGTTCCCGCGGATACGAGGAGTGCCCACACAATACGAGCTTGGGTTTGTGTTCGCGCGCGAGCGCGCGAATCGCGTCGTAGTCGAGGTGGCCATCGGGCGGCGCGGTCTTGTAGCGCACGAAGTTGAAGATCTTGCCCATCGCGGAGACGGGCGCGCCGTGAGTGAGATGGCCGCCGTGTGATAAGTCCATCGCGAGCACCGTATCGCTCGGATTCAACAGCGCCATGTACACCGCCTGATTCATCGGCGAGCCGCTGAGCGGCTGCACATTGACGTGCTCGGCACGGAATAGCGTTTTGGCACGCTCGATGGCCAGCGTCTCGATGCGATCGGTGAATTCCTGCCCGCCGTAGTAACGACGGCCTGGATAGCCTTCGGCGTATTTGTTCGCGAACACACTGCCGTTCGTTGCGAACACTTCGGGGAAGGCATAGTTCTCGGACGGAATCAGCTCGAGCCCCACGCGCTCGCGCTGTTCCTCACCGAGGATCGCGGCATAGACGTCGGGATCGGACGACTTGAGTAAATCGAGGTTGGATTGCATGGCACGCTCCCAAATCGAATGGTTGGAGGTGCCCAGGCGCGCGGCTTCGCAGAGGATCTGCACGCATGCTTCCCGATGGTGACTCCATCTGACGCCAGTTACATGCGCGGGCGGAATGCTAAACAGCGG
>CAZIXV010000460.1:0-2291 GCA_964543105.1 uncultured Steroidobacteraceae bacterium
GCATCGGGCTATCGGTCGTCAATGAATTCGTGCAGGCTCACGGTGGCTCGGTCGAAATTTTGGATGGCGTCTTCACCGGCGCACATTTCCGGATTCGCTTGCCGCTGGCACCGAGCTTGGAAGTTGAGCCCGCCTGACGAAGCTCCGCGCAGAAGAGCATGACCGAACCACGCTACGAGACCACACGCATCCATAGAGCTTTGGCACTGCCGCGCGGCATCGCGCGCAGCGGCCTGCTCTTTGCGTGTCTCGTGCTGGTTGCCGGTTGCGACATGCTGCCTGCGCTCAAACAGACTCCGACGCCCACGGCGGTCGCCGCGCCAACCGACGAGGGCCTGCACGCGTACCTCGCCACCATGAACGGCCTTTCGAGCCCCGATCCTGCGCGCCAAGCCGATGTCTTTTACGAAGTCGAACGCGAATACGCACGAGCGCCGACGACCGCCAGCACCTTGCACTATGCCGTCGCGCTGGTGACGCCTGGCCATCCCGCCTTCAGTCCTCAAGACGGCAAGAGGTTGCTCGAAACCCTGCTGGCGACGCCCGAAAGAATGATCGCGGCGGAGCGCTCGCTCGTAGGAGTTTTGCTTCATGAAACAAATGCTTGGCTGAAACTCGAGGCCGAGAATCGTCGTTTGCTAGCGACACTCGACGACCGCGGCCGCTCGCAGGCAAACTCGGACAAACGCGTCCAAGCTCAAGCCGAAGAAATCGCTCGCTTGCGTCGTGCCCTCGCCGAAGCCCAGCAGAAGCTGGACGCCGTGAAAGAAATCGAGAGGTCTTTCATTGAACGCAGTCCCACGCCCCCTGGCAGTCGTGACGCCAACCCAAGTGAAACGCAAAGCCCGCCTACTAGTCGTTGACGACGATCCTGGGTTGCTACGGCTGCTCACGATCCGTTTACGCGCAGAAAACTACGAGGTCGAAGCCGTCGAGAGCGCCAGCGCTGCGCTCGCAGCTCTGGCGCGCGTGCGCCCCGATCTCGTCATCACTGACTTGCGCATGGACCAGATGGACGGCATCGGCTTATTGAAGGAGATTCAAAGCCGCGCGCCGGGTTTGCGCGTCATCATCCTGACAGCGCACGGCACGATTCCTGATGCGGTGCAGGCCACCCAAAGCGGTGCGTTCGCGTTCCTCACCAAGCCCGTCGATAAGCAAGAACTGCTGGACCAAGTGCAAAAAGCGCTGCGGGTTTCGGGATTTGCGGATACGACGGAAGACTGGCGCAGCGAGATCGTCACGCGCAGCGCCGTCATGGAAGAACGGCTCGCCCAAGCCCACATGGTCGCCGGCACCGATGCCCGAGTCATGATCACGGGCGAAAGCGGCACAGGCAAAGAGCTCTTGGCCCGCGCGATTCATAAGGCAAGCACACGTCGAAACCGGCCGTTCGTCGCCATCAATTGCAGCGCGATGGCTGAGAATCTTCTCGAAAGCGAGTTATTCGGGCACGTGAAGGGCGCCTTCACCGGCGCGATCCGCGAACACCGCGGCCTGTTCCAAGCCGCCGACGGCGGCACATTGATGCTCGATGAAATCGGCGACATGCCGATGCGTTTGCAGGTGAAGCTGCTGCGAGTGCTGCAAGAAAATCAGGTGCGCCCGGTCGGCAGCACCGAAGCGACAGCGGTGAACGTCCGCATCATCTCCGCCACGCATCGCGATCTGAAGCAACTCATCATGGGCGGCCATTTCCGCGAAGACCTGTATTACCGCCTGAACGTCGTGCACATCGACATGCCCTCGCTCGCCAAGCGCCGCGAAGACGTGCCGCTGCTCGTCTCGCACTTCCTCGAGAAGATCGCCCACGAAACCGGCCATCAACGTCACATCTATGCGCCGGAAGCCGTTGAAGTACTCGTCAGCGCCGAATGGCCCGGCAACGTGCGTCAACTCGAAAACGTGGTCCGCCAGAACGTCGCGCTCGCCACGAGCCCGATCATCAGTGCGGAACTGGTGCAATCAGCGCTCGGCGGCGGCCCCACCCGCCTCCCCTCGTTCGACGAGGCCCGCGATGAGTTCACCCGCAACTACCTGTCGCAGATCCTGCAGATCACCGGCGGCAATGTGAGCCAAGCTGCACGGCTGGCGAAGCGCAATCGCACTGACTTCTACAAGCTGCTTGCTCGGCATTCTTTGACGCCGGAGGATTTCAAGCAGCGGTAGAACGCGCACTGATGGTGAATAAAAAACCCGCCGTTCGGCGGGTTTTTTGTGAGATCCCCGCAGGTAGCGGGGTCATCTCGAGCAATGATATGCTCGTTGATGGTGATTAAGCATTCTTCTTG
>CAZIXV010000461.1:0-2282 GCA_964543105.1 uncultured Steroidobacteraceae bacterium
CATCGCCATGGAGAAAAGTTGCCCGCACGGGCGGCGGTCTTCACATCGAAGACTTCATCACTTTTCGCCTGACGCGACTGTCGAATGCACTGCGCACGAACGTCACGAAGCGCTATCTGGAAGAGTTCGAATTGAGCTTGCCTGAATGGCGTTTGCTCGCGCTCGTGACGCGATTTTCGCCGTTGCGCTTCTCGGAGCTCACGGCTCGCAGCAACATGGACAAAGGCCAAGTCAGCCGTACGTTGCGCGTGATGACCGAGCGCGGTTTGACGAAAATGAAAACGTTGAAGCGCGGCGCCGCCTATGCAGAAGCCCTCGCCGCTCCGGTGGTGGTGTCGGTGACAGCGAAAGGCAAATCACTTTACAAATCGGTGCTGCCGGCCGCTCAGCGTCGTCAAGCAGAAATTCTGTTGACGCTCGACGACCGCGAACGCGTTGCACTTTATGACACGTTGGAAAAACTGTTCGGCGCCTTCGGCGCGGGCATTACCGACGACGTCGAGTAGTCATCGTAGATACAGATCGCTGCCGATTTGGCAGCGATCTGTTTCGGATCAACGCGACGCGCACGATCATCTAGCGCCACTCGCGCTCAAGGCGTAAGCAACTCCCCGCCACCCGTCGCTCGAATCGCCGCGTTGACGGTATTCATCAGCAGGCAGGCAATCGTCATAGGGCCTACGCCGCCTGGCACCGGTGTAATCGCGCTCGCTCGCGCGCGCGCGCTGTCGAAATCCACATCGCCGACGACCTTCGTTTTGCCATCGATCGTGATGCGATTGATGCCGACATCGATGACGACGGCGCCCGGTTTCAGCCAATCACCCACAATCGCCTTCGGCCGACCGATGGCCGCAACGACGACGTCGGCTTCCGCGCAAAGTGCGGGCAGATTCTTCGTCTTCGAATGCGCGATCGTCACCGTGCAATCGCTTTGCAGCAGCAATTGCGCCATGGGTTTGCCGACGATGTTCGAGCGGCCGATGACGAGTGCGTGCGCGCCGGCGAGATTCGGCAATGCTTCACGCAGCAGAATCAAACATCCAAGCGGAGTACACGGCACGGTTGCGTCCTCACCCAACGCGAGCTTGCCCGCGTTGACGGCGTGAAATCCGTCGACGTCTTTCGCAGGATCGATGGCCGCGAGCACCGCGGCACTGTCCACCGCCTTCGGCAGCGGTAGCTGCACCAGAATGCCGTGCACGCTTGGGTCGGCATTGAGTTGCTGAATCAGTGTCAGCAATTCCGCCGTACTCGCCGTCGCGGGTAAGCGGTGATCGAAATGTTTCAGACCGGCTTCCTGCGCCTGTTTGGTTTTGCTGCCCACATAAATTTGGCTGGCTGGATCCTCGCCCACCAGCACGACGGCAAGGCCGGGCACGACACCGGTAGCAGCCAGTGTGGCGGTGCGGACTGCGACGCGTTCACGCAGGCGTTGGGCGGCAGCACGGCCATCAATGAGAGTCGCGGTCACGGTGGTTTCCTTCGTTGGCAAAGTGCGAATTGTCGCACGCTGGTTGTGAGCGGGCGCAGCGGCCCCATAGATCAAGGGTCAATCGTCGCTTTAGCGAGGGATTCATGGCCAAGTCCATGACGGAGATGCCGGCCGCAGCCATACAGAAGCGCTGCGCGGATGCCGACAGCCGCTATTTCCGCTTTTACGACAACCGGCAGCGCTACTTGCTGTTCGTCCATACCTGCGATGAGAAATGGGTGGTCGCCAATCGGATCGCACAGGAATTGGCGGAGCTGACGCCGCGCGCGCCGGCGCTGCGCATCTTCGATGCAGGCGTGGGGGACGGCACCGTTCTGACCCGCGTCATGCGCTCGATGCACGATCGCTTTCCCACGGTGCCGTTCTATGTGGTCGGCAAAGAAATCAGTCTCGAAGACGTGCGGCTGACGCTCGAGAAAATGGTGGATCGCTTCCAGGAGCATCCCGCCACCGTGCTCGTGATGACGAACATGTTTTATTCCGAAGCGCCGTGGCTGACACCGAACAACGCGGCCGAGGTGCAATGGGTGGAGGTCGTGCTGGAAGGCTCGACGTCCAGCCAGTTCGAGCGTCAGATCGTCGAACGACAAGACCTTCTCGCCACGAGTTGGCGGACGAGAACGAGTCCCACGACCGGCAATCCGTTGTACGAGCGGCCGGTCGTGCTCGTGATCTATCGCGCCGATCATGCGCTGCTGCTCGATGCGGTGCGTCCAAAACGCAACGCGCCGCGCGCCGATTTCGATCTGGTCATCGCCTCGCAGCCCTATCGCGCGAGGGCGGCGAC
>CAZIXV010000462.1:0-2268 GCA_964543105.1 uncultured Steroidobacteraceae bacterium
CGATCGCGATACAGACTTGCACCGCGCGACGCCGCAGCCGACAGCTCCTGCGCCACACGAGCCGCATGTTCCAGCACGGCCGCGCCGGATTCCTCATAGCGCGGTGAGTCATCCAACGGCCGCTCCAGCACACTGCACACCCATTGCTCGAGGGGATGACGCGACACCGGAAACTGTTCGAGCGGCGGCCGCGTGCGGCGGCATTCGCGACGAAGTGCAGCAATGCGTGGGGACATGCCTGGAAACAAACGAGCCAAATCGCGGTCGGCCGCATCCGCGATCATCACTTCGAAAATTGAGCGCGTCAGTGCATCGTTTATCGTGGTGTACAACGCCGGCGCATCACGCAGCGCACGCGCGGCCTGCTGCAGCGCCATGACCTGCAGGGCCTGTTGCGATAGCGCATCTAGATCGATCGGCAGCCAGATGGAATAACCATCGGTTGCTGGAATCGCCTCGCGCGCGATCGGCAGCTCGTCGCGACGAAACAAGCGCTGCAACAGCGGGACCGGTGCTGGCACTTGCGAAAGCCGCAATTTGAAATCGTGTGTGTAGCTGCCAGCGAGCAGCAGATCGAGCCGATGCAGCAACCCCGGCACATCGACGACCGGCTCATCCTTCGGGCGGTGACGTCGCCAAAGATCGCGCACGAACACGGTGGCGTGCCGCGCGACATCGGTCAAAACGTCTTCAGCTTCGGCCATGGAGTTTTTTAGCGGGTAGCGAAGCCTATCCGCTATCCGCTATCCGCTTCCAAATTAAACAAACGCCGCTTCCACCAGATCCTGCATCGCTGCGAGCAGCGATGCGTCGTCGGTCAGGGGCGCAATCAGGCCGGCTTGGCAGGCTTCGCGGATCGGTACGCCGCTTGCGGTGAGGCGCGCCGTCGCGATCAACAAGCGTGTGCTGGGTACTTCGGCCAGCCCACGATCGCGTAACCCGCGCAGGCGCCGGCCGAGCGTCACGAGCGCGTGCGCCATGCTGCGTTCCAGGCCGCTTTCGTGCGCGACGATGGCGACTTCATGCTCGAATTCAGGAAAGTCGAGTTCGAGTGCGACGAAGCGCTGGCGCGTGCTGGGCTTCAAATCCTTCAGCATGCGCTGATAGCCGGGGTTGTACGAAATTACCAACTGGAACTCGGGCGGCGCGAGCAAACGCTCGCCGGTTTTGTCGATGTTGAGTTCGCGGCGATGGTCGGTGAGCGAATGCAGCACGACGACCGTGTCTTGGCGCGCTTCCACGACTTCATCGAGGTAGCAGATCGCGCCCGCGCGTAGCGCTCGGGTCAGCGGCCCATCGTTCCAGTACGTGCCATCGTGGCGAATCAGAAAGCGGCCGACCAGATCGCTTGCCGTGAGATCGTCATGACATGAAATCGTCACCAGCTCGCGGCCGAGTCGCCATGCCATGTGCTCCACGAACCGCGTCTTACCGCAGCCCGTCGGCCCTTTGAGCATCACCGCCAAACGTTGCGAATGACATTGTTCGAAGATTGCGACCTCAGCGCCGCTAGCAACATAGAACGGCTCGCTCGTAGGTTCGCGCTCCAGCACGCGTGCGCTCATGTGACTCCGGCGCGAGCAGGCTCTGCGGGAGGCGCGCCTTCTTCGACGACTTCAAAGCGGGGGCGATAGCGGAAGAAATCCCAGATGAATAGCCCCACGCCGATCGCAAACACGGTGGCCGTGGCAATCAACATCAGGAAGTGCACCTGAATCTTGAGCTGCGTATCGAGATAGCCGAGGCCAAGAATGCGTTCGAGATAGACCTGGCCGATACCGGCCGTGCCGAACGACAGCGTCATGCCGAACATGCCACCCAGCTGCATCCAGAACGCCCAATAGCCGACTGCGCTGCCCGATTCGCGCCGGCCGTGCGTCATGCTCGGTAATGCAAACGTGATCATGGCGAGCACGATCATGGCGTACGCCCCATAAAACGCTGCATGGCCGTGCATGGCCGTGATGAGCGTACCGTGCGTCCACTTGTTCACTGACGGCCAGGTGTGCGCAAGGCCGAGCAGACCCGCGCCGAATAACGTGAACACGGCGCTGCCGACTGTCCAATGCAGCGCCAGCGTATTGGGATGCGCAAGACCCGAGCGGCGGATCGCGGAGTAGGCGTAGATCGCCATGCCGACGAGCGCTGCAGGCTCGAGTGCACTGAAGAATCCGCCAATCGGCAGCCAGTAGTACGGCACGCCCACCCAGTAATAATGGTGCGCCGTGCCGAGGATGCCGGCGATGAAGACCAGCCCGACGATCACGT
>CAZIXV010000463.1:0-2268 GCA_964543105.1 uncultured Steroidobacteraceae bacterium
TCACCCACCGCCGTGCCCCGTTTTGCGCAGATCCACTTTTCCTTCCGTCAAGACGCTTGCAGCGATCGGAAATCTGTGCCTGCGTTCGAACATCAACAAGTAGCGCTAACTCTTTGATCTCCATTGACACCTAATTGACGCTTCCCTCGCGGCTGGATATCCGGCCAGCTAAGTCACTGTCGCAAAAAGGGAAATTCCGCAGATTTTTTTGACTTGAAGCCCTCCCGGAACCAATATCGCGCGCAGGTGGGAAAAAGTGGGAAGGAATGGGGCAGAGGGGCATAAACGCCCTCAAAATCTCGGAGAAATGGGTCAGAAATGTTCCGCGGTGCAACAAAGATCACGCTCGATGCGAAGGGGAGGCTTGCCGTGCCCACCCGCTATCGCGAGCGCATCTTTGAGCGCTCGAACGGACAGCTCATTGCGACCGTGGATCGCTCCGATCCTTGTCTGCTGATTTACCCCCTGCCGGAGTGGGAAGAGATCGAGTTGAAGTTGAAGCGGTTGCCGACCTTGCATCCGGTCTCGCGCCGTTTGCAGCGTTTGATGATCGGTCATGCCACCGAGCTCGAACTGGATGGCAGCGGTCGCATCCTCGTTCCTCCCAGTCTGCGCGAATACGCCAAGTTGTCGAAGACAGCGATGTTGATTGGTCAAGGCAATCGTTTCGAGCTGTGGGATGAAGCGCAGTGGAACGAGAGCCGCGAGCAGTGGCTGCAGGCCGATGAGTCTGCGGAAGAGCTGCCGCCCGAACTCGCGTCGCTGTCGCTTTAGTGGCGCTCGTGGCATGGCAACACACGCCGGTGCTTCTCGATGAGGCGCTGGGCGCGCTCGATGTCAGACACGGCGGTTGCTACCTCGACGCAACGTTCGGTCGCGGCGGTCATACGGCCGCGATTCTGGAGCGAGTAGGCCAGGACGGCAGGGTGGTCGCAATCGATCGGGATCCCGAGGCAATTCGGGCCGGTCGCGAACGTTTTGGAAACGATGCTCGATTGACGCTCGTGAGTAGTCCGTTCTCTCAATTGCTATCGATCGTAAGTGAGCTCGGGCTCGCCGGAGCGCTCGATGGCGTGCTGCTCGACCTCGGCGTGTCTTCGCCACAACTCGATGATGCTTCGCGCGGTTTCAGTTTCACGCAGGATGGTCCGCTCGATATGCGTATGGACAATGCCACGGGTATCACCGCCGCTGCGTGGCTGGCGCGCGCGCCGGAAACCGAGATCGCCCGCGTCATTCGTGAGTACGGCGAGGAGCGTTTTGCAAAACGCATTGCGCGCGCGATCGTCGCGCGTCGTCATGAAGCGCCGTTGCTGCGCACGTCGGAACTCGCCGACGTGGTCGCAGGCGCTGTACGCACACGCGAGCCCGGCAAGCACCCGGCGACGCGAACCTTTCAGGCGATTCGTATCTACATCAATCGCGAACTCGAAGAGATCGATGCGGCGCTCGAGGGAACGCTCGCTGCGCTGCGCGCGGGTGGGCGTCTTGCAGTCATCAGCTTTCATTCGCTCGAAGACACGCGCGTGAAGCGCTTCATGCAGCGCAACTCGCAAGAAGATCCGATCTTTGCCGGCCTGCCCGAAGTCCCGGCGCATGCCCGGCCGAAACTGCGCCGCATCGGCAAAGCAATTCATGCATCGGCAGCAGAGACCGAACGCAATCCGCGCGCGCGCAGCGCCATCATGCGCGTCGCCGAGAGGCTCGCCGCATGAGCCCGCTCAAATTTTTCATGATCTGCGTGTGGACCGGCGTATTCGCGACGGCGCTGGGCGTCGTGTGGAGCATTCACGAAACGCGCTCGTTGTTCATCGATCTGCAAGGTCTGCACGCTGAGCGCGATCGGCTCGATATCGAGTGGAGCCAGCTCAAGATCGAACAAAGCGCCTGGGCGACGCACGGTCGCGTCGAGAACACGGCACGCACGCGGCTGAAGATGGTGATTCCGACGCCGCAAGAAGTGCAGTTGGTGCAACCGTGATCGGCGGCGCCAACTTACGTCCCGACAAGCGCGGGTTCTCAGCGGAGCAATACCGCACGCGTATGCGCTTCGTGCTGGGCGCGCTGCTCGTGATCTGCATCGGTTTGCTCGTGCGTGCGGTCGATCTGCAATTGCTCGACGACGGCTTTCTGGAAAGCCAGGGCGATGCGCGCTTCACGCGAGTCGCAACGCTGTATGCGAACCGCGGCAATATCTACGACCGCAATGGCGAAGCGCTCGCGGCCAGCATCGAAACCCTGCCCGCGGGCGTGGAGGCCGCCGGTGGC
>CAZIXV010000464.1:0-2263 GCA_964543105.1 uncultured Steroidobacteraceae bacterium
TCTTCCGCGTTGATGCGGCATTCGATCGCATGACCGCGCACGGTGATGTCGTTTTGCGACCAGGGCAAGCGCTCGCCGCCAGCAACGCGCAATTGCGCTTTCACGATATCGATGCCGGTGATGAGTTCGGTGACCGGATGTTCGACCTGCACGCGCGTGTTCATTTCGATGAAATAAAACTCACCGTCCTGATACAAGAACTCGAGCGTGCCAGCGCCGCGATAACCCACCTCCCGGCATGCAGCGACGCAGCGATCGCCGATGGCTTTACGTTGTTTCGGCGTAATGCCTGGCGCGGGCGCCTCTTCGATCACTTTTTGATGGCGGCGTTGCAGCGAGCAATCGCGCTCGCCCAGGTGCACGACATTGCCGTAGTGATCTGCCATCACCTGGATTTCGATGTGGCGCGGCTTTTCGAGAAATTTCTCCATGTAGACCTCGGGGTTGCCGAAGGCCGCTGCCGCTTCCGCCTGCGTCACATTGATCGCGCTTTGCAGCGTTGCATCGCTGTGTACGACACGCATGCCGCGACCGCCGCCACCACCTGCGGCCTTGATGATCACCGGATAGCCGAGCTGCCGCGCGATGCGCATATTTTCTTCGGGGTCATTGCCCAGCGGCCCGTCCGAACCCGGCACGCAAGGTACGCCAGCCGCTTTCATCAGCTTGATGGCCGAGACCTTGTCGCCCATCAACCGAATCGTTTCAGGCTTCGGGCCGACGAAAATGAAACCGCTCTTTTCGACGCGCTCGGCGAAGTCCGCATTCTCGGACAAAAAGCCGTAGCCAGGATGAATCGCCACCGAATCGGTGACTTCCGCCGCGCTGATAATCGCCGGCATGTTCAAGTAACTTTCTTTGGAAGGCGGCGGTCCGATACAGACGGATTCATCCGCCAGCAAGACGTGCTTTTGATTGAAGTCGGCCGTTGAATGCACGGCGACCGTCTTGATTCCGAGTTCGCGGCAGGCGCGCAGGATGCGCAGCGCAATCTCACCACGATTGGCAATGACAACTTTTTCCAGCATGAGTCTCTTCTAGAAGGCTGTGAGAAGCGCGTCGAAGGCGAGGATGTGCGATCTGGCTAGCCGGCCTGCTGGTCAGCTAGTCAGAAGGCTCATTCGATGATGAACAACGGCTGACCGAATTCGACCGGGTCGCCGTTCTTGACGAGTACCGCGGTGACGCGGCCGGCTTTGTCGGATTCGATCTGATTCATCATCTTCATTGCTTCGATGATGCACAGCGTGTCGCCGATGTTGACCTCGGTGCCGATGTCGACGAATGGCTTCGCACCCGGGGCGGCGGCGGAGTAGTACGTACCGACCATGGGGGCCGTGACGGTGTGGTCATCCTTTGCGGCCGCGACCGGGGCAGCCGGCGCGGCTGCGGGCGCAGGCGCTGCGGCAGGGGCCGGGCTGGGTGCGGCGGGCGGCGCGTAGTGCATCTGCGCTGCGGCCGCTTGACCGGTGGGATAACGACTGATGCGCACCGATTCTTCGCCCTCGCTGATCTCGATCTCGGCAATGCCGGATTCTTCCAGCAGCTCGATGAGTTTTTTAACTTTGCGGATATCCATGCGATCTCCAGTCGATGCTTTTTTGATTAGGTACGAGGTGTCGCGAGGTGATGAGCCGCAGCGCGCAGCGCCAGCTCATACCCGATTGCGCCCAATCCCGTGATGGTGCCGACAGCAACGTCCGCGAAATACGAGCGCTGCCGAAATGGTTCGCGAGCATGCACATTGGACAAGTGCACCTCGATGAAAGGAATCTTGACGCCCAAGAGAGCGTCACGCAGCGCGACGCTCGTATGCGTGAACGCCGCTGGATTGAAAATGATGAAGGCGACGTGCGAGGTCGGGGCTTCATGTATCCGGGCGATGAGTTCGGCTTCGGCGTTGCTTTGGAAGGCGGACAGCTGATGTCCCAGGTCGCTGGCGAGGTGCGTCATTCGCGCGACGATTTGCTCCAGCGTGACGGCTCCATACAGGCCCGGTTCGCGGGTACCCAATAGATTCAGATTCGGGCCGTTGAGCAGAAGTAGATGGGCCATAGCGGCGAAGTCGTGAGGCGATCGCGTGCCTGTTGGGCGCAGAAGGGCGCGAGTTTTACCAGTTTTAGAGGAAGTTGGCGATTATTCTCGCCAAATCAGGCGTCGAACTCACGCCCCAGGGGCGCGCAGCGATGATGCGCCGCTGCGACACGGTCGATCGCGTCTCCCATGTCGGCGTTGTTTTTAGTGCAATCTGCGGTTTAGGCGT
>CAZIXV010000465.1:0-2246 GCA_964543105.1 uncultured Steroidobacteraceae bacterium
TCGACGGTCGGATAGTTGTCGACGTGGACGTCGGCCGCCGTCATGACGCCGTGCGCCGCAGCCCGGGCGAGGGGCGCTTGCGCGATACACGCAGCGCCGAGACTCAACATCACATCGCGCCGACGCATGGTGTCAGTCTCCGAATGGCTGTGCGCGGGTGATCGAGGCGCCCACTTCGCCAAAGCCGCTAAACACGTGGCGAGAGCGCTGCCCAATTCTGATGTCGTGCACGCCCGTGATCATGCCGGTGGAGATCACATCGCCGCGGCGTAGCGTCGCGCCCTGCGCTGCGCGCTTGTTCAATGTGAACGCCAGCGCTGCGAGCGGACCCTCGCGCATCGAGACCGTACCGCGGCCGACCGATACATCATCAATGAAGGTTTCGACGTCGATACTCTCGATGTCGCGCCAGTTCGGGATCGCTGCTCCCACCACGACGCCCCAGTTATTGCCGAAGTCCGAAATCACGGCGCCCGGCCCGAGGTCGTTCAATGTGGCAAGCGGACTGCTCGCGACTTCAATGCCGATATGAACCGATTCGATCAACTCCTCGACGGTATCTGCATTCCAGGACTGGGAGATGGCAGGCGGATCTTGCGCAACGACGATGACGATCTCGGCTTCCACGGCAGCGAAGCCATTTGCGAAGACCGGACACTCGGCCAGTTCGCCTTCACGCACCCGATGGACGTTGCGTGCGAAAGCGGGGCCGATCAGACGTCCATCCGGAAACTGGCTGGCGAATGCCGGGGGGATGCGAGCGACTTTCCATCCTTTGATGGCGTCGGGCCAACGCGCGATAGCGGCCGCTTGGACGCGATACGCTACATCGAGCGTGGTGGGGACATTGCCTGGAAATGAATCGATCGCGCGGCTTTGCGCCCGCGCGGCGGTAAAACCTGCGGCAGTGAAATCTGGGTCCGTGGCCGCGGCCGCATTGGATTCACGTGCGGTCAAATCTTCCCCCTTCGAATTCTCACTGGAAATTGGCTGCGCAAGGCTGGAAACATAGCCAAAAACGCACGTAAAGCTGTATATAGGAAACCGGTGTCATTTACAATCCAGACACGCTTGCGCGAGGCCCTTCCCAGAGCGATTTCGCGCGAAAAATAAGCTGATTTTTTTGCGTCAGGACCGGGGGATTCAATGCAGTCATCGTCGTATCGCCGCTCGCTCGAGCGCTTGGTTTTGGATTCGCTCCGCGCTGTGTGTCGACGCATCGCCTTTGCGCTTGTCATTGCCGGCATCGCCGGTGGCGGCACGCTCGCCGCAGCGGCCGAACCGACACTGGCGGCCTTCCCCGGTGCGATGGGCTGGGCGGCCGACACCAAAGGCGGACGCGGCGGCAAGATCATCAAGGTAACGACCCTCGCACCGTCTGGTCCAGGCTCGTTGCTCGAAGCGCTCGAGACCGATGGACCACGCATCGTCGTTTTCGAAGTCGGCGGCGTCATCGACATGGCGAAGCACGAGATCAAGATTACGAAGCCCTACCTCACGATCGCCGGCCAAACTGCGCCGTCGCCCGGCATCACGCTCATCAAGACCGGCATCGACGTCATGACGCACGATGTGATCATTCAGCACATTCGCGTGCGCGTGGGCAGCGCAGGTGAAACCGAGCGCGGCTGGGCGCCCGACGCCTTGTCCACCGTCAACGCTTACAACCTGATCGTCGATCATTGCACCTTCACCTGGGGCGTCGATGAGAATCTCTCCGCGTCGGGCCCGCGCTTCACCGGCAAGACGCCGGATGAATGGCGCAAGAACGTCTCGCATCGGATCACCTATAGCAACAACATCATCGCCGAAGGTTTAGCGCATTCGACGCATCCGAAATTCGAGCATTCCAAGGGCACGCTGATTCACGACAACGTCAGCGACATTCTCATCATCGGCAACTTGTACGCGCACAATTACGAGCGCAATCCGCTGTTCAAAGGCGGCGTGCGCGGCATGGTGATCAACAACCTGATCTACAACCCCGGCCCGCGCGCCGTGCATTACAACCTGATCCCGGAAGAATGGTATGGGCGCGACTACGAGTTAGGCCGTTTGACGCTGATCGGCAATGTGTTGCGCGGTGGCCCCTCGACGCCCGCCGGTTTGCCTCTGTTCATGCTCGGCGGCTCGGGGGATATCGAGATCTACGAAGAAGACAATCTCGCCGTGGATTGGACCGGCCAACCCTTACCCAAGACCGGCCGCTACACCACCTCGCGCGCCAAGATCATCCCGATCGCGAA
>CAZIXV010000466.1:0-2213 GCA_964543105.1 uncultured Steroidobacteraceae bacterium
GCTGGGCGGCGCCGCGGCTGATGAAAAGAAGTTACGCCTTGACAACGATCGTGTCGGCGATCTTGTCGTGAATGCATTGATTCGATTCGGTGAAGATGAACAGCGAATCGATGAAGACGTAGAGGTTGCCGACGAATGGGATGAGTGATGGCAGGCCATTTACGACATTGCGCAGCCAGAAGATGCGGCTGAGCGTCGCACGTGAGCCGTCTTTGCGCACGACCTTGATGCCGAAGAGCTTCTTGGCCATCGTTTGGCCGTTGCGATGGACGAGGACGGCGGTGATGCCTGCATAAGCAATGCCACAGAGCAGCGCCACGGCGATAAATGGACCCGACATCATGCTGAACATCGCATCCGCACCAGGTTCCACGCCTGAGCCGAATGCCGCCATGAGACTGCCGCCACCGATGACGAAAGCGGGCACCATGAAAGCCATCATGATGATGGAGTCCAGGATTGCAGCGCCGAGGCGCGTGCCACGACCGGCGACTTGCAAGTCATCGCCAACGTAAACTGCGTCGGATACGTGCGCGGTGGGTGGGGCGTACGGATTGGGTTGCTGAGCGCTCATCGATTTTCTCCCTGCGTTATTTATTTGAAGGCCCGTCTAAGCGCGGGCGCCGCGATTGTGCCCTGAACAAAGCGCCTTCGCACCTGCGATCGCATCGAATCATCGATGGCATCACATGCCGTTGACCTGTCCCGGCGGGCGGAAAGATCTGTGCGGACCGTACGGCGCGTTTTATGGATCGAGCTTCTGAGCTCAGTCGCGCGAAATCATGGTATGACGTGCCTTGGCTTGCGCTGCTAGTCGAGTGAGAAACCCATGCTGAACCAGAATCAGATCATGCCGTTGCTGATCGAGGCGTGCCCCTCGTTTCGAGCCGTGTGGGATGAGATCGATGAGGAAGATCGGCCGCTCATCTATGTGAGTCTTGGTTCGTTCGCCAGGCATTTGCTCGATTCGTGGCGGCTCGGGAGAACGGCGGAAATCGCGGCGGTCGTTAAAGTTATCGAGCGGCTTCACTTGGAAGGAGATGCCGCGACGAAAGAGGCAGCGACGATTGGTTTACTGGAAGCCGTGCAAAACGTCTGGAGTCATGCCGGCGAGGCAACCGACGAGTTCGTGGCGATGCTGTTACCTCAAAGTCGGCGCTGGTGGCGGGAGCTGGAGTTGTTCTGGGCTGGCGAGATCGCGTATGTCGGCGCGAACCTGCAGAGCGATCGGAATTCAGGAGAGCAATGACGTGACCATCGAGTTTCTGCGGCAATTTCTAATCTGGTCGCTGATCGTCAACTACGCCGTGCTCTTCATATGGTTTTTCGTCATCGTCTTCGCGAAGAGTTGGATGCGCAATCTGCATGGCAGGTGGTTCAGTCTTTCTGAGACCACCTTCGACACAGTCCATTACGCAGCCATGGCCGTCTACAAGGTGGGCATCTTGCTGTTCAATCTGACGCCGCTCGTGGCGCTTTGGGTACTGCAAGCGGACTAACGCCCCAAGCGGAAAGGGCCATCATGCATCGGTTCGAGGTCGCGCGCGTTACGCGAAAGCATCCCGATAGCGCTCGCGCAGTACGGCCTTCTGTACCTTGCTCATCGCATTGCGCGGCAGTTCATCGACGATGTACACGCGCTTCGGCGTTTTGAACGCTGCGAGCTGTGTGCGCAACGTTGCGATGATGGCTGCAGCATCGAGCGTCGCGCCCGGTCGTGGCGTCACGGCGGCAGCCACGGCCTCGCCAAAATCCGGATGCGGAATCGCGAACACGGCGCTCTCGCCGACGCCCGGCAACGCATCGATCGCGGCTTCGATTTCCTTCGGGTAGACATTCAAACCGCCCGAGATGATCAGATCTTTGGCGCGCCCAACGAGTTGCAGATAACCATCCGACGTCAGCGAACCGAGATCGCCGGTGATGAAGTAGCCGTCGGCGCGAAATTCGCTCGCCGTTTTTTCCGGCATGCGCCAATAACCTTGAAAAACGTTCGGACCTTTCACTTCGACATTGCCCACGCCATCGGTTGGGCTGCCATCGTGCGCGGTGATGCGAACCTCGACGCCCGGAAGCGGTAAGCCGACAGTGCCTGCGCGTCGTTCACCATGCAGCGGATTCGAGGCGATCATGCCGGTTTCCGTCATACCGTAGCGTTCGAGAATGCGTTGACCGGTGCGTGCTGCAAATTGTTCGAAGGTGTCTTCGAGAAG
>CAZIXV010000467.1:0-2200 GCA_964543105.1 uncultured Steroidobacteraceae bacterium
GCCCGCCACGCCCTTCGGCGGCAAGTTCCGCATCATCGATTTCGTGTTGTCGAACTGCGTAAATTCGGGCATCCGCCGAATTCAGGTCATGACGCAGTACAAGGCGCACTCCCTCATCCAGCACATCCAGCGAGGCTGGGGTTACCTGCGAGGCGAGTTTGGCGAATTCGTCGAAATCATCCCGGCTCAGCAGCAACTGGGCGATTTCTGGTATCGCGGCACGGCCGATTCGCTGTACCAGAATCTGGAAATCATCAAGCTGCATCATCCGCGGCACGTCCTGGTACTCGCAGGGGACCACATTTACAAAATGGACTACGGCCCGATGTTGGCCGCGCATGTAGAAAAGAAAGCGGACGTGACCGTCGGTGTCGTGCAGGTCCCGCGTCATGAGGCGACGGGCTTCGGCGTCATGAGCGTCGATGAAGATTTCCGCATCACGAAATTTTCCGAGAAACCCAAAGATCCTGAACCCATGCCGGGGCATCCGGACATCGCGTTGGGATCGATGGGAATTTACGTATTCAAGGCGGGCCTCCTGTATCGCCTGCTCGAGGAGCATGCGAAGCGGCCTGACACGGCGCACGACTTCGGTCGCAATATCATCCCGGATGCGCTGCAGCGCTTTAAGGTGTTCGCGTATCCATTCCGGGACAATAAAACGCGTGTACAACAGTATTGGCGCGATGTCGGCACGGTCGATGCGTTCTATGAAGCGAACATGGAACTCATCTACGTCGATCCGGAGCTCAACATTTACGATGAGCAATGGCCGATCTGGACGTATCAGCGTCAATATCCGCCGGCGAAGTTCGTTCTCGACGAGGATGGCCGGCGCGGCATGGCGGTGAATTCGATGGTGTCGGGCGGCTGCATCATCTCCGGCGCTCAAGTGAATCAGTCGCTATTGTTTTCGAACGTGCACATTGGCGAGCGCAGCTATATCGAGCGTGCGGTGATCTTTCCGGAGGTGAGCATCGGCGCCGGCTGCGTGGTCAAGAACGCAATCATCGATGCGGGCGGTGTCGTGCCGGCCGGCACCCAGATCGGCATCAATCGCGAGGAGGATGCCCGGCGCTTTTATATGAGCGAGAAGGGCGTCGTGCTGGTCACTCGCGACATGCTCGCGCGATTAGGGTAATAAGCGGCAGCGGATAAATAATTCAAGGGAGAGCCGATGCTGTCGAATATGGTGCGAGCGGCGCTGTGCGCCGTCATGTTGTTGCTGGCGGGTTGCGCGCTCAAGCCGCAGCTCGAGGCGCCGCGTCTAACGCTCATGAGCGTCAGCATGACCTCGGCGGACATGTTCAATCAGCAGTTCATCGTGCGCATGCACGTGCAGAATCCGAACGACCGCGACATCCCGGTGAACGGTATCGACTACGAACTTTTTCTCGAGGGCGACAGCTTCGCCGAAGGGGTGGTGAACAAACCGTTCGTCATTCCTGCACTGGGGGAAACCGAATTCGATCTTCCTGTACGTACGAACTTCGTCAGCAGTCTCGGCCGGTTGGTCTCGCGACTACAGGGCCGCAAGGAAGTGAACTACGAGATCCAGGGCAACGTGCTGACCAAGGTGGGCGTCTTCAACAAGATTCCCTTCCGCGAGCGGGGCTCGGTGGATCTGGCGACGCTGAAGTGATGCGGCGTGCGTCGCCGCGACGGCTGACAGGCTACAGGCTACAGGCTACAGGCTACAGGCTACAGCCAGAGGAACGACGAGGCATTCTGGCTGTTTGCTGTAGCCTGTAGCCTGTTTACCAGTCGCGCGGCCAGCGCTTGCGTTAGCGCGCTAACGCAACCCGAAATACATCTGCTCGTATTCGACCACTTGTTTGTCCCACGAGAAGTCTTGCGCCATTCCGTTGCGGATGAGTTGCTGCCAGCTGTCGTGGTCCTTGTACAAGTCGAGTGCGGCGTGGATCGCCCAGCGTACGGCGGGTGCGTCGTAGTCGTTGAAGACGATGCCGGTTCCCGTGCGTGTTGCGGGATCCCACATTTGCACAGAGTCCGCGAGACCACCGGTGCGTCTGACGATCGGGACGGTGCCGTACTTCAAGCTGTACATCTGATTCAGCCCGCACGGTTCGTATAGCGAAGGCATCAAGAACATATCGGCGGCTGCTTCGATCAGATGCGACAACTCTTCGTGATAGCCGCGATGAAACACCACGCGTTCGGGAAAGCGCTGCTGCAGGCC
>CAZIXV010000468.1:0-2188 GCA_964543105.1 uncultured Steroidobacteraceae bacterium
GCGCAACGATGCTCGAGGAACGCGTGCGTGTGCGGCTGCGTGCGTTATCGCATCGACTCGGCGACGCCGAATGGCTCGATGGTGAATTCAGTGCGGGCGATCTGTCGATGGTGAGCGTGCTGCGTCGTTTGGAAGGAACGGGTGAACTCGAGCGCCACGAGAACCTAAGTTCCTACGTCGCACGCGGCGAAGCACGACCGGCGTATCAGCGCGCGTTCGCGGCTCAGCGCGCAGTCTTCACCGATCGTGACTGACCGCGCTGAATGAGCCGCTGCTGAGGACCCATCGTGTGCGGCCATACGCAAGCGATGATCCGAAAAATGCCTTAGAAATAGCTCGCTTAACGCGACACATGATCTTCATGAGAGTACGATACTGTTTATAAAAACAGTCAGGGGTTTCTCATGGAAGACGCAGTGAATCTTCGGCAACGCGTCCGCGAAATTGACGCACTAAGAAACGAGATCACCAGACTCGCGGGTCAATTGAACGCTGCGAACCATCGCTTCTTGAAGCTCATCGCCGAGTTCGACCGCCGCAAAGGTTGGGTCGATAGCGCGACTCAATCGTGCGCGCACTGGCTGAATTGGAAGTGCGGTATCGATATGGGCGCCGCGCGCGAGAAAGTTCGTGTGGCGCACGCATTGGAACAACTCCCGAAGCTTTCAGCGGCGATGGAGCGCGGCGAAGTCAGCTATTCGAAAGTCAGAGCGATCACACGCGTTGCCTGCGAAGGCACCGAAGAGTACCTGCTGATGATCGCTCGCCACGGCACCGCCCATCACGTCGAGAAGATGGTGCGAAACTTCCGCAGAGCGAAGGATGCCGCGGAACTGTCGCGCGAAGCGCGGCAACAAATCGAACGCAAAGTCACCTTCAGTTATGACGAAGATGGCTCGCTGATTCTGAAAGCGAGGCTGCCCGCCGAAACGGGCGCACTGGTGTTGAAGGCGCTGAATCTTGCGATGAAGGAGGTGCCGCTCGAGCAGGTTCAAGAGTCGCTGCGCGACACGCAAGTGGTTATCGACCCGGAGACTGGCGAAAGGAAGCTGAAGCCGAAATCGGCGCCGAGCGCACGGAAGGCGGATGCACTGCGATTGGTGGCCGAGAGTTTCCTTCAGCATGGCACGGGCACAACGAGCGGTGCAGATCAACAGCAAGTCGTCATACACGTTGCCGCGGAAACGTTGAGAGCCAACGCACCTGGATGCTGCGAATTCGAGGGCGGCCCATCGATGTCCGCCGAGACCGCCCGTCGCTTGTCCTGCGATGCGAGCGTCATTGCGCTGATCGAAGATGAAAACGGCGAACCGCTGAGCGTAGGTCGCAAGACGCGGACGATTTCCTCACCGCTGCGTCGCTTTCTCAGAGCGCGCGACAAAGGCTGCCGCTTCCCTGGCTGCCCCAACACGCATCGCTTCGACGCACACCACATCCAACATTGGGCACATGGCGGCGAAACCAAACCATCGAACCTCGTTAGCCTATGCAGCTTCCATCACCGCAAGGTTCACGAAGGCGGAATCCAGATCCAAGTGCTCGACGACGGCGCCATTCGTTTCGTGAAACTCGATGGCACCTCGATTGACAGCATCGCACCTGGCCACACACAACCGCTCAGCGATTGGATGGAGATTCCCGAGCACCACCGTGAACGCGGCATTCACATTGATGAGCGAACAGCTGCGACAAAGTGGAGAGGGGAGCGGTGTGACTTTGGGATTGGGGTGCAGGTGTTATTGGCGAAGGCGCGGAAGTGGGAGGGAAGATTCGGAAACGTTTCCGCTGAAACGCGTCGTGGTAGGTCGGCGGAGGAACGATGAGATATAAGGCAGCGTCCGCTCAGGAAAACTCGATCTGGACTTTTGAGGAACTGTACAACGGCAACTGGTCAAAGAACTGCAGCAGCTACACGAACGCTACAACTTGAATTGAGTTCAGTCAGCCACGAAGCCGCAGCTGAAGCCGCCGAAAAGTGAACGTTGGTTAGTCTTAGGAACAAGGTCAAACGGCGCAAGAGATTTGCCAGCTTTACCCAAGCGGCATGAGGATAGCTAATGTGCTCCAAACCGACGGACAAAACTTTGACCGTGGAAATTAGCTTTAACTATGTGCTTGTCTTGGAGTGGTTAGATGACGACGAAGAGAGGACTGGCACCGTTCTGTACAGTTTTCTATTGAAGCTAGG
>CAZIXV010000469.1:0-2182 GCA_964543105.1 uncultured Steroidobacteraceae bacterium
CTAACTTGCTGGGCAGGATGCCCGAATGCCGCGAGCGCATGGACGCGCAAGAGCGGCCTCCCCCGCTCCTCAGGGGAGGGAATCAGATTCTGACCGTTGCCGTCGCCCGTAGCCCGTTTTCCGTCGCTCAGCTCCCCTCGGGCCTCATGTACGGAAACAACAGCACGTCGCGAATCGAGGCTGAGTCCGTAAACAGCATCACCAAACGGTCGATGCCAACGCCCAGGCCTGCGGTCGGTGGCATGCCGTATTCGAGGGCGCGGATGTAGTCGGCGTCGTATTGCATCGCTTCTTCGTCACCCGCTGACTTGCGTTCGAGCTGCTCACGGAAACGCGCTGCTTGATCTTCGGGATCGTTGAGCTCCGAAAATCCATTCGCCAGCTCACGGCCGCCGACGAAGAATTCGAAACGATCGGTGATGAAGGGATCGGCATCGTTGCGACGCGCGAGCGGCGAAACCTCTGCCGGATAGGCATACACGAACGTCGGTTGAATCAGCCGATGCTCGGCCGTCTTCTCGAAGATCTCGATTTGCAACTTGCCCGCGCCATCGCCCTCCTTGTACGTGAGCTGCAAGGAGTCGCACCAACCGCGCAGATACGGCACATCGCGCAGCTTGTCGCGTTCGATGCCGGGATTGAAATGCACGATGAGGTCTTCCACGGTCACGCGCCGGAAGGGCTGGCTGAAATCGAACACTTCGCCCTGATACGTCACCTGCCGCGAGCCGTAAATCGCATCGCAAATTCCCTGGCACATCTGTTCCGTGAGATTCATCAGATCGCCGTAGTCGGCATACGCCTGATACAGCTCGAGCATCGTGAATTCCGGGTTGTGGCGCGTCGAGACGCCCTCGTTTCGGAAGTTGCGGTTGATCTCGTAAACCCGCTCGAGGCCGCCCACGATCAAGCGCTTCAAATAGAGTTCGGGTGCGATGCGCAAGTACAGATCGATGCCAAGTGCGTTGTGATGCGTGACGAACGGTCGCGCAACCGCGCCGCCGGCGATCACTTGCATCATCGGCGTTTCGACTTCCACGAAATCCATGGCATCGAGGAAATCACGCAAGTACTTCACGATGCGAGTGCGCGTTGCGAACACTTTGCGGCTGTCGGGATTGACGATCAGATCGACGTAGCGCTGCCGATAACGCACTTCCTGATCGGCGAGGCCGTGCCACTTGTCCGGCAGAGGCCGCAAGGATTTGGTGAGTAACCGCAGCGATTCGGCACGCACCGACAACTCGCCGGTCTTCGTCTTGAACAACGGGCCCTCGGCCGCGACGACATCGCCGACGTCCCAGGTTTTGAAGTCTTCGTAAGTGTCGGGCAGTGAGGCGGATTGAACGAACACCTGGATCTGACCGGTACGATCTTCGAGCTTGGCGAAGCTCGCTTTGCCCATGATGCGCTTTGCCATCATGCGTCCCGCGACTTTCACCCGCACGACATTGGTATCGAACCACTCGGACGGACGCTCGCCGTAAGCGGTCAACAATTGATCGGCCAGCGCATCGCGCCGAAAGTCGTTCGGAAACGCACGCCCGTCCTGACGTACCTTGTCGAGCTTGGCGCGCCGCTCGGCAATCAGTTTGTTTTCATCGACGGGAGGTGTTGGGTCGGTCATGTGTTCACTCGGTGATGAGTGATGAGTGATGAGTGATGGGTCGGAAAAGCATTTCTTGCTCATCACCCATCACCGATCACCCATCACCCGCTTACAGCCCCTGCTTCAAACTTGCTTCCAGAAACTCATCGATGTCGCCGTCGAGCACGGCGGTGGTGTTGCCGATTTCGACGTTCGTACGCAGGTCCTTGATGCGCGATTGATCGAGCACATAGGAGCGGATCTGGTTGCCCCAGCTCACGTCGGATTTCGATTCCTCGAGCACCTTGGCCGCCGCATTGCGCTTGTTGACTTCGAGCTCGTATAGCTTCGCCTTCAACATCTTCATCGCCTTGTCGCGGTTCTTGTGCTGGCTGCGCTCGGCCTGGCACGCCACGATGATGCCTGTCGGCATGTGCGTGATACGCACCGCGGATTCCGTCTTGTTGACGTGCTGACCACCTGCCCCACTGGCGCGGTAGACGTCGGTCTTGAGATCGGCCGGATTGATATCGACTTCGATGTCGTCGTCGACTTCCGGCGAGACGAAGACGGAGGCAAACGACGTGTGGCGGC
>CAZIXV010000470.1:0-2173 GCA_964543105.1 uncultured Steroidobacteraceae bacterium
AGCTCGGCGTGAATCCCCGCATGCGCGTCGAAGGTCGAGCTCGCACGGTCGAACGCACGGCGCACGACGCGGGGATCGAGGGCGTACTCATCCGGTGAAGACATGAAAACAATCAGCTAGAAAAAAGACGACCAACGGGAGTCCCGCTGGTGAAATCGCATTAGAGCGCACGCGGCGGTGCGCTCACCCGTGCGTCATCGTCCCCGATCGATCGCCCTTAGGCTAGCTGAGCATCCGCAGGCGCGTGGCACACGGGCGCAGCACTTTGCGCGCGAATACCGAGGCGCTCGAACAACGCGAGATCATGATTCTCGTCGGGGTTTTCCGTCGTGAGCAGCTTGTCGCCGTAGAACATGCTGTTCGCGCCGGCGAGGAAGCACAAAGCTTGCGTCTCATCGCTCATGTCGCTGCGGCCCGCGGACAAGCGTACGTACGAGCGCGGCATCAACAAGCGCGCCACCGCGATCACGCGAACGAAGTCGATTCCCGAAGGTTTATCAGCCCCATATAAAGGAGTGCCGGGCACCTGCATGAGCTGATTGATCGGTACGCTTTGCGGGTGTTCGGGGAGCGTTGCCAGCGTATGCAGGAATTGCGCGCGATCGAGCGGCGTTTCGCCCAAGCCCAAGATTCCGCCGCAGCACACGTTCAAACCTGCCTCACGGCACGCTGCGAGCGTGTCGAGCCGATCCTGATAGGTGCGCGTCGTGACCACTTTCTTATAGTGCGACTCCGACGTATCGAGGTTGTGGTTGTAGTAGTCGAGGCCCGCGTCCTTGAGTTGCCGTGCCTGATCGCCGTTCAGCATGCCGAGCGTGACGCAGGTTTCCATGCCCAACTCGCGTACCGATTTGACCATCTCGATGATTTGATCGAGTTGTTTCTGCTTGGGGCTGCGGTAAGCCGCGCCCATGCAAAAGCGCGTTGCGCCATTGGCGCGCGCCACGCGCGCCTTCTCCAGCACCGCATCCATATCCATCAGCGGTTCGGATTTAAGGCCGGTCTCGAAACGGATGCTTTGCGAGCAATACGAACAATCTTCCGGGCAGGCGCCGGTCTTGATCGATAGCAGCGTGCTGATCTGCACCTCGTTCGGGTCGAAGTTCGACCGATGCACGCGCTGCGCGTGATAGAGCAGATCGGTGAACGGCAGATCGAGCAGCGCCTGCACTTCCGCGAGGCTCCAGTCGGTACGGACCGTGCCGAGCTTTTCGAACAGGGGATTCGCGGCGTTGCTGTCAGGCATGCATTTCTCGCTGAATTGATCAGGAATACGTGTGCACGCACCTCTCGAGCGCGGCCACACTGAAGGCGGGCGAGTATTTCGAGCGCCCCCGTCCCTGTCAACCGAGATCGAGCATGCGAGTCGACGCTTGTTTGCAGCATGTGCGCGCTCTGCTCTGGCCGCCGCAATGCGTGTTGTGCGCAGGTCCAGGCCAACCGCCCGATCGCGACCTGTGTGAACGCTGCGAGGCGGAGTTGCCCGGCAACGAGCGCTGTTGCTTGCGTTGCGCCGAGACGCTGGCGAGCGAGCATGCGACGTCGCTATGTGGTGCCTGTGTGCGTCGCCCGCCGCGATTCGACGCCTGCGTGGCGCCGTTTCGCTACGCCTATCCGCTCGATTACATGATTCGGGCGTTCAAGTACGGCCGCGAAGTCGCCTACGGACGCGTCCTCGGCGATCTGTTCGCGCGCAGACTGCAGCGCGATGTGCCTGAACTCCTGTTGCCGGTCCCGCTCGGTCGCAAGCGTTTCGCCAAGCGCGGTTACAACCAGGCGATCGAGTTGGCCCGACGGTTGTCGCGGCGGTTTGATATTCCACTGCGCACCGATCTGCTCGTGCGCACGCGCGACACCGCCGAGCAGGCTGGACTCGATCGCAAAGCCCGCCGTAAGAATTTGCGTGGCGCGTTCGAACTGGCAGCGCCCTTGCTGGCGCGACGTGTCGCGATCGTCGATGACGTCGTGACGACCGGCAGTACCGCGAACGAAATCGCACGGGTATTGAAACGCGCGGGAGCGGCGCGCGTGGAGGTGTGGGTGATTGCGCGAGCGATGAGAAGGTGATCGGGTGATCGCGTGATTAGGTGATTAGGTGATCGCGTAGCCGGAGGCGATCTTCCTGCCCGAGCCCCGAGCCCCGAGCCCCGAGCCCCGAGCCCCGAGCCCCGAG
>CAZIXV010000471.1:0-2157 GCA_964543105.1 uncultured Steroidobacteraceae bacterium
TACAAATGCCGATCGAAGGCCGCGACATCGAGATGGCGCTGTTCGGCGAGATGATCGATGAAAAAGACTGCCGCGAACGCGCGCAGCGAGTGTGGGAAAAAGTAATCGACGGCTGCGCCACCTGCACGCTGTCGATCAGTGACTGCTCGGCGCAGTTGCCGTCACGCTATCGGCGGTTGTTCGACGATATTCCGATTCACTCCACCTATTTGACATTCACGCGCGGTGAGCGCGGTGAGCGCAACGGACGCATGGTGATCTGGGGTGTCACTGCGGCCGAAGGCAACCTTTTGTGCGAACAAGCCAGGACGGAGTTCCGGCAACGCTACAAAGGGCAAGTCGAATGCGTGCCCGGCCGCATCGACTAGTTGCACATTGCGCTTCGCAGAACTGCCGCCGCGTCAGAGGCATTCGAGCCGCGAATAGGCGCAAAGGAGTCTGCACTGCGAAGCCTGCAGGCTGTATTCGCCTGTGAATCAACTCGTTTTGCACAATTTCAGGGCGCGCTACCGTTCCCGATGCATTAGAATCGCGCGCCAACTCAGGATGGCGCGACATCGCAGCACGCTATCGCTGACATTTTCGGCTGCGTGCCGGACAAACTAATAAGGCAACGAATCCTCCGTATTCGACGAGTGGCTGCCATAACAGCCAAGAGGGTTCGTTCGTCTCATCGGGCGTAACAGCTCAAGGGAAGCCATGCGATTCGATACAACGCCGGTGCGGGGTTTTTCATGCCTGTGAAGATTGCCGTTCTCAAAGAAACTCGCCCGAATGAACGCCGTGTCGCGCTCGTGCCCGCGGTGGCAGACAAACTGATCAAGCTCGGTGCGCAGATTGCGATGCAATCCGGTGCTGGCGATGCAGTGAAGTTACCCAATAGCGCGTACAAGAATGTCGCATTCACTGACGATGTTCGCGAGCTCGTGGCCGATGCCGACATCGTCCTGGCCGTGCAGCCGCCGAGCGTCGAAGTGGCCAATCTCATGAAGGCCGGCGCGGTTTTGATCTCCTTCATTTACGCGCACAAAGAAATCGAACTCACCAAGGTCTTGCGCGATCGCAAAATCACAACGCTCGCGATGGAGCTCGTGCCGCGCATTACCCGCGCGCAAGCGATGGATGCGCTGTCGAGCCAAGCGGCGCTTGCGGGTTATTACGCCGTGCTGATCGGTGCGACCAACATTGCGCGCATGTTGCCGATGATGACGACCGCCGTCGGGTCGATCCGTCCGCAGAAGGCGCTCGTGATGGGCTTGGGTGTTGCAGGTTTGCAGGCGCTCGCGACCGCACGACGACTGGGCGCGATGACGGAAGGTTATGACGTGCGTCCGGAAACCAAGGAACAGGCTGAATCGCTGGGGGCGAAATTCGTCGACACCGGTGTGGATGCGCGCGGCGCAGGTGGTTATGCGCGTGAGCTGACGCAGGAAGAAAAAGACAAGATTGCAGCGGTCATCACCAAGCACATTCAATCCGCCGACATCATCATCACGACAGCCGCCATTCCCGGGCGTCCTTCGCCGAAGCTGATCAGCAAAGCGCAAGTCGAAGGCATGAAGGCAGGCAGCGTCATCGTCGATCTGGCCGCCGAAGGCGGCGGCAATTGCGAATACACGCAGCCGGGCGAGACGGTCCAAGTCGGCCAAGTAACGATTTGCGGCCCGCTGAACGTACCGAGCATGCTCGGCGAACATGCGAGCGAGCTGTACGCGAAGAACCAACTCAACCTGATCGAATTGTTCGTCAAGGAAGGCGCGATCCAACTTGATTGGGATGATGAGGTGATTGCCAAAACTGCCTTGACGCATGCGGGCGAAATCAAGAACGAGGCGGCGCGCAACGCCATCGGATAAGTCCCATCCGGCCACTGACTGATACGTTCACACGGTTACACGATGACACGTCCGCTGCGGCGGGCGAACTGAGGAATGCAATGGAATTCACGACGGTTTTGACCGGCTTCGTCGCCCTGTACATCTTCATGCTCGCAGCGTTCACAGGCTACGAAATCATCGGACGCGTGCCTGCGATCCTGCATACGCCGCTGATGTCGGGCTCGAACTTCGTACATGGCATCGTCGTGGTCGGCGCCATGTATGCGTTGCTCAACGCGACCTCAGTGACGGCGCAGGTCATCGGCTTCGTCGGCGTGCT
>CAZIXV010000472.1:0-2144 GCA_964543105.1 uncultured Steroidobacteraceae bacterium
ACGTACACCTTGTCGCTGCTGATCGTGCGTAATCAGAACCAGGCCGATCTGATCGGTGCGACGACGGTACAAGTGCGCGAATTCCTGCCCGATCGCCTGCGCATGCAAACGCGCTTTTCGACCGAGTCGGCAGAAGGCTGGGTGTCGCCCGAAGATCTCGCAGCGAACATTCAATTGGAGAATCTGTTCGGTACGCCCGCAGAAAACCGGCGCATTACTGCGCAAATGACCTTGAGCCCGGCGTTTCCTGCGTTTCGTACCCACCCGGACTATCGCTTCCACGATCCGCACTTCGCCAAAGAAGGCTTCAGCGAAGCGCTGCCCGACACGACGACTGACGCTGCTGGTCGCGCAACGCTGCCGCTCAATTTGCAGCGCTTCGCGCGCGCGACCTATCGCGTGCTGCTCGTCACGCAGGGTTTCGAAGCCGATGGCGGACGCGGCGTGACCTCCGAAGCGGCGCAACTGGTTTCCAACATGCCGCACCTCGTCGGCTACAAAGCCGACGGTGCGCTCGACTTCTTGCCGCGCGACGGTGAACGTCGCGTGCACTTGATTGCGATTGCGCCGAATGCACAACGCACTGCCGTCGAAGACCTGACGCTCGTGCGGCTCGAGACCCGCTTCGTATCCGTCCTGATGCGACAACCGAACGGCACTTATAAATACGAATCGCGCCGCAAAGAATCCGTCCTCGAGGAAACGCCGCTGACGATCGACGCTGAGGGTTACGACCTGAAGCTCGATACGACGCAGCCCGGCAATTTCGCCTACGTCGTGCGTGATGCGAGCGGCCAGCATTTATCGCGCATCGACTATCAGGTCGCAGGCGATGCCAACGTCACGCGCCAGTTGGAAAAGAACGCGGAACTCGAACTCGTGCTGTCCAAGAAGGACTATGCGCCGGGCGAGGAAATCGAACTCTCGATTCGCGCGCCCTACGCGGGCGCGGGCCTCATCACGATCGAACGTGAGCGCGTCTACGCCTCGCACTGGTTCAAGACCGCGACGACGAGTTCAGTGCAACGCATTACGTTGCCGCGCGATCTGGAAGGCAACGCGTACGTCACTGTGACGTTCGTGCGCGATCCCGGTTCGAGTGAGATCTATACGAGCCCGCTGTCGTATGGCGCACAACCGTTTTCGATCGACATCGATGCGCGGCGCAATCCCGTCACGGTGAATGCGCCGGCACGCGTCAAACCCGGTGAGACATTGAAGCTCGACTACAGCACCGCGCGGCCCTCACGCATCGTCTTGTTCGCGATCGACGAGGGCATCCTGCAAGTCGCCGGCTATCGCACTCCGGACCCGCTCGGGCATTTCTTCCAGAAGCGTGCGCTCGAAGTGTCGACGCTGCAGATTCTCGATTTGATCCTGCCGGAGTTCCGTCATCTCGGCTTGAGCGCTGCACCGGGCGGTGACGCCGAAGGCTTGCTCGGCAAGCACTTGAATCCGTTTCGTCGCAAGGGTGAAGCGCCAGCAGCGTATTGGTCCGGCATCCTCGATGCCGATGCGACCACGCGCAGCGTCGAATACACGGTGCCTGATTATTTCAACGGCACGCTGCGCATCATGGCGGTCGCCGTGAGCGATGAGCGCATTGGCGTGCATGAAGGTCGCACGCTCGTGCGCGGCGATTTCGTGCTCTCGCCGAATGCACCGACGACGGTGACGCCGGGCGATGAGTTCGATGTCAGTCTCGGCGTGTCGAACAATGTCGAAGGCGCTGGCGCAAACGCGCAAGTCACCGTATCGCTCGAGACCGATCCGGGCCTTGAAGTACTCGGCGACGCACGCGTTCAAGCAGCCATTGCCGAAGGCCGCGAAGGTTCGGTGCGATTCCGCTTGCGCGCCCGCGATACGCTCGGCGCCGCGGCGCTGCGCTTCACTGCGCAAAGCGGTAACGGCTCGGGACGTCGCACGACGGACTTGAGCATTCGCCCGGCGACGCCGTACATGACGCAGCTCAAAGCCGGCGTCATCGAGCGCGGCGAAGCAAGCGTCGCACTCGATCGCACGCTGTATCCGCACCATCGCACGTTAGAGGCCGGCGCGTCGGTGCTGCCGCTGCAGTTCGCGCATGGCTTCGTCAGCTATCTATCGAACTATCCGTATTCGTGCACCGAACAGATCGTGAGCCA
>CAZIXV010000473.1:0-2131 GCA_964543105.1 uncultured Steroidobacteraceae bacterium
GGCTTCAGCTTCGATGCCGCCGACGCCCCAACCGAGCACGCCCAGGCCGTTGACCATCGTCGTGTGCGAGTCGGTGCCGACCAGCGTATCGGGATAGGCCCAGCGTACGCCGTCCTTTTCCATGTCGAACACGACGCGTGCGAGGTGTTCGATGTTGACTTGGTGAACGATGCCGGTGTTCGGCGGCACCACTTTGAAATTGCGAAACGCCGTTTGACCCCAGCGCAAGAATTCATAACGCTCGTTGTTGCGATCGAACTCGATCTTCGTGTTGCGCATCAGCGCATCGGCGGCGCCGTAGGCATCCACTTGTACGGAGTGATCGATCACCAGTTCGGCGGGCGAGAGCGGGTTGATTTCATCGGGGTTGCCGCCGAGCTTCGTCATGGCTTCGCGCATCGCGGCCAGGTCGACGATGGCAGGCACACCGGTGAAGTCCTGCATGATCACGCGGCTGGGCGTGAACGAAATTTCGTAGGAGGGCGCGGCTTTCGGATCCCAATTGAGCAATGCGTCGATATCGGCACGCGTGACATTTACGCCGTCTTCGAACCGCAGCAGGTTTTCGAGCAGGATCTTCAAGCTATAGGGCAGGCGGGCGACGTTGCGGTCTTTCAGCGCGGCAAGGCTGAAAATCTCGAAATTACTGCTACCGCAAGCGAGCGTAGTGCGCGCCTTGAACGAATCTTTCATGCGTCCTCCGGGAGGATTAAAGGGCGGGAAAGCGCCAGACACGGCGGTCCCGGTCTCAAAAGCGCGCGGATTATACCGGCAACCCATGCATCGCGCAGCGTCGCGCCGGTGCGGACGACGCGTATGGGCAGGATTCGGCGCGAGCGCAGGCGAGGTTTCAGCGCTTCGCCGTCGGTGCCGGTGCGTGCGGGGAGGCGATGACACCGCCGCCGAGACATTCGCTATCCCGGTAAAACACGGCGTATTGGCCCGGCGTGACCGCGCGTTGCGGCTGATCGAACACGACATCGCACGCACCATCGGCGGCCATCGTGACTGTGCAGTCTTGATCCGCCTGCCGGTAACGAACCTTCGCGGTGCAGCGAAAATTCTCATCTGGGGGCGCGCCGGTCACCCAGGTCAGTTGCTCGACGTGCATTTGCGCAGCAAACAGCAGCGGATGATCGTGCCCTTGCACGACGGTAAGTACATTCCTCGTCAGATCCTTCGCAGCGACATACCACGGCGCCGCGTCCGCATCCTGCCGCCCGCCGATGCCGAGGCCCTGGCGTTGTCCGAGGGTGTAGTACATGAGTCCTTGGTGTGTGCCGAGCGGGCGTCCATCAGCGGATTCAATGCGCCCGGGCTGCGCGGGGAGGTACTTCGAGAGGAATTCGGCGAAGGGGCGTTCGCCAATGAAGCAGATGCCGGTGCTGTCTTTCTTGTCGAACACCGGCAAAGTCAAATCACGCGCGATGCGCCGCACTTCGTCCTTGTGCATTTCTCCGATAGGAAACAGCGTGCGCGCCAGCGCGCTGCCAGGCATCGCATGCAGGAAATAGCTTTGATCCTTCTGCGGATCGAGACCTTTCAGCAACCGTACGTGCGGCTCATGCACGACGCGTGCGTAGTGGCCGGTTGCGACATAGTCGGCGCCGAGGCGTCGTGCGTAGTCGAAACACACGCCGAATTTGATTTCGCGATTGCACAGCACATCGGGATTCGGCGTGCGTCCGGCGCGATATTCCTCGAGAAAGTAGTTGAAGACCCGTTCGCGATACTCGCCAGCGAAACTGACCTTGTGCAGTTCGATGCCCAGTTGCTCACAGACGCGGCGTGCATCCTGATAATCCTGCGCAGCAGTGCAATAGCCGTCCTCGTCTTCATCCCAGTTGCTCATGAAGAGCCCCTGAACTTCATAACCTTCTTGCAGAAGGCGCCAGGCAGCGACGGACGAGTCGACGCCGCCGGACATACCGACGATCACGAGTGGGCGAGTGGACATTGACGGTTGACGGTTGACAGCCAGATCAGTTGACCGTTGGCAGCCGGAACGGTTCGCGGTTGACGGGTGACCGTTGAGCCACAGGCGCACGCGGCGGACGGTTCGGAGTGCCTCGATCGCTCTGACGGTCAACGGTCAACCGACCGGCTAGCCGGCATCGGCAATGCGCAGAGG
>CAZIXV010000474.1:0-2119 GCA_964543105.1 uncultured Steroidobacteraceae bacterium
ATGACCGGTGCGGCGGTGAGCTTATCGACACCGTGAATGACCGCGGTATTGCCTTCGATGCGCACATCGGCACCGAGCCGGCGCATTTCGAGCATATGCATGAAGCGATTCTCGAAGATCGTCTCGACGACGGTTCCTACGCCCTCCGCGATCGTGTTCAACGCGGCGAACTGCGCCTGCATGTCCGTGGGGAAAGCGGGATAAGGCGCCGTTCGGATATCCACCGCGCGAGGGCGACGGCCACGCATATCGAGCTCGATCCAAGTGTCGCCGCTCTGAATCGTCGCGCCTGCTTCCCGCAACTTGCCCAACACCGCATCGAGATGATCGGGCCGCGTTCCTTTGATTTTCACGCGACCGCGCGTGATGGCACCGGCGACCAGATACGTCCCTGATTCGATGCGATCCGGCAAGACGTCGTAAGAGGTGCCATGCAACCGCTCCACCCCTTCGATCACGATCCGATCCGTGCCAGCACCACTGATCTTCGCGCCCATTGCGCTCAAGAAGTCCGCCAGATCGACGACCTCGGGTTCACGCGCGGCGTTCTCGAGCACGGTTTCGCCATCCGCCAGCGCGGCGGCCATCATCAAGTTCTCCGTCCCGGTCACCGTCACCGTATCGAGCACGAGATGCGCGCCTTTGAGGCGCTCAGCGCGCGCACGGATGTAGCCGTTTTCGATATGGACCTCGGCGCCCATCGCCTGCAGACCCGCGACATGAATGTTCACCGGCCGCGCGCCGATGGCACAGCCACCGGGTAAGGAGACATCGGCGCGGCCGAAGCGCGCGAGCAGCGGCCCAAGTACGACGATCGATGCGCGCATCGTGCGCACGAGGTCGTACGGTGCGACGCATTCGCGCACGGTCGAGGCATCGACTTCGACGCGCATCTTGTCGTCGATGGTGAGGCTCACGCCCATCCGCCCGAGCAGTTCGATCATCGTCGTGACATCGCGCAGATGCGGGACGTTGCCGACGCTCGTCGTTCCCTCGGCCAGCAAGGTGGCCGCCAGAATCGGCAACGCCGCGTTCTTCGCGCCGGAAATGCGGACTTCACCCTCGAGGGGAATGCCGCCACGTATCTGCAATTTATCCATGAAGTTCGATTCGGAAGTGACTTCGTTCTGGTGCGCGCGCCATCAATTCGAGGGCGCTTCATCCGGCGCGTAGGCCTGGATGCTGAGTGCATGAATTTCACGGCCCATGAGCGCGCCGAGTGTGGCGTACACCATTTGATGGCGCTGAATCATCCGCTTGCCCGCAAACTGGGGCGCGATGATGACGGACTCGAAATGCGTATCGTCATCGGACATGACTTGAACCTGAGCACCGGGTAAGCCGGCTTCGATCAATTGACGGACATCGTTGGCATTCATGGCAGTGGCACGCGAGTGAATTAATGAGAACAGGCAATGATGGCTGAAGGCGGGCGGAATGTGGCCGAATTGTGGCCGAGAGCCCATCTTAACGCGGTATGATCGCCGGCCATGACATCCGAATTGAACGCCGCCGAAATCACCGCTCGCGCCCGTGACGTCCTCGCAATCGAATCGGCTGCGGTGGCCTCGCTGGCGCAACACATCGATGAGCGTTTCGTCGCAGGATGCCAGCTGATTCATGCGTGCACCGGTCGCGTCGTCGTCACGGGCATGGGCAAATCCGGTCACATCGGCGACAAGATCGCGGCAACGCTCGCTAGCACCGGAACACCCGCCTTCTTTCTACATGCGGCCGAAGCCAGTCACGGCGATATCGGCATGATCACTGCCTCGGACATCGTGCTTGCCTTGTCGAATTCCGGCGAGACATCCGAGCTCGTGTCCTTGCTGCCGGTGATCAAACGCATGAATGTCGGCTTGATCGCCATGACCGGCCGGCCGAACTCGACGCTGGGACGCACCGCGGATGTCGTACTCGAAGTCAGCGTTCCTAAGGAAGCTTGCCCGCTGAATCTCGCGCCCACGGCCAGCACGACGGCGATGCTCGCGATGGGCGATGCATTGGCCATTGCGCTGCTCGAAGCACGCGGATTTACCGAAGACGATTTCGCCCGCTCGCATCCCGGCGGCAGCCTCGGCAGACGCCTGTTGCTGCACGTCGCCGACGTCATGCGAAC
>CAZIXV010000475.1:0-393 GCA_964543105.1 uncultured Steroidobacteraceae bacterium
GTGTACGCGGAATACGCCGGAGAAGATACTTTCCATGCCGACAATTTTCGACTCGGCAGCAACGCCTGGGCGGTCGGCATCCACTTCCCGCGGCTATGGCGTCGTTTCGAACTCACCTATGAATTTTCGGAATGGCAAACCGCTTGGTACGTGCATAGCGTGTACCGCGATGGGATGACCAAAGATGGCCGCGTACTCGGGCATTGGGGTGCTGATCAGCGGGTCCCCGACGATTATGCAGCTGGCGAAAGCCACATGGTTCAAGTGGCATGGGAGCCGCGGTGGGGCGGTGAGATGGAGCTTCGCTATCGCACGACGGAGAAGCAGCCCTATACGCCTTATGACTATGGTCGTGCGTATGCACTGAGTCTGCGCTACGCAATGCCATTGGCG
>CAZIXV010000475.1:403-2101 GCA_964543105.1 uncultured Steroidobacteraceae bacterium
GATGACCGGCGGGGCGCAGTTGGATGCGGGCAAGAACATCTTCGGCGAAGACTTTGGCCGCCTAAGTGGTTTCGTTCGCTATTCCCAGAATGCGCCAAGGTTTTATGCGCATGCCGCGGACGACGCCTACGATTCTTCGCCCGGAACGCATCGCTTCGTCGTCGCGGGCGGGAGCTACAGCCTGCGTCGTTACGATGTTTCCGATGGCGCATCGCCTGTCGAGGATTTCGAATCGACCGGCGCTCACATCGGTATCGGTGCGCGTCGGCAGATGACGCAGCGAAGCGACTTGGGCGTGCGACTGGAGTTCGATGACGTCGACGGACGATCGCTGATCGCGATTCGCGTCTTGGACTATCGCTATCGCTTCAGAAAGCCGTTTGCGTTGACGGTGTTCGCTGGCGCTGCACGCTACGAAGCGCGCACGCCGGCGCATGGTTACTACGGTGGTCTCGGCGTGCAGTGGCTCGACGTTTTGCCGGGTTTCGACCTGTCTTTCGAAGGGCGTTATGCAGACCGGGTCGTACGCAACAAAGACTTCCCCGGCGAATACAACCCGCCTGGACCGTCGGCGCCGCTCACGCAACAAGGCTATCCCAATGAGTACTCCGACTTCTTCATCGGGACGCTCAGCCTCGGTTATCGCTTCTAAGTAACAACGTCTCAGCGCAGCGTGCGAAAAGTCGCCGCTGCCGCTGCAATCGTCGCCTCGATGTCCGCCTCCGTATGCGCGCTCGACACGAATCCGGCTTCGAAGGCCGACGGCGCTAAATACACTCCTTGCGCGAGCATGCCGTGGAAGAAGCGTTTGAAACGCTCGACGTCGCATGCCATGACTTCGTTGAAACTGTGCGGCGCGGTGTCGGTGAAGAACAGGCCGAACATGCCGCAGACGTGGTTGGTCGAAAACGGGATGTTTGCTGCTCGCGCTGCGCTCTGGAGCCCTTCGACCAACTGGGTCGTGCGCTCGGCAAGACGCTGATGGAATGCTGGTTCGCTCACGCCTGCGAGCGTTGCAAGTCCTGCGGCCATCGCGATCGGATTACCCGATAAGGTGCCTGCTTGATACACCGGGCCGAGTGGGGCGATGTGTTCCATGATGTCGCGACGACCGCCAAAGGCGCCGACGGGCATGCCGCCACCGACGACTTTGCCGAGCGTTGTGAGATCGGGTTTGATGCCATAGAGCGCCTGGGCACCGCCGAGTGCGACGCGAAAGCCGGTCATGACTTCATCGAATATCAATACTGCGCCGTATTGATCGCAGACTGCGCGCAGGCCTTCCAAGAACCCCGGCGCTGGCGGAATGCAATTCATGTTGCCGGCGATCGGTTCGACGATCACGCAGGCAATGTCGCCACCCACCTCGTTGAACGTTTGTTGAACTTGTTCGATGTCGTTGTATGAGAGCGTGATGGTGTGCGCAGCCAATTCCGCCGGCACACCCGGCGAGGTCGGCACGCCGAGCGTCAGCGCGCCCGAACCAGCCTTCACCAGCAGCGAATCCGAGTGGCCGTGATAGCAGCCTTCGAATTTCACGATCTTGCTACGGCCGGTGAAGCCGCGCGCGAGGCGCAGGGCGCTCATCGTCGCTTCGGTGCCTGAACTCACCATGCGCACGAGTTCGATCGAGGGAATGAGTTCGCAGATTTTCGCGGCGACTGTCGTCTCGAGTGCAGTGGGTGCGCCGAAGGACAG
>CAZIXV010000476.1:0-2081 GCA_964543105.1 uncultured Steroidobacteraceae bacterium
ACAAAAGCACAAAAATGCATAAGAGATAGTCTACTATGACACGATATCAGACATCTGCACATCAAATAACGCAACGCCGGAGCAGGCGCAGGAAGTTCATGCACATATTCGCTCCGAGGTTGCAGCGCACGATGCTAAGATCGCGGCCCGTTTGCGAATCCTCTATGGCGGCAGCGTGAAGGCGAGCAATGCTCGCGAGATCTTCGCGATGCCGGATGTCGATGGCGGCCTGATCGGCGGTGCATCGCTCAAGGCGGACGAATTCTTGAAGATCTGCGCGGCAGTGCAGGTTCACTGATCGGACGACGCGCGATGAACTGGTTACATACGATCACTACCGTTTTTCATGTTCTGCTTGCCGCCGGAATCGTGGGTCTGGTCTTGATTCAGCGCGGCAAGGGTGCGGATGCGGGTGCGGGTTTCGGTGCCGGCGCATCGGGCACGGTGTTCGGCGCACGTGGTTCTGCATCGTTTCTGTCACGCATGACGGCAACGCTTGCCTTTTTGTTCATCGTGACGAGTTTGTCGCTGGCCTACATGGGCAGTCGGCAAACCGAAACGGCGCCATCGAGCGTGATTGATCGCGTCGGCACACAGACGACACCGAGCAGGACGCCAGAGTTGCCGGCGTTGCCGACCGAGACAGCGCCCCCTGCCGAAGCGCCGTCACAGAATACGAATTAAGAACGAGACGCCCGCTCAACAGTAAGCGCGGCATCGCTGTCCGAGGGGCAGCAACAAGTCGATCGCACCACAGCGATCGCCACCGGTTTCGGTGCGGATGTGGTGGAACTGGTAGACACGCTACCTTGAGGTGGTAGTGGCGAAAGCCGTGGAGGTTCGAGTCCTCTCATCCGCACCAAATCTTTCTTTCTTGCTACTTCTTTCTTTGGATTTGTCCAAAGAAAGAAGTAGAAGACAATCACACCTGTACCGACGGCGTTAGCCATATTTCTCTTTGGTTCTTTCTCTTTTTGAAAAAGAGAAAGAACTCAACCGCGGCAGCGCTCTGCGAACTCAACCGCGGCAGCGCTCCGAGAACTCAACCGCGACGGCGTTCGTAGAACCCAATCGCAATAGCGTGCCACCACAGCGCTAACAAAAGCCCCACGATCGCACAGCCTCCCACTCGCGAATGATCAGTCGCAGCGACCTCATCGCGCACGTGCTGCCGCCGAGCTCATCCATTTCGCCGAAGCACGCATCGTTGACATCACGAAGCAATTCGCGATGTGGCCGGGGTATCACTGTGTATCGCGCCTACGTTTCATTACGTATGCGCTGGATGGCGGCGCAATGCGAATTTGGGTTACTGCATTGCAACTTCGCTGATACAATCCGCGCCCGATGTCGGTCCCGGCATCGAGAGTCAGCTGCGATGTTGCAAAACTACGTACCCATATTGATATTTCTGGGCGTCGCCGCCGCGCTTGGCACTGTGCTCGTCGGTCTCGGATTTTTATTCGGGCCGCGGCGTCCAGATGCCGAAAAGCTTTCTGCTTACGAGTGCGGCTTCGAAGCGTTTTCGGATTCGCGAATGAAATTCGACGTGCGTTATTACCTCGTCGCGATTTTGTTCATCGTCTTCGATCTTGAAATCGCCTTCCTCTTCCCGTGGGCGGTTGCGCTCGGTCCGATTGGAGGAGCAGGGCTCATCGCCATGGGCATCTTCTTGCTCGTGCTGGTCGTGGGCTTCGTTTATGAGTGGAAGAAAGGCGCGCTCGAATGGGATTGACAGCACCGACAGCCGAAACGCCCGATGCGCCGATTGCGCAACGTGGCTTCGCAACGACGACCGTCGATAAGCTCGTCAACTGGGCGCGCACGGGTTCGATGTGGCCGATGACCTTCGGTCTTGCGTGTTGTGCCGTTGAGATGATGCACGCCGGTGCCGCGCGCTACGACTTGGATCGCTTCGGTATCGTCTTTCGTCCGAGCCCGCGTCAATCCGACGTGATGATCGTGGCCGGCACGCTCGTGAACAAGATGGCGCCTGCATTGCGCAAGGTGTACGACCAGATGCCCGAGCCGCGCTGGGTGATCTCGATGGGCTCGTGCGCCAACGGCGGCGGCTACTATCA
>CAZIXV010000477.1:0-2076 GCA_964543105.1 uncultured Steroidobacteraceae bacterium
TACCGGTGAGTGGAGCGGACGCGCGCTAGAGCCCTTCGACAAGCTCAGGGCGAACGGAAGAGAGTTCAGGGCTAACTGAATATTTCCGTTCGTGCTGAGCCTGTCGAAGCACGCTCACACCCGCCGAATCCGAAACGTACGACCCTTGATCTTCCCAGACCGCAGCCGCCGCAGCGCCTGCTCGTGCAGGCCGTGCTTGATCGCCACATAGGTTCGCGTGGGAAACACATCGATCTTGCCGATCGCGTTCGCGGGCAAACCGGCATCGCCGGTGAGCGCGCCGAGTAGATCGCCAGGACGCAGTTTGTCTTTGCGTCCTGCATCCACCACGAGCGTGACGAACGGGGCCACGAGCGGCTGTGCATTGGATGCATCTGGCAGTTCCTTCCATTGCATCGACGCGCCGAGCCGCGCTTCGATCGCATCGACGCGCTTGGCATCGCGCGGCGCGCACAGCGTCAACGCCAAACCCTCGCGACCTGCGCGACCCGTGCGGCCGATGCGATGGGTATGCACATCGGGATCGTTCGCGATATCGAAATTGACCACCATCGCCAGATCGGCGATGTCGAGACCGCGCGCGGCGACGTCCGAGGCGACGAGCACCGTGCAGCTGCGATTCGCGAAGCGGACGAGCATCTCCTCGCGTTCGCGTTGATCGAGTTCGCCGTGCAATGCGAGCACTGAAAAATCCCGCGCGGCGAGTTCTCCCGCGACCGCGCGAACTTCTTGTCGCGTGTTGCAAAAGACCACGGCACTGTCCGGCCGGTAGTGCAGCAGCGCGTTCGCCAACGCGTCGAGCTTCGCGTCCTCATCGACGTCGACGAACACTTGTTCGATCGCCGGTTCATCGACGGCGGACGATACGGTGACGTCGACCGGATCACGCTGAAATTGCCGCGACACCTCGCGCACATCCTCCGGCAGCGTGGCGGAGAACAGCAGCGTCTGACGCTGTTTCGGCGTGCGTTCGATGATGCTGTCGATCTCATCCGCAAAGCCCATGTCGAGCATGCGATCGGCTTCATCGAGCACGAGCACTCTCAACGCGCGCAGCGGCAGCGCTTCGCGCTCAACCAATTCAAGGATGCGGCCGGGCGTGCCGACGACGATATGCGGTTCATGCGCAAGCGAGGCGAGATGCGGGCGCAATGGAATGCCGCCACACAGCGTCAGCACTTTCACATTCGGAATGAAGCGCGCGAGGCGACGAATCTCACGGCTCACTTGGTCCGCCAGCTCGCGCGTCGGACACAACACCAACCCTTGCAGCTGCACCGCCGTGGCGTCGAGCGAAGAGAGCAGACCGAGCGCAAACGCAGCGGTCTTGCCGCTGCCCGTGGCGGCTTGCGCAATTACATCGCGACCTGCCAACACGGCAGGCAGGCTCGCCGCCTGCACCGGTGTCATCGTGTCGTAATTGATTTCAACGAGCGCGCGTTGCAGCGGCGCAATGAGAGGCAGAGAAGCAAAGTTGGACACAGCGCGTGATCTCAGCGCCGCATTTCATAGGCGCAGATGTTGACGGCCGAGGCGAGGTTCAAGGATTCGATCGTGCCGGAGCCGGGAATCGAGAATGCCTGGGCGTTAAGTGTGAGTTGGTCGTGCGGGATGCCGCGGGCTTCGTTGCCGAACACATAACAATCGAACGACCTGAAGGCGGGCGACTGTACCGGATCGCCGCGCATATCGAGATAGGCGATGCGCTGAAAGCGGCTGCGCAGCGCATCCAAGGTGATTTCCTGCTCGATCGGCACATGAAAAATCGCGCCGGCGCTCGCGCGGACGACTTTCGAGTTGTACGGATCGACGCTGCCCGGCCCGAGCAGGCAACGGAAATTCCCGAACCAGGCGAGCGTGCGCAGGATCGTGCCGAGGTTGCCGGGGTCCTGGATTTCGTGGAGATAAATCGCGCGCTCATCGGGGCGCGGCGCGCTCGCCGGCAGCATCGGTACGAGTGCGACGATGCCTTGCGGCGTCTTCGTGTCGGACATCTCAGCCATACGCCGCGCGCTGATCACATGCGTTTCGAATGGGCTGCGCCAATGCTCGCGCTCGCTCGTCACATACACTTTG
>CAZIXV010000478.1:0-2061 GCA_964543105.1 uncultured Steroidobacteraceae bacterium
CTGAACGGCTCACACCGCTGGAGCGCCTTTCATTTTTATTACCAGGGTCGGCGCTACGAAAGGAACTGCGAGCGTTGCCCGCAGACCGTCGCCATGCTCGAGCGATTCGGGCAGCCCAACGTCGTCAATCACATGCCCGCGGCGATGTTTTCGGTGCTCAAGCCGCGCACGCGATTGCCTGCACATACCGGTGTCGCCAACGTGCGGCTTGTCGTGCACCTGCCGCTGATCGTGCCGGCAGGCTGCGGCTTTCGCGTGGGCAATCAGACAAGACAGTGGCGGGTGGGAGAGGCGTTCGTGTTCGACGATACGATCGAACATGAAGCTTGGAACGATAGCGATGCAACGCGGGTCGTGCTGATCTTCGATGTCTGGAGTCCGCGCTTGAGCCCAACCGAAAGAGCGTTGATTACCCGCATCATGGAGTCCATGGACCGCATGGTCCCGAAACGGGTCTCCTTGGAGCTCTGATCAGGACTGCTTGCTGGTTGTGCCGGTCATCGTTTTGGATCGAACACCGCATGCATGACCTGCGCGCCCTTCGTGATGCCAAGGCGTTGCGCGGTGCCGCCTTTGAGTTCGATGACGGCCAGGGCGATGCCTTGCGATGCGATGGTGTCCAGTGAATGCGGCTCAGTGTTCTCAGCAACTCGGATCACCTTGCCGGTCGCGTCGACGAACAACATATCGAGCGGGATGAACGTGTTCTTCATCCACATGCCGACTTGCTGCGGGCGGTCGTAGATGAACAGCATGCCTTCATCATCCGCAAGCTGCTTCACGAACATCAAACCGCGTGCCCGGCGTTCATTGGTGTCTGCAACCCACGCATTGAACGTGTGCAAGCGCGCATTGGGCGTTGCGATCTTGAGTGTCGTGCGCGGAAAGGCGCGGTCGAGTTGCGCTGCATCGGTCGACTCTGCTCGTGCGGGTGCGGCGATCCACGCCAACGCGCACACCAGAACGATCCAGCTGTGTTTCGCGCTCATCATCGTGTCGCTACCTGTGGTGTATCGACGCTGTCGTCGGCGTCATCGAAATCGACTCTTCCCGCAAAATCGAAACGTGACATCAGCAAGGCGCCTTGACCGCGCACAGCGCGCGCAGGCTCGGTGCAATAACCACGCGCGACGGCCCGATACGCGCGGCTGCGATGCGGTATGCCCATGAGCGGCTGCTGCTGGAGTTCATCGAGCATGCATTTGTCATCGCCCTGCGTGCCGTAAAATTCTCCGCTGCCTTCACGGATGACGGTGAGATTGACGGGCAGGTTCTTGCCGGCCACTCCCTCGCGCATCGATGCAATCCCAAAGACGAGCACGAGCGTTTCGCCAGATGGCAAGGCCGCCGTGAAGCGCATGCGCACGCCGCCGTCGGTGGGGCGCACGGCGCCGGTGCATTGCATATCGGCATTGTTCCAATTCAACTCGGCTTTCAACGCACCATCGATGCGAGCGCGTAAATAGCCCGTCCCGTCAGGCAGGCAGCCTGCGCTCGATGCCGCCGTATTCGGCGGCGAGTCCTCCGCTGCTCGAGCGGCGGGCTGAATCGCAGCGAATACGAGCACAGCAACTGCGCCCGCACGCAATGAGGCCGCAGGCGTACTGCGCGTATTCACAGGATTTCGACGACGGATCAATTGCCGCATGCTGTTGCTGCGTGGAGCGATTTCGGGCGGAGATGATGAGACTGCGCCGCGTAACAGAAACTGAACTCCTGCACGAAGCGTTGCGAACAATGCCGAACACGCGCACCGGCGGCAAGCGGCCGATACGGCAGCGTACCGCGGAGCGCTTCGGCTAACATGGCAGCTGCCTCGGCCCACCGATTAATGCGAGAACCACCGACATGTCAGATCGCGTTGCTGAGAACCGAATTCCGGGACGACCTACCAACAGCACGCAGAGAAATGAGCTCTCGCGCCGCTACGTCAGTCGGCTCACACGCAACACGCTCGCCGTCATCATGGCCGGCGGGCGAGGCGAGCGGCTCAAGCATCTGACGGAACGGCGCTGCAAACCCGCCACGCCCTTCGGCGGCAAGTTCCGCATCATCGATTTC
>CAZIXV010000479.1:0-2043 GCA_964543105.1 uncultured Steroidobacteraceae bacterium
AGTGAGCGTGCTTCGACTGTGCTCAGCACGAACGGGAGTGGACTCAGCCCGAACGGAAATCGCTCAGCCCGAACGAACGGGGAGTTCAGCTCACATCGACGAGCTGCGGCGGGTCGAGGCTGCACGCGACAGCCAGTGCTCGAACGTGCGCAGGTTGACGTATTCGCTCTGCTCGTCGTCCCAGTACTTCATCCACTCCTCTAACGACGGTGGCTCGGCGGGAAAGCCCGCCGTCGGCGCCGTGGCGCGCAAGCGTTCATAGAGTTGAGTCAAAGGATCCATGGCGCACACCCAAAGCCGTGACGCACACATCATGCGCATCCCGCAGGTCGAAACCATGACAACCAAGTGACAGGACGATGACAAACGCGCCTTGGACCCAATGCGGGTTGCACTCAAATTGTCCGAGTTATAGAGTCGACCTCGGATAACTCAGACAACATTGGGGGGATGAGCTGATGAAGCTCCGTGCTGTACTCGCGGCGAGCGTCCTTGCGCTCCTTTCTGGCTGCGGATCCGATGGATCCGATTCAAATCCACCGGCCACGCCAACGCCACGGCCGGAGCCAGCTCAGCCACCGACCGTTTCGGCGGCCATCACGCACAACGATCTACCGGTGCACGATCCTTCGGTGATTCGTGACACGGATGGCACGTTCTATGTGTTCGGCTCGCATCTCGCATCCGCCCGCTCCACCGATCTCATGAATTGGGAGGAGGTAACCGACGGCGTCGATGCCGCCAATCCGTTGTGGAGCACGATTCCGGCCGACGGCACCGCCTGGACGGGCGCGCCGGGCTCCTGGGCCGCCGATGTCATTCGCTTCGATGACGGGCGATATCGCTTCTATTACAGCTTCTGCAGCAACCCAGCCACGAATGAATGCGATGGCCCGCGCTCCTATCTCGGTGTGGCCATTGCCGATGACATCGAAGGGCCGTATGTCGACCAAGGCATCTTCCTGCGCTCGGGCATGACGGCGGCCGAAGTCACAGCCGGCATGGGACCGGAAGGTATCGACAGCTACAACGCGAACATTCACCCCAACACGATCGATCCGGACGCCTTCTACGACAAGGACGGCAAGCTGTGGATGGTCTACGGCTCGTACTCAGGCGGCATTTTCATCCTCGAAATGGATGAAGCGACGAGCAAGCCCCTGCCGGGCCAGGGTTACGGCAAGCATCTCGCCGGCGGCGATCACAGCGCGATCGAAGGCGCCTACATCCTCTACAGCCCGCAAAGCGACTATTACTACTTGTTCATGTCGTTTGGCGGCTTCATGGCGGCGGACGGTTACAACATCCGCGTGGCGCGTTCGCGTCAGCCCGATGGTCCATACCTCGATGCCGAAGGTCAGGATGTCGCGCAAGCCCGCGGCAATCTCGACAGCATTGCGCCTTTCGGCGTGAAACTCATGGGCGGCTTCGAATTCGTGGCGACGCCCGGTGAAGAGGCGACCTCGCGCGGCTATCTCTCCCCCGGCCACAACTCCGCGTATTACGACACGCAGACGCAGAAGCACTTCCTCATCACGCACACGCGCTTCCCGAATCGCGGCGAAGAACATTCGATTCGCGTGCATGAGATGTTCCTGAATGAAAACGACTGGCTGGTGGCTTCGCCGCATCGCTACGTCCCCATCCAAGGCACGAACGTCGTCTCGACTGCCGATGTGGTCGGCGACTACAAACTCATCGAACTGGGCAAGGACATCAATCGCGAACCTGCGCGCTCGGTGTACGTCTCGCTCAATGCCGCCGGCAAGATCACCGGCCAGAGGACGGGCACCTATTCGATTTACTCCTCCGATCCGAATCGCATCACCGTGCGCTTGGACGAAGGCGGTACGTATGAGGGCCGTCTGGTCTGGCAATGGGATGTTGCCAGCGGCCGTCTGACCCCGACCTTCACCGGTTTGTCCGCGCAAGGTGCATCGGTTTGGGGTTCGCAACTCGAACGGCAGACCACCACCGAAGCGCTGCAAGCGATCGCGGCGGATCTGAGCGTGCCTGAAACGGTGAAAGAAACTTCCATTCCGC
>CAZIXV010000480.1:0-2035 GCA_964543105.1 uncultured Steroidobacteraceae bacterium
GCGCGATGTATTGCACGACAACTTGCACGCAGCCCTGAGCCGCAAGTCACGCAAGTCGAACCTCGCATGGCATGGCTGCAAACAGATCAAAGGCTGGGAGCAGATCGGCCGCATTCTCGAAGTCGATCAGACCCCGATCGGCAAGACGCCGCGTTCCTGCCCGGCAACCTACATCGGCTTCTGGGATGCGATCCGACGCGTGTTCGCCGAGACGCCCGAAGCGCGGATGCGCGGCTACGAGCCGAGCCGCTTCTCTTTTAATACGGGCGGCGGTCGTTGCGATGCCTGCGAAGGCCAAGGCATGCGGAAGATCGAAATGAATTTTCTGCCCGATGTGCGAGTCGTCTGTGATGTCTGCGGCGGACAGCGCTTCAACCAGGAAACGCTGTCGATTCGCTTCAAGGACAAGAGTATTGGCGATGTGCTCATGATGAGCGTGGATGAGGCGGTCGAATTCTTTATCGCCCATCCGCGTATTCATCACGCGCTGCGCTTGCTGCAGGACGTGGGCCTCGGCTATCTCACGCTCGGGCAGCAAAGCCCGACGCTGTCGGGCGGTGAGGCGCAACGCATCAAGCTCGTGACCGAATTGGCGCGCGTGCGGCCGAATCCGCGACGTCCCGTAGAAGCTTTACAAGCAGACAAGACGACGTTGTATGTCTTGGATGAACCGACGGTCGGCCTGCACATGGCGGATGTCGAAAAACTGATTCGCGTGCTGCATCGACTCGTGGCGGCCGGCAACTCTGTCGTCGTGATCGAACACAACCTGGACGTCATGGCCGAGGCGGACTGGATCATCGACTTAGGACCTGAAGGCGGAGACGGCGGCGGGCGCGTTGTGGCGCAGGGGTCACCGGAGGATGTGATCTTGCGCGCAAAGACATCGCACACGGCATCTGCGCTACGTGAGTTCATGGCAACGCGTACAACGACGCCTGCAGCTTCGCAGTAAAAATTCAGACTTGTATACAAGCGATCACTATGAACAGTTGACGCAGAAGAAACGCGGACGCGAAAAGCGTTGATGAGTCTCGCTTTGGTCCTGCGTGTTGCGCCCTCGATTGCGGCGATCGAATCGGGATCGACGTAATCCACTACAGAGCGAGTTCGCTCGCCGATAGACATGTAATCCCTGCAACGCGATTGCATACGCACGCACTCCTTAATCGCGTGCAGAAAAGTCCTTCGTACTTCCACTGATTGCGGCGCATCTGCGGGCGAGCGGACTGTTGAATCAGCCACTCTTCGATTGTGCATGCAGATTTTTGCGTTGTATTCCTAACACACATTCACTCCGGGGCTAACAGTCCGTTGCAACGATGCAGGTCGGCAACGACTGCAGTGAATGCCCAGGACGCGTCCCTCTCGCAGGAGGTTTTGCGATGACTCAGACCACAAGCAACTCGCTGGCGCGAGCAGTTCGCTACGCGCTTCTTGCCGGTATGGCCGCTGCGGTCGTTCCGGGTGCTTATGCCGCCGAGGACGATGAAATCATTCAGGAAGTCATCGTCACCGGCTCGTTGATTCCGCTGAACCTGAATGCGCCGGGCGTTCCGGTCACAGTGATGACGTCTGAAGACATTCAGACATCCGGTGCGCCGACCGATGTGCTCGATGTGCTCAAGAAGACGCAGCCCTTCTTCTTTGGTGGGCTCAATATCGGCTCGGAAAACGGCAACGTCTCCTCGAACTCGACCAACGGCGGCTCGCAATTGGCGTTGCGTAATCGGTCTACATTGGTGCTCATCAACGGTCGTCGTGCGGCCGTTTCGCCCGTGGCGGCGTCGGGCGGCTTCGCGTTCGTCGACGTCAGCATGATTCCCACCGCGGCGATCGAGCGCATCGAGATCCTCGCGGACGGTGCCTCCGCGACCTATGGCGCGGATGCAGTGGGCGGTGTGGTCAACCTCATCCTGAAGTCGAATTTCGAGGGTGCCGAAGTCGGCGGCCGCTATGGGTTCGATGAAGACGGTGATTACAAGCAGCGCAGCTACTACGCGACGCTCGGTGCCGGCAACGACACCACCAACAT
>CAZIXV010000481.1:0-2021 GCA_964543105.1 uncultured Steroidobacteraceae bacterium
GTACCAAGTGAAGCCAGGCGACGTGCTGGAGATTTCTGTTTGGAAGGAGCCGGATTTGCAACGCACCGTGCTGGTCAGGCCCGATGGCGGTTTCTCGTTCCCGCTCGTCGGCGAGATCGATGCGCGCGGTAAGAACGTCGGAGAACTCAACAAGCTCGTGAGCGATCGGCTCAGCAAATACATTGCCGAAGCCGTAGTCACGGTCACGGTGCAAGAGATCAATGGCAACAAGATCTTCGTGATCGGCCAAGTGAACAAACCGGGGGAATTCATCGTGAATCCCAGCGTGAACGTGATGCAGGCGCTCAGTATGGCCGGCGGTCTCACGCCGTTTGCCGCAACGAATGACATCAAGATCCTGCGGCGCAATGGCACCGCGCAGGAAGCGATGCCGTTTCCTTATGGCGATGTCGTGCGCGGACGCAGCCTCAATCAGAACATCGAGTTGATCGCCGGCGATGTCGTGGTCGTGCCCTGATGAATAACGTGATTCGTCGAATGAGGAAGTCTCTGCATCCCGCGCTCATGAGCGCCTGCGTCGGCGCTGCATTGGGAATCGCTTCGAACGCCAGCGCGCAGAATTGGGAATTCGCGCCGCGCCTCGAACTGGGCTACGAGTACAGCGACAATTATCGACTCGGCTTTCCGGGTCAGGAAATCGAAGTCTCGGGCCCGATGATGGATGTGGCGCTGCCCGTTAGGCTGATCGATCCGATCCGCGAAGCGGAGATCGCCCCGCGGATTCGCGCGACGTACTTCCCGGACGAGCGCGAAGAAGACTCCAACGACTACTTCTTCGATGCGATGTATGAGCAGCGAACGCTGCGTTCACGCTATGGCATCGATGCGAGCTGGAGCCGTGAGGATATCGTGCGCAGCGAGTTGCCCGCGGTAGGCGACGGTGGCGATCTGGGCGATCCGACGATGGGTGATGCGGGCCGTACGCTATTGCGTAACGAGCGCGACCAGATGCGCATCCGTCCGTATTGGCACTACGACGTCACGCAGCGGCATCGTGCCGAAGCCGGCGGGCATTATCTCGATGCCAGCTTCGATCAGAATTATGAAAACGCGCAACGCGATTTCACCGATTACGGCGTGTATGTCGGTTGGGGATGGCTGATGTCGCAGCGCTCTTCGCTGACGTTGCGCGCGCGAGCTTCACGCTATGAAACCGCATTCGATGCGGAAGGCTATGGCGCCGAGGTCGAGTGGCGTTCCGACTATTCGCAGACGGCTGAGGTCTACGTGCGTGTGGGCGGCCAGCAAACCGACATCGATCGCACCAACGCTTCTACCGAATCCAGTGTAATCGCCGGCTTGGGCGGGCGCTGGAGTTGGCCGACGACGAATCTGTTCGCCGATCTGACGCGCTTGGTGGGCCCGAACGCAGCGGGCGCGGTCGTCGAGCGCAACGAGTTGCGCCTTCGCATGATGCGCGCGCTGCAGCCGCGGTTGTCGTTCCTGCTCGGTGTGCGCGGCACTCGCGATGAGGCAATCGACAACACCCCCTATCCAACGCGCGAGTACCTCACGGGAGAAGTCGGCTTCGATTGGCGTATCACACGTAAGTGGTCGCTCGTTGGCGCCTACAACTACATCTGGCAGGAATGGTCGGACGAGCTGTCCGATCGCTCCTCGAACGCAGTCAGCCTTGGCATCGTGTACGAGCCCGGGCGCGGAGAATAATCGATGGAACCTTCAGCTGGTCCTGGATTGAGCGATTACATCGGGGCTCTCAAGCGCAGAAAGAATCTGCTGCTGGGGGTGTCGTTGCCGATCATTGCGCTGGCAGCAATGCTCGCCGTCGGCTTGCCTTCGATCTACACCTCTTCCGGTTTCATCGAAATCGAAGAGGCGCAGAACTTGAAGCAGGTGATGAGCGAGGCGGCCAATGAACCGCGCTACGCCGACCAATATGTGGCCAGTCTCGGCACGCGTGTGTTGAGTACGGCGAATTTGCGCAAGCTGCTGCAAGAGCATCAGATCTACGACGATCAAGACGAGGATCCTGCCGCTGC
>CAZIXV010000482.1:0-2011 GCA_964543105.1 uncultured Steroidobacteraceae bacterium
CGTCGAGATAACCGGCGTCTCCCGTTCGTAACCAGCCGTCCTCGCCGACGGTCTGGACCGTCGCGTAAGCGTTGTTCCAGTAGCCCACCATGTTTGCCACCGAACGGGTTTCGACTTCGCCCACTTCGCCCGCGGGCAGCGGTTCGCGACTCTCCGCATCGACGACTCGAATCTCGACACCCGGCATCGGGATGCCAGCTGTCATCGCCGAAGTAAAACTGACCCCCTACCGCCGAAGTAATTTTGACCCCCCTGGGTGAGGATGGCGGCTTTTTGAGCCGTCGAGATGTTGACCCAGGAGCAAGCAGTGGAGATCAAGGTTTTAGAACGACAAGGCCGCTCGATAGGGCAGATCATGAGAGAGACGGGGTTGTCGCGTAACACGGTGCGCAAGTACCTGCGCGGCGCAGCGAAGGTGCAGTACGGACCGCGCGATCCGCGGCCCTGCAAGCTCGATCCGTTCAAAGCGTATTTGCTCGAGCGGATCGAGCAGGCCCGCCCGGATTGGATTCCGGCGACGGTGTTGATGCGTGAGGTTCAAGGCATCGGCTATACCGGCGGGATCAGTCAGCTCAAAGCGTTCGTGCGACCTTTCAAAGTTGTGCGCGTTGATCCGGTGGTGCGATTCGAGACCGCGCCGGGCCAGCAGATGCAGGCAGATTTCACGACGATCCGGCGCGGTCGCGATCGATTGCTCGCGTTCGTTGCCACGCTGGGCTTCAGCCGAGCGACGTTCGTGCGCTTTACGCGCTCAGAGTGCTTCGAGGATTGGCGCGATGGACTCATCGCCGCCTTCGAGTACTTCTGCGGCGTGCCCAGCGAAGTGCTGTTCGATAACACGAAGACCGTGATCATCGATCGCGATGCATACGGGCCCGGACTGCATCGCTGGCACGCCGGGATGCTCGAGTGCGCACATGAGTATGGATTTAAGTTGCGCGTGTGTAAGCCCTATCGCGCACGCACGAAGGGCAAGGTCGAGCGCTTCAACGGATACTTGAAGGGCAGCTTTCTCGTGCCGCTCTCGGCAACGCTACGCAGCGCAGGGCTCACGCTCGATGTGGACACTGCGAACCGCGAAGTGCTGCGATGGCTCAACGAGGTCGCCAACGCGCGCATTCATGCGACGACCGGCGTTCAACCCTGCGTGCGTTTGCCTGAGGATCAAGCACATTTTTCAGCGCTACCGATCCGCGCACCTCGCGACACACCGGCCGTTTCGCATGCGAACGTGATGCCCTTCGAGTCGCTGCAGCATCCGCTGTCGGTGTATGAGGCATTGTTGGAGAACGCAGCATGACGCTCCAACAACAACGCATCAGCGCCTTGTGCGAGGAACTCAAGTTGCCGGCCTTCAGTGCCGAGTGGTCAGCGCTGGCACAACGCGCTGCGGATACGCAGGCGAGCTTCGCTGACTTTCTCACCTCATTGCTTGAGACCGAGCAAGCCGCACGCACCGAGCGGATCCGACAGACGCTTCTGAAGCTGGCGACATTGCCGACGGTCAAGACGATCGAGAGCTACGACTTCAGCTTTGCCACCGGCGCACCGAAGCAGCAGATTCAAGAACTCGCCTCATTGAGCTTCATCGATCGTGCTAAGAACGTCGTATTGCTTGGGCCTTCAGGCGTCGGCAAGAGTCATCTCGCGATGGCGCTGGGTTATCGCGCGGTGATGGCTGGCATCAAGACGCGCTTTATCACTGCAGCCGATCTCATGATCCAACTCGCGGCGGCGAAGGCTCAAGGACGACTGAAGGAGTATTTCAACCGAGCGATTCTCGGACCGAAGCTCCTCATCGTTGATGAGCTCGGCTACTTACCGTTCGGACGAGACGAAGCGAACTTGTTTTTCAACGTCGTCGCAAAGCGCTACGAGCGCGCCAGCATGATCCTCACCAGCAATCTGCCGTTCACGCAGTGGGCAACCACGCTGGCAGATGATCAAACGCTGACAGCGGCACTACTCGATCGGCTCCTGCATCACGCACACATCGTGCAGATCGCGGGCG
>CAZIXV010000483.1:0-2010 GCA_964543105.1 uncultured Steroidobacteraceae bacterium
TGAGTTCATTCCTGAACTTGGCCGCGCCCGTGCAGAAACTGCGAACGGCGTTCGAGAATGTAGTCAGAAGATCGACGGATTCATGGCGTCGTCTTTGGTCGCCGCTCTTGTGTTGGAGCAACTCGAACTCCTCCGTAGCGTCAAACGTCTTTCTTCGCATGCAGTGCTACGCAAGGAGTTGTCATGATCAATCCTGGTAAAGCCGGCCCCAAAGGGGCTTTGGATCCGAAAGTGCAGGAGAGCATCCCCGGCCACTCGAAGGACAAACCGAAAAGTGGGCCGCCGGGCGCAGAAGGCAACAACACCCGCCGCGACTTCGTTCAGCTACCCAAGGATCGCAAGCGCAAGGATTGACGTGCCACGAACGGAATTCTCGTGCTGAGTGCCTGCTCCGTTCGTGCCGAGTTTTCTTTCCCGTTCGTGTTGAGCCTATCGAAGCACAAGAACCCTTCGACAAGCTCAGGGCGAACGGAATGGAGAGTTCGTGCGACTCAGTCAGTTTCCGTTCGTTTTGAGTCTCTTTCCCGTTTCGTGCTGAGCCAACCTATACGGTAGCGAGCCGAATCGGCTCGTACGAAGACCGATGGGCCAGGCGCTCGAATTCATGCGGGTCGTGCGAGCTTGCGATCTGGACGACATTCCCTTTCGCTTTCTTCAGCTCACGCAGACGGTGTTGATTGCGCAACCGCATCGGGCGGTCTTTTTCCATCATCCATTGATAGAACCGCAGTCCGGGCGTACAGCGCGGGCGTTCTACATCCATTTCAGCGTGATAAAAGTACGCATCGCCGGCTTGCAGAAACCAGTCATCAAGCCCTCTGCTTATCGCGACGCCCGCATGGCCGAGCGTATGCCCGATGAGGGGGACCAAAAGAACTTCCGGAGGCACACCGTCCAGCTCGCGTACGGCATCAAAGCCGAACCATGAATCACCGCTACCCACTCGATAGGTACGCCAGTTCTTACGCGTGGACCATTGCTGTGGACGATAGCGCATACGATCGAGCATGGAACTTTGCGCCGCCGCGCTTGCGCGCTCGTCCTCCATCATGTGGATCACCGCGTCCGGAAAATCATCGAGGCCGCCCGCATGATCGAAGTCCAGATGTGTCAGCACGATATGGCGCACGTCGCGCGCGTCGAAGCCCAGCCGCTCGATCTGGCGGATGGCCGTCATCCCTTCACGAAAATCTGGCGACAACAGCGAGAGGAAAAACTTACTGAGCCGCGATTTGGGATCGCGAACATCGCGCAGACCAAAACCCGTGTCGACCAACACAAGCATCGTCGGCAACTCGAGCAACAAGCAGTGACATGCGAGGCGACCACGCAGCGAGACGCTGTGACCATCCATTAACGCGCCACCCAGCGGACAGCTGGAAATGCAGTTCAAGTGATGGATTTTCATGACACGTCCGCACGGCGTTGATGCAGGCCGAACGGCCCAGCGCGTGGGGACGTTCCGTGTGCAACGCTCGCGGAACGTGGGGCCGTACCAACCGAGCCCCATCAACGCCGCGCGACAAAGAACTTGCGCAGCTCGGCCGAACACTCCTCCGCCATGACACCTCCCCTCACCTCCATGCGGTGATTCAACGCGGCATGTTGGGTGATATTGAAGATGGAGCCTGCGGCTCCTGCGCGCGGATCCGTCGCCCCGAACACGAGCCGCTTCACGCGCGCATGCACCATGGCGCCGGCGCACATGGCGCACGGTTCGAGGGTCACATACAACGTCGTACCGAGCAGACGATAGCTTTGCAGCACTTGCGCAGCGGCACGCATCGCGATGATCTCGGCGTGCGCCGTCGGATCGTGCGTGCTGATGGGCCGATTCCAACCTTCCGCGATGACTGCGCCGTCTTTGACGATGACGGCGCCTACAGGCACTTCGCCATGCGCTTCCGCTGTGCGTGCCAACTCGAGGGCACGAGCCATGAATTGCGCATCGAGGCGCGCTTGATCATCCGCAGTCAGGTTCGTCATCGGGCTATTTTAGACGGGCGCGCA
>CAZIXV010000484.1:0-2001 GCA_964543105.1 uncultured Steroidobacteraceae bacterium
GGCGGTGGCGAGGACCAGACGAGGGCGGCGATTATAGGGGGAGAGATCCGTCAGGTCCGCAACGCACCCTGTCGCGAGTCGGACACAGCAGCCGTTCGGCTGCTGCGTCGCTCTTTCAAGTAGCGCCTCAGCTCGCCGCCGACGACTTCCCCGCAAACCGATTCACTGTGCGCCGCTCCGCTGCGCTCAAGCGGCCATGCTTTTCGAGTCTTGCTTCGATTCCGGCGAGCGTGCGCCCCAATTCGCGCGCGAGCTGTGCGGGTGTGAGGCCGCGTTCGAATTCCTCGAGCAGCCGCTGGTCTTCCTCCTCGCTCCAGGGTTTGCCAACGTTCGATGGCAATTGCGCCCGTGAACGGGGCGGCGCCACCGCGGACGACGGCGGGACTGCATTGAAGCGTTCGAGCGCCGTGTACAACGCGCGCACGACATCGGGCTGCTGATAGGCGCTATTCGACGGGAAGACTTCGCCGGTCGATGGATTGACGCCCTTCGCCAGTGCCGACAGGATGGCGACCGCTTTGCTTTCTTCCATGATGAGCTCCTCGGTGTATTGATGAACGCCGCGTCATTAGACCAGCGCTGGCACCGCACCGAAGAGCGAATAACTTTGCCGTTCGTCCAGAAATAACGACGAACCTCAACGAACGAAACGACATCATGCGCGCATTCATTTCGATGGTTCTGTTTCTGGGCGCTGCGCTCGTGGTCGCCTCCGCCCTCGCCTACCCCGCCTGGTGGCTCGTTGGCTTCATCTCAGACCAGCCGATTCACCGCGTCATGCATCGCATCGCGATGCTGGTCGCGTTCATCGGATTGATATTCATATTCAAACGCTGGCAGGTCGCGAACAAACCTGCGCTCGGCTACGGACTACCCAAACCCGAATTCGTACGCCAGATGCTGCTTGGACTGCTCGTCGGCGCAGCCATCATGATTCCTTTGATCGCAACCTTGTTTCTGCTCGATGTACGCAGCCTCAAGCCGGAGTTCGCGTGGGGCGCCGGTGAGCTTGCCGCGCTCATCGCAAGCGGCTTATTGAGTGGGATTGTCATTGCCCTGATCGAGGAGACTTTTTTTCGCGGCGCGCTGTTCACCGCCGTGGAGCGCGAATCCGGCAAGACGCTCGCCGTCATTTTGCCAAGCCTGCTCTATGCCTCGTTGCATTTTCTGGGCGGTCGGCTGCGATTGCCACGTGAAGAGGTCGAATGGAGCACCGGCTTTGCCGTGCTGAACAAACTCTTCGAGAAATACGCAGCGCCGCTCGAGTTGCTGGATTCATTCGCAGCCTTGTTCGCCGTCGGTGTGTTGCTGGCCGTCGTGCGCATTCGCACTCATGCGATCGCAGCCTGTATCGGGCTGCACGCAGCGTGGGTTTGCACGATCCAAACGCTGCGCCGCGCTAGTACGGTGAATGAGGAGGCACCGGCGAATTGGATCGTCGGATCGTACGACGGCGTCATCGGCTGGGCCGCGCTCGGCTGGATCGCGCTGATGCTTTTGATCTATGCGTTCGTGGCGCGGCGGCGTGCGCCGTTCGGCGCGTAGACGTGTAGACGTGTAGACGTGTAGACGTGTAGACGTGTAGACGTGTACGAGCTTAGTTCTCTTTACACGCCTACACGTTTACACGTTACACGTTCAACCTCACACGCTTCCTCTGCCAGATGAAAAGCAGCATGAGGCAGAATCACCCCTCGGCCACCTTCACCCGCGAGCGCAAATGACCCAGCCGGCGCAGTGGATCCTGCATCTCAAGGCACAGCTGCTTCTCATCGGGTGGTAACGGCAAGAGCTCGACGAGTCGCGCGCCAACCCAGGAAGCATCGTCGTAAGACACCGGCGAAAAATCATAAAGCGGCGCGAGCTCAGGCAGCGTCTGCTGCAACAACGCGACGAAGGGCTCGTAGTCTTCCGGCACTGGAAGTGCAGGTTCGGCTTCCAGCCACTCGATCTCGGCGACGTTCAAACCATCGGCTTGGCGAGTGACGGAATGCACGCGGA
>CAZIXV010000485.1:0-1989 GCA_964543105.1 uncultured Steroidobacteraceae bacterium
GGGCTCGGGGCTCGGGGCTCGGGGCTCGGGGCTCGGGGCTCGGGGCTCGGGTCAGAATTGTTCGTACGCCTTTCGGAATCAAGTCCGGACCTTCACCACCGGCTCCGATCCCAATCCTGCCCGCGCCCGCAGAGTCCGCGGCTTTCCCCATCGCGCGCTCGCACCCGCAGTGCTAGCGTGCTGCCATGCCCGAGCAACCATCTGCCCCCACCGAGAAGCCGGTGCAATTGCGCGGCGACTATGCGCATTGCGCCAGCGATTACACCGTCATCCAGAATTGGGAGCAGTATTCTGCGGAAGATCACGATATCTGGCGCACGCTGTATGCGCGTCAGATCCGGTTGGTCGAACGCTATGCGGCACCCGAGTTCGTCGCCGGCGCGTGTGCATTGAATGCCGCGCCCGATCGCATCCCTCGCATCGATGACACCAATCGCATTCTTGCGCAAACCACGGGTTGGCAAATCGTCGCGGTACCCGGCCTCATCCCTGAAGTAAATTTTTTCGAGCATCTAGCGAATCGGCGCTTTCCAGTCACCGTCTGGATTCGCCGCCGGGATGAACTCGACTACTTAGCCGAGCCCGACATCTTTCACGACTTCTTCGGGCACGTACCGCTTTTGACGAACGCAACGTTCGCGCGCTTCATGCAGGCCTATGGCGAAGCCGGACCGAAAGCGATCGCCGCGAACGGCTTGAAGATGCTCGCGCGGTTGTATTGGTACATGGTGGAGTTCGGCTTGATTGCGACGCCTGAAGGTTTGCGCGCGTACGGCTCCGGCATTCTCTCGTCCAAAGGCGAGACGGTGTATTGCGTTGAAAGTCCAAAGCCCAAGCGCATCAAGTTCAATCTCGAACGCGTCATGCTCACCGACTACTTGATCGATGATTTCCAGAAGACGTACTTCGTGATCGATAGCTTCGAACAACTCTTCCGCGCCGCCTATGAGACGGACTTCGATCCGATCTATCGAAAGTACGCCGACATGCCGGGCATTGCGCCTGGCGTGACGCGAGCGACCGACACGCTCGTGCAGGTGTGAACGCCCTCCTCAGCGCTCGATGCGCTGAAAGCGTGGCATCCGCTTGCCGTCGCGTTCGATCATCTCGCCGAACATTTGCGCCGAACGCACCCATAAGCCGCGCTCACCGTACAGCGCTCGATAGACGACGACTTCCTGCATCGTCTCTGAATCCTTGGCGACGCCGATCACCTCGTATTCATTGCCTTTGAAGTGACGGTAGCGGCCGGGTTGAATCGTTGTCTCATCACTCATTGCTCGTCCTGCCAAAGATTCGATCGATGTCGTTTGCGTCCAGCAGGCGCCATTCACCGAGCGGCAAGTCGCCCAGCTCCAATCCACCGACACGGCTGCGATGCAGCGCTTCGACGTGATTGCCCACCGCGGCAAACATACGGCGCGCCTGGTGATAGCGGCCTTCCATCAAGGTAAGCCGCGCGTGCCGCGCATCGAGGACTTCGAGGTGCGCTGGTGCGCACGGCAATTTTTCGGATTCGAGTTTCAAGCGACCGCTGGCGAAGATGTCCACTTCATCGCCACGCAGATCGCGTGCAAGCGTCACTTCATACACCTTTGCAATGCGCGATTTCGGCGAGACGATGCGATGCAAGAGCACGCCGTCGTCGGTCATGAGCAGCAAGCCCGTCGTATCGCGATCCAGGCGCCCAACGGTCGAGACGATCGGCGAGCGCTGCAAGAATCGGGGCGGCACCAACTCGTACACGATGTGCCCCGCATCCTTCGTCGAGCATGTATAGCCTGCCGGTTTGTTCAGCATCAGCAGCAATCCCGCCGGCGGATCGAGCGGCTCGCCGTCGATACGGACGTCGCCATGCTCGACCTTGTCATCCGCGTACAAGACCTCGCCACTGGCATCGGTGATGCGGCCTTCGCGAAACATCCAGGCCACTTCTTTGCGGCTGCCGTAGCCGAGATTCGCAATCAGTTTTACGAGCTTCATCTCACC
>CAZIXV010000486.1:0-1987 GCA_964543105.1 uncultured Steroidobacteraceae bacterium
CCTGCGGTTAGCAGCGGTTATGGCCCCCAACGCAAGCTGCTAGAGTTTTGCGCCGTCTTTCCGACGAGCGGAGCTCCTATGAATACATTCACACGGCCTGCACTCGTAGCGCTGAGCCTCTCCCTGGGATTGATCGGCTGCCGCAAGCCTGATCCCGACCCGCAGCCGCTGCCCGCGCCGCGCAGCGAGGTGGCAGTGAGCGATGCGGCGAAAACCGCAGCTCAGCAGATCACAGCGGACTACTTACGCGATCACATCACTGCATTCTCGGCCGATGAGTTCGAAGGCCGCGCCCCTGCAACCCCCGGTGATGAAAAGGCGCGGCGTTATCTCATCGATGAGCTCAAACAAATCGGTTTCGAACCCGCCGGGCCCGACGGCTCATGGGAGCAGTCATTCGACGTCGTGGGTGTCACGACGTCGATGCCCGAACAATGGACGTTCAAGCACGGCAAACAAACCGCCGCGTTCGAATGGTGGGACGACTACATCGGCTCGAGCGGCGTTCAAGCGCCGCGCGGTTCGATCGACAACGCCGAAGTCGTATTCGTCGGCTATGGCATCCAGGCGCCCGAATACGACTGGGACGACTTCAAGGGTCAGGATTTGAAAGGCAAGGTGCTGTTGATGCTGAACAGCGACCCCGACTGGGATCCGAACTTGTTCGCCGGCTCTGCACGCCTCTATTACGGCCGCTGGACCTATAAATATGAGAGTGCCGCCCGCCAGGGTGCTGCCGGCGCCATCATTATTCACACCACACCATCAGCGGGTTATCCCTTCCAAGTCGTACAGACCTCATGGAGCGGCGAGCAGGTCGAACTGCCGGCAACGGATGAGCCGCGCTTACAAGCGCAGACGTGGATGACCGAAGACGCAGCTGAGCGCCTCGTCGCGTTGGCAGGCAAGAATCTCAACGAACTGACGCAGGCCGCACGCTCCAAGGACTTCGAGCCGGTGCCGCTTGGTGTCACGACCTCCATGGAATTCACCACCAAGATCAATCGTTCGCAAACGGCAAATGTCTATGGCGTCTTGCGCGGCAGCGATCCGGAGTTGGCGGACGAGTACGTCATCTACACCGCGCATCACGATCACTTGGGCGTCGGCGAACCTGATGCGAATGGCGATGCGATCTTCAACGGCGCGTTGGACAATGCCGCCGGCGTGGCGCAACTACTGGCGATGGGCAAGGCATTCACAGCGCTACCGACGCCGCCGCGTCGTTCGATCATGCTGTTGTTCGTCGCAGCGGAAGAACAAGGCTTGTTGGGTTCGCAATATTTCGCGCAAAACCCGACGGTGCCGCCCGGCAAAATCGCAGCGAATCTGAATTTCGACGGCGGCAACATCTGGGGTCGTGCCAAGGACATCGTATTCATCGGCAAAGGTAAATCGACGCTGGACGATTACGTCGAAGCCATCGCGCAAATGCAAGATCGCGTCGTGACCGAAGATCAATTTCCCGATCGCGGTTTCTTTTATCGCTCAGACCAATTCAATTTCGCGAAGATCGGTGTGCCCGCGCTGTATCTCGATACCGGCACCGATTTCATCGGACAACCCGCGGGTTGGGGTAAAGAACAACTTGGAGCGTTCGAAGCCGAACGCTATCACCAGCCGTCCGATGAGATCGATGACAGCTGGAATTTCGAGGGCATGATCGAAGATGCGCAGTTAGGTTTTTACGTGGGGCTCAATGTCGCCAATGCAGACGAGATCCCAGCGTGGACGCCCGGCGATGAATTCGAAGCCGCACGCAAGCAGGCGCTCGCTGATGTGGCGAGCGAGGGGGAATGATGAGCACAACGCGCTCCTTTCCAAGCATGTTTAGCGTCACTCAGTACGCCTCTCTCGCTTTGTCTTGGCATCCCGGATGAAAAACGGGATCCATCGCCTCCATACCTCCTCGCATGACGAGGATCCACGCTGACCGTCAACCGTCAACCGTCAACGCACATGTACCAGCTCTACATCGCCAACAAGA
>CAZIXV010000487.1:0-1979 GCA_964543105.1 uncultured Steroidobacteraceae bacterium
CACGCTTTCGTCGCGCCACGACCGACGATGCATCCCATCTCGCCTCCCTCGGCGCAACGACATTCACGCAGACCTTCGGCCATTTGTATCCGCCGGAGGATCTGCAATTTTTCTTGGGCAGAACGCATTCGAGCGATGCATGGCGCAGCATTCTTGCAGACCCGCAGCGGGCTGTGTGGCTTGCACTCGTCGATGACACGACACCCGTGGGTTTCGTGCTCGCAGGTCCGTGCAAACTACCGGTCGAGCATCTCGAACCCACCGCAGGTGAAATTCAGCAGCTCTACCTGCTCGCAGAATTTCACAATCTCAATATCGGCACCCAGCTCATGGACCTCGGCCTCGAATGGCTCGAAGCGCAAAGCCGCACGCCGTTGTACGTCGGCGTGTGGTCGGAGAACTTCGGCGCGCAACGCTTCTATGCGCGCTACGGTTTCTACAAGGTCGGCGAGTACGGCTTCCCGGTCGGCAAGACCGTGGATCGCGAGTTCATTCTGAAACGCTAGCGTTGCGCTCGGACGAATCGCTTTCGTCTAAGCGTGCCCTCAACTGCAGCGACCGTGTGCAGTGAGCCACTTGCGCAAGGTGTCGAATACGCCAGGTGCCATGCCACGCCGTCCGGGTGTTTCCATGAGCGAGTGCGAGGCATTGGCAAGCACTTGAACCGTGACATCTCGATTGCCGCCCGACGCCAATGCTGTACGCATCGCCTGCGATGCCGCGCGCGCATCGGTGAGCACATCGTCGGCGCCGAACAGACCGAGCACCGGACAATTGACATCGCGCAAGGCAGGAAGACTGTCGTACGACAGAATGCGCTCCCACGTCCACTGCATCTGCTCCAACGAGGTAAAGGCGGCGTTCACGTAGAACAACCAACCTTTTTTGCCGCTGCGAATGATCGCGTCCCGCCGCTGCAGGAATTCCGCGTAGCCGCGCCCGGTTCTTGCGACTTCCATCCAGAAGCGGTTGAAGGCGACGGCTTGCTCGATCTCATCCTCGGAAGAGCCCGCGGCACGCATCATCGCGGCGCCCTGATAAAGAATGGTTTGCCATAGGGGCCCCATGAATCCGGAACTGTTAATGGCGAACGCAACATGTCTTGATTGAGCGGCTGCCTGCGTCGCCACCATGCCGCCCTCGCTCGAACCCCAAAAGCCAATGCATCGCGCATCTATGTCGGATCGTGCGCGAAGCAAGGCGTGAGCGCTGAGTGCATCGGCGACTAAGTCGTCCGGGTATTTGGCGCGCCACAGCGTTTGCGGTGTTCCTGTCGACGCGTCCAATCGCCGCCCAGTGGATGCGCCAACACCGCGCTTGTCGAAGCGCAGCACCGCAAACCCCAGGCTATTGAAGAAACGTGGATAAGGGCCGAAGGAATGCCGGCCGAGAGGGCCTGAGCCGTGCAGCAACACGACCGCAGGATGCGGACCTTTCCCCGGCGGCAAATTTAATGCTCCCGCCAGTTGTGCGTCACCGCTTTCGAATTCGATCGCTTCGTCACGGCAAGCAATCCGTGTGGCCCTCAGCACAGATGCAGACGGATCAACGCGTTGCAGTGTGAGCGCTTCGATATGCCCGTCGCGCCCTCTCACGAATCGCACAGTCTGTTCGACAGGCGAAGGCGTATCGAACGTCGGTCCCATCGTGAACTCATCGCGTCCAGCCATGGCCAACGGCCGTACGACACCGCTGCGGTAGTCGGCAAACAACAGCACGCTCGTACCGGCGTCTGTAACGAAGCGATTTATGCCGAGAGGATGGTCTTCGGAGAGCGCATATACGCCGTCATAGTCGTCGAACTCGGACCTCGGCGCAGATTTAGTTGAAGCGCTCTGGTATTGCCGAGTTGATGCACAGCCGGCCGCCAGCGTTGCCAGTCCGCCTGCCAACATTGCCCGGCGAGTCAGTGTGACGTTCGAGCGCTTCATCGTACTTCCTTGCTTTGAATGGCCATCAAACCTTGAGCCGCAACATTT
>CAZIXV010000488.1:0-1963 GCA_964543105.1 uncultured Steroidobacteraceae bacterium
TCTCGGCGTCGCAACGAGTAAGTCATCAAGCCCCCACAGGTTATGCCGTAATGCGGCATACGCTGCCGCGATACGGTCAAGGATAGCCACGCGGCCGACGCGCGTAAACCGCCCCGGTTTATGCGATCTGGCCTACCGGCGCACCTCGGCATAGCCTTTCGCATCAGATTCCGCCCCCGACTCGCCCGAGCATCAGGGCATGGCCAAATCACCGCCATCAGGAGTGACGATGAAGCTCTATTACGCGAAAGGCGCATGCTCGCTGGCGCCACACATCATTCTGCGCGAGACGCAACAGCCCTGCGATTTGATCCGCGTGGATACCAAGACGCACAAGCTCGAATCAGGTGCCGACTACTACGCCATCAATCCCAAGGGCGCGGTGCCGTTGCTGGAACTGGATTCGGGCGAGCGCCTGACTGAGGGTCCCGTCATCGTACGTTATCTATGCGATCAAGCCGGCCGTGAGGACTTGATGCCCGCGCCGAAGACGATGGCGCGCTATCGCGTCGAGGAGTGGCAGAACTATGTGACATCCGAATTGCACAAATCCTTCTCGCCGCTTTTCAGTCCGACCTACGATGCAGCGGCGAAGGCGACGTTCATTGCCAATCTGCGCAAGAAGTATCAATGGGTGTCCGAACAGCTCGCCGAGCGCGATTTCATTTGCGGTCCAGCGTTCACCGGTGCGGACGCCTATCTATTCACCGTGACGAACTGGGCGCCGGTCGTAAAGCTGGAGCTATCCGACTTGGCGCCATTGCAGCGCTACCTGAACCGCGTGGGCGCACGTCCTGCCGTGCGCGCAGCACTGGAAGCGGAAGGATTCTGAAGGGGCGCGGCCTGTGCTCCTCGATGAGCGCAGGCCGCAGACAAGTGCTCGGCGAGCGTTATCGAATGTTCGTAACCTTGCCCGACTCGTCGAATTGAACCGCCGTTTTGCCGAAGCGGTTGCGCCAGTACATCCACTCCGATGAATCGAGATTCGGGTTGGCGTGGAACGGCGGACGGCCCATCGCATACAGCACGCCTTGCCGGGTCATGCCTACCTGCGCTCGACCGTTTGCAATGCCTTCTTGGTCGATCTTGCTGAGCGATTTGATTTTTGCTTGATCGCACTTCGGTCCAAAAAACGCCTGCGCGGCTTCTTGGAGTGAGACGCCGGCGCCCTTCGTGTGCTTCTCCCAGGCGAACTTGTATTCCTTATCGTCGTACGTAAACACCATCGCCTTCTTGTTGATCTTCTTTACTGTGATGTCCGAGCACACGGGAATGCGACCGGCAAGCTGATAGTTGATGCTCTGGATTTCGCGCTTGTTTTCGTCCGGATGCAGAACGCTCAGCGTCTGCAGTTGATCACCCGCCTTGATCTCAGCGGCGCCCGCCGGTGCGATCCAGAAGGAAGCCAAAGCCAACGGCAAAACCAGGGAACGTGATTGCATGGTGTTTCCTTACTACGTTCGAGGTGAGAACCCGCAGGGATTATATGTATCGACGTGCAGCCGTGCAGGCGGAAATGGCACTCGATGCCTGCGCCGCCGCCCCAAAACGCGTACGCCATGGGTCGCAACGAATGAATTTCTGGATGCCGCCAGCGCGTCGAGACGACGCTGTGCTCCGGTCGATTCAGGTTCATTTGAACGCACAGGGTGCTCGGGGCAATATGGCTACCTTCCTTCGCTCAAACCGGCTGACTAGCACCTATGCCCGCTTATCGATCCCGCACGACGACTCACGGCCGCAACATGGCAGGCGCGCGCGGCCTGTGGCGCGCCACCGGCATGAAAGACAGCGATTTCGGCAAACCCATCATCGCCGTCGTCAACTCGTTCACTCAATTCGTCCCCGGCCACGTCCACCTGAAGGATTTGGGCCAATTGGTCGCCCGCGAGATCGAAGCCGCCGGCGGTGTTGCGAAGGAATTCAACACGATTGCCGTCGATGACGGCATCGCCATGGGCCA
>CAZIXV010000489.1:0-1955 GCA_964543105.1 uncultured Steroidobacteraceae bacterium
CCACGTTTGGCGGCCGACCTCTCCATCGAAGTCGCGCAACTCGGCGCCGTGTTCAGCGCGGGACTCATTGGGTTGGGCATCGGTATGGTGATGCTTGCCCCGCTTGCCGATCGTCACGGGCGGCGACCGCTGTTGTTGTTTTCGTTCGGTATCGCAGGCGTGTTTACGTTATTGACCGCATTCGCCTCCTCTACCGCCGAACTCATCGCGTTGCGTGTCGCGAGCGGCATCGGCATCGGTGCGACCGTGCCCATCGTGTTGTCGCTCGTCTCGGAACTCGTGCCGCGGCGCGCACGCACCACCGCACTCACGGCGCTCTCGTGCGCTGCACCCTTCGGCGCTGCTGTCGGCGGTCTGTTAGTCGGCGCGGCCATCGAAAGCACGGGCTGGCGGGTGATGTTCGTGATTGCGGGCGGGCTGTCGCTGCTGATCTTGGTGGCCGCGTTCGCGTGGGTGCCTGAGTCGCCAATCTTTCTCGCACGGCGAGATTCGAATTCGAGCGCCGCGGGCCGCGTGTTGCAGCGGCTTGATCGCAGCTACGTTCCGCAAGCGGCAGACCGTTTCATGGTTCCAGAGCAAAGCGCGAGTCGCGGTGGCTTCGTGCAGCTGTTCACCGAGCGGCGCGCTTTTGGCACGAGCCTGCTGTGGATCATTTTCTTTACCAATCTCTTGTTGCTGCATTTCATCAAGAACTGGATGCCGACGATCTTCAGCAGCGCCGGCTTGTCCCTCCAGGATGCGATCACGGGCGTCTCGCTATTCAACGCGGGCGGCATTCTCGGGGGGTTGGCGTTGGCGCGGCTCGTCGATCGCTACGGCGCCACTCGAATTCTCAGCGCCGCATTCGTCGGCTCGGCATTCGCGGCGGCAGGCCTTGGCACCGTCGTCGGGGGTGCGGCCCTCGCATTGCTCGTCGTCGCCTTCGTGAGCGGCGCTTTCGTCTACGGCTGCCAATTCTGTATCAACGCGCTCGCGGCAAGCTTCTATCCGGCGCGCATGCGTTCCACTGGGCTCGGCTGGGCGTTAGGCGCCGGACGCATCGGCGCCATCTCGGGTGCCGCCGTCGGCGGCGTGTTGCTTGCGACCGGTTGGCCGCTGTCGCTCGTTTTCGCCTGTGCCGGCAGTGCAGCGCTGCTTGCTGCTGTATGCATCGTGATTTTGTCGCGACGCAGTGAAGCGAACGAGGAAGCTGCCAGCCAGACCATCGATGTAACGCGCGAGGTGACGGCGCACCGCGGCGAAGAGGTTGGCGGCGTTCGCAGTAGCGCCAGATCTTAATTACCGCAACCAAGCGTCTGCCATTGAGTCGCAGTGTTCGGACCTTGCCACCCATTCTGAATCTCGCCGATCGGCTAGTTTCTCGTCCTGGTACACAGCTCCGCCCTTTAAAAATAGCAGGTCGGCTATCTTTTGTTGCCGCATGCTCCCGATGAGCGCAAACTAGCCGCTCGGCTATTTTGGGTTGAAGCTATGGACCACGCTGACGACTTTTACATCCGTGACACACGGCAACTCGGCGCGATCATTCGCGCCGTTCGCAAGGCGCAGTCACTTCGTCAGGACGAACTCGGGCGTGTGTCGCACAGCTTCGTTGGCGATCTTGAAGACGGCAAGCCCACGGCGCAGCTCGGCAAGGCGCTCGAGGTTCTGGGCGAGCTCGGCGTGACGCTGCGCCTCGAATTGCCCGCCGGATTGGACCGCGCGCAATTCAGTCGGTATTTGCGTGACCCGACTTCGCCCGAGCCGCCACGATGACGACTGCGGAACGTGAGCTTGCGGCAACGATCAACGGAGGATCCGTCGGGCGACTGCGTGAGCAGAACAATCTGTGGACGTTCGAGTATGACCCGGCCTGGATCGCGACCGGGTTTGATCTCTCCCCTCATTTACCGCGCGCACACGGCAGGATCACCGACGGTGCGACGTCGCGCCCGGTGCAATGGTTCTTCGACAAC
>CAZIXV010000490.1:0-1952 GCA_964543105.1 uncultured Steroidobacteraceae bacterium
AATTGCAATCACAGCGGCCTTACACGACGCGCCTCATCGTCGTCCGGCCGCGCGCTGCCGAAGCCTTCAGCGGCGTCGTCGTTCTCGAACCGCTGCATCCGCGGGGTAGACCTTCAGCCCGTGCGCGCCTGTTGCCGTATTTGTTGTCGGCCGGGCACGCATGGGTGGGCGTCGAGAACCCGATTACGTTTCGCAAGCTGCGACGGGAGCAGCCCGAAATTTACGCCGCGCTTGCAGCCGAACATCCCAGTCAATATTGGGGGATGCTCACGCAAGCGGCGCAGCTGATTCGCGAGCGCTCACTCATCGACATGCCGGTGCGCCGCGTCATCATGACGGGCTATTCGAACAGCGGCACGGTGACCTCTTTGTATGCCAATAGTTTTGGCGATCAAAAGATCGAGGGTCGCGCGTTGATCGACGGCTATCTGCCGCTGGCCTCCGGTCTCTACAACCATCCGCTCGACGTGCCGGTGATTCGGGTCATGACGCAGAGCGATTTCGCGCACTTCGGTGCCACCAAGAATCGTCGCGACGATGCAGATGCACCGGGGAATCGCTATCGACTCATCGAGGTGAGCGGCTCGACGCATAGCGCACGCGTCAGCGAGACGTGCGCGTTGTACAGCATGCCCGAGAACGGATTCGAGAATGATGTACCGCTCGATATGGTGATCGGGCAGGCACTGCAGAATCTGCTCGCCTGGGTCGATGACGGCGTTGCACCCCCGCGTGCGCCACGCATGGCATTCAACGACGGTGAAGTCGTGATCGATGAATTCGGACATGCCGAAGGCGGTCTGCGCTTGCCGCAGGTCGAGGCGCCGTTGTCTTCGTTGGATGCGGCGGCACCCGGATGTGAACTTGCAGGCTTTCGTGTTCCGCTCGAACCTGCGCAGCTGCGTCGTCTTTATCCTACCGCCGATGATTTCACTGCACGGCGCAAGGCTGTTGCAGAGCAGCTTGCGCAGCAACGCTGGATCAGTCCAGAGGATGCGCAGCGAATCCGCGAAGAAGCGCTCGAACAGTCCGCCATCTTCACGAACTAGGAGAGTTGCGAGAACACCGCAGACAGCCCAGTATCCGCCGGGGCATCAGGTCGGGATACCTGTTGATCACCAGTACTCGGCAGGCAGTCGAGTCGGCTTCGAGGGGGGTTGTCTTGGCGATCGAATACCAGGAAGACACCGGTACGCGTGGCGATGCGCGCGCGACCTCCGTCGTTCAGGTGGATGCGCTATATCGCACGTATTCGGGATGGCTGAAACGCTTTCTGCGTTTTCGCTTCCGCGGGCGCGAGGATTACGACGACATCGTGCACGACACATTCGTTCGAGTGAGCCGCGCGAATGTGGACACTCGCGAGGATCCCCGCGGATATCTGCGCTGCGTAGCGACGAATCTGGTGCGAGACGCGGCGCGACGTGCAGCAGTGCGAGCCGAAACTGCTGATGCGCCCGTCGATCCGGGCATGGAAGGCGATCAGTTCGAAAGCGTCCTGTTGAAGCAAGTCATTTTGTCGCTGCCGGAAATCCATCGCGAAGTTTTTGTCTTGAGCCGCTTTGCCGGCATGAGCTACGAGGAGATCGCGCAGCACTGCGGCATTTCGGTGAAAGCGGTCGAAAAACGTATGACCAAAGCATTGAGCATTTGCCGCAGCCAGCTAGACGTCGAATGAGCGCAGCGCGAGCACCGAGCAGACGATGGACGCGATAGATAAGAACGAGAGCGTGGAAACTCGAGCGGCGGCTTGGTTCGCGCGCGTCCGCGGCGTCGGTCGCGCACGGGCTGAAGCGGAAGGCTTGTCCGCCTGGCTTGCGCACCCAGAACATGCGGCTGCCTATGCGCGCATCGAGCGAATGTGGGCTGCCAGTGAAGCGCTGGCCAATGATCCTGACATCCAACGTCTCACGGCAGCCGCATTGCAGCGCACCCCTGCGCGGCCGGTCCGT
>CAZIXV010000491.1:0-1946 GCA_964543105.1 uncultured Steroidobacteraceae bacterium
GTCTCTTTCAGGTGCGTGAAAAGCAGATCTTCGGATTCGACGGTGACCGTGCCCGATTCGATCTTCGACAGGTCGAGAATGTCACTGATCAGATTCAACAGATCGGTGCCGGCGCCGTGAATGGTCTTCGCGAACTCGACCTGCCGCGGTGTCAGGTTCGTATCGGCGTTCTCCGCGAGCTGCTGCCCCAGGATCAAGATGCTGTTGAGCGGCGTGCGCAGCTCATGCGACATGTTGGCAAGGAATTCCGACTTGTAGCGTGAGGTAAGCGCAAGCTCCGCGGCTTTCTCTTCGAGTGCGCGCCGCGCCAGCTCGATTTCCTGATTCTTGCGCTCCACTTCGGCGTTCTGTTCGGCCAGAAGTCGCGCCTTGTTTGCAAGCTCCTCGTTCGTCTGCTGCAGCTCGCTTTGCTGCGTCTGCAACTCAGCGGCCAGCTCCTGCGACTGCCGCAGCAACCCTTCCGTCCGCATCGTGGCTTCGATCGTATTGAGCACGACGCCGATCGATCCGGTGAGCTGCTCCAAGAAAGCAATGTGTGACGCGGTGAACTCGAACATCGATGCGAGCTCGACGACGGCCTTCACCTGACCCTCGAACAATACCGGGAAGGCAATGACGTTGCGGGCGCGCGCCTCGACCAGCCCGCTGCGGATATGCACGACTTCACCGGGAATGTCGTTCAGCAGGATGCGACGGCCATCGGCGGCGCATTGCCCGACGATGCCTTGATTCAACACATAACGTCGCGGTCCGTCTTCGCCAGCCGCAGCGTAGCTTGCGAGTTGTACGAGGATCGGCTCGCCGTCGTCGTCATCCATGACGTACATGATGCCGTGCTGTGCATTGACGAGCGGCGCCAGCTCGGCAAGCAGCGTATGGCCGACGGTCACGAGATCGCGCTGGCCTTGCATCATGCGGCTGAATTTCGCGAGGTTGGTTTTCAGCCAATCCTGTTCGGTATTGCGTGCCGTCGTCGCGCGCAAGTTGCCGATCATCGCGTTAATGTTGTCTTTGAGTTCGGACACCTCACCACGTGCATCGACTTTGATCGAGCGCGTGAGATCGCCCTTGGTCACTGCGGTTGCCACTTCGGCGATCGCGCGCACCTGCGTCGTCAGGTTCGCCGCGAGCAAGTTCACGTTTGCAGTCAAGTCCTTCCAGGTGCCGGATGCGCCCGGCACATAGGCTTGGCCGCCCAAGCGTCCTTCGACGCCCACTTCGCGCGCCACGGTCGTCACCTGATCGGCGAACGTCGCGAGCGTATCCGTCATCGAATTGATCGTGTCGGCAAGCGCAGCAACCTCACCTTCGGATTCCACCGTGAGGCGCTGGCGCAGATCGCCGTTCGCCACGGCGGTGACGACCTTGACGATGCCGCGCACCTGGTTCGTGAGGTTATTCGCCATCACGTTCACGTTATCGGTGAGGTCTTTCCAGATACCGGCGACACCCGGCACGAGCGCCTGACCGCCGAGCTTGCCTTCGGTGCCGACCTCACGCGCGACGCGCGTCACCTCCGCGGCAAAACCGTTCAGCTGATCGACCATCGTGTTGATGGTTTCTTTGAGCTGCAGAATTTCGCCTTTCACGTCCACCGTGATCTTGCGCGACAAATCGCCGCGCGCGATGGCCGTCGACACTTCGGCGATGTTGCGCACCTGACCGGTCAGGTTCGAGGCCATCGAGTTCACGTTGTCGGTCAAGTCTTTCCACGTGCCCGCAACACCCGGCACGATCGCCTGGCCGCCGAGATTGCCGTCGGTGCCGACTTCACGCGCGACGCGCGTTACTTCAGCGGCGAAGCCGTTCAACTGATCGACCATCGTATTCATGGTCTCCTTCAGCTGCCGAATTTCACCGCGCACGTCGACTGTGATCTTGCGTGTCAAATCGCCGCGCGCGATCGCCGTCGCGACCTCGGGGAAGTTGCGCACCTGACACGTGAG
>CAZIXV010000492.1:0-1912 GCA_964543105.1 uncultured Steroidobacteraceae bacterium
TTGCGGCTGGGCGTGAATATCGTGGTGTATGCGTTGACGCATTGATGCGGCTGCCACCGACACGCACCTAACGCCGTGCTCGGAAGAATCGCGCGATGCGGCGTAGCGCCCAAACCAGGACGAGAATGACGGCGAGTGCGCCGAGGATGGGTACGAGCAGAACGAACAGCGACAGTGCCGTGGCGCTCGCGGTCTCTGTCGTGCTCACGACCGGGTTGCCTAATCCTGCGGTCGCAACACCGGTTGATGCGCGCACCAGGGCAGCGCCTGCTTTCGTAATGCCGGCCGCGCCCCCACCCGCGATGATCGCCAACGGCCACATCACGCTTGGCGAGATATCCGTCATCACAGAGGCGCTTGCGACGACGCCTGCCGCGACGGCGACCGGGCCGGCGATTGCATCGAGGATGTGATCGAGGCCGGGAATGTAATACGCGAGCGTCTCAAAGACGGCGGCTGTGCCGAGCGTGATCAATGCCGGCGTGCTGGCGAGCCACGCGAATCCCTCGTTGAGCGCAATGACATCCAGGCGCGCCGCGATTCCGGCGACGAGCAACGGCACGAAGATGCGAAAGCCGGCGGCAGCGGCCAGCCCGATGCCGAGCGCGATACTGCCGAGCGTGACGAAAGAAAAATCCATGGCGCCTCGACGCGCTTGCCCTGCGGCCGATTGTCATCGACCGCAAGGCGCCATGTCGATGCAGGCGGATCAGCGCGCTGCAGGTGCGCTGAGCGTGCCGCCCTCCGCGAGCGTCTTCATGTTGTTGAGCGCGCGCAGGAACATGCCGCGGCGGCGCTCGATCTCGGCTTGCTTGGCGGCGTCATCGCCCGGTACGAGCGAGTTGTCGTACATCAACGTGTAGAGAATGCGCGTCGAATTCGCATCGATCGGACGCGCCTCCAAGGTGCCGTGATACAGGTTGTACGGACGGCCCTCGCGCACCGGTTGTGTGTATGTATAGGAGTACTCGGTCTTGGCGACGAGGATCTCATTCGCGACGGAGCGCACCGCGCCGACCTCGCCATCCTTGCCCGACGTGATCTTGCAGCCCGACGGAATCTGCAGCCACTCCGCGATATCGCAGTACTTGCCGATACGCTGCCAAACCTCGGCGACGGGTTTGTCGATCGTGATTTCCATTGGAATCGACACGTAATTGGGATTGGGAATGGCAAGCGGCGCAGGCGTTTGTTGAGCCGTTGCAACGAACGGCAGCGCACACGCGGCGAACGCGAGGCTGAAGCGAATCGACATATGAGTTCCCCCGAACGGATTCGAATGATTTGAAGCCGCCGCAGTGTCCCACACGCTCGCCAAGGCGAACCAGCACGCGCAGCCGTGTTGGTGATGGGTGGGGCGTCGATAAGTGTCAAGAGGGAAGGCGATGGGCGATGGGCGATCGCGGATAGGTCGGACAGAGAAGGCGATAGGCGATAGGCGATTGCGGATAGGTTGGAGAGAGAAGGCGATGGGCGATGGCGATCGCGGATAGGTAAGGGATGCGCGCTCTTCCTATCCGCTATCGCCCATCGCCTATCCGCTTCTTAAGATGCCGTCGGCGTCGAGTTCTGGATAACGCCGAAACAACCCGTCTTCGTTGAATGGGATGCGGCGGGGTGAGGCGAGATAGTTCGCGATGCGAGGTAGACCCGCGACGCGGTCGTGCAACGCGATCAAGCGTGGATAGTTCGGCTCCAGTCGTTCCATCGCGCGCGGGAAGGCGTAGCGCATTCCGGCGATGACTTGGAACATCGATAAGTCGACGTACGAGGTTGCATCTCCCACCATCCAGTCGCTTTTGGCTGGATTGCATTCGAGGATGTGTTCGAAGTAATCGAAGAATTTTGGAACGCGCTGTTGCAGGAATTCTGCGGTGCGTCGCTTGGCCTCCGCTTTCTGGTCGTCGTAGTA
>CAZIXV010000493.1:0-1886 GCA_964543105.1 uncultured Steroidobacteraceae bacterium
TCAGCAGGATAGCGGCGAGATATTTCATTAATGCAGGAAGGCGATAGCGGATAGACGGTGGCGGATGGGTCGATCGCGGCAACCAGCCTTGCATCCAAGGTGGATCTCACGCCGCGAACCCTCTGACCGCGAAATGATCGACCGCCAAATTGCTGAGCCATCCGCTATCCGCCATTCACTATCCGCTTCTCCCTAGCAAGACACTCCAGGTAGCGGCACCGGAAACGCCTCGACGCCCGCATAGCGCGCGCCGCTGCCGAGTTCTGCTTCGATGCGCAGCAACTGGTTGTACTTCGCGATGCGATCGGAGCGCGACATCGAGCCGGTCTTGATCTGCGTGGCGCGCGTAGCCACGGCGATATCGGCGATCGTCGCATCTTCGGTCTCGCCCGAGCGATGCGAGACGACCGAGGAATACCCCGCATCGGCCGCGAGATTAATCGCTGCAAGCGTCTCGGTGAGCGTGCCGATCTGGTTGACTTTGATCAGGATGGAATTGGCGATCTTCTTGTCGATGCCTTCCTGCAGGATCTTCGTGTTAGTCACGAACAGATCATCGCCGACCAGCTGAACTTTTTTACCCAACCGTTGCGTGAGCAACGCCCAGCCATCCCAGTCGCCTTCGGCCATGCCGTCTTCGATCGTGACGATTGGATAGCGACCGACGAGATCGCTCAAGTAGTCGACGAACTGGCTCGAGGAGAACTCGCGGTTTTCGGACTCGAGCGCATACACCCCGTTTTTGTAGAACTCGGAACTCGCCACATCGAGCCCAAGAAAGATCTGCTTGCCGACTTTGTATCCGGCGCGCTCGACGGCTTCCAAGATGGTTTCGAGCGCTGCTTCGTTCGACGGCAGATCCGGCGCGAAGCCGCCTTCATCGCCGACCGACGTCGCCAGCTTGCGCTCGTGCAGCACTTTCTTGAGCGTGTGGAAGATCTCGGCGCCATAACGCAGCGCCTCGGACAGCGAGGGCGCACCGACGGGCAGGATCATGAATTCTTGAATATCGACGCTGTTATCCGCGTGGGCGCCGCCATTGATGATGTTCATCATTGGCACCGGCATCGTCTTCGAACCAGGCCCACCGAGCAGACGAAACAGCGACTGTTTGGAGTCGTGCGCTGCGGCGTGCGCGTTCGCCATCGAGATGGCGAGCAACGCGTTCGCACCCAGACGGCCTTTGTTGTCCGTGCCGTCGAGATCGATCATCGTCTGATCGAGGCCCGCCTGATCTCGCGGATCCCGCCCCAGTAGCGCGTTCTTCAACTCGCCGTTGACGTTCGCGACGGCTTTCAACACGCCCTTACCCAAATAGCGGCTCTTGTCGCCATCGCGTAATTCGACTGCTTCGCGCGTGCCCGTAGACGCACCGGACGGCACGGCGGCGCGACCGACGACACCGGAGTCGAGCACGACATCGGCCTCCACGGTCGGGTTGCCGCGGGAATCGATGATTTCGCGGCCGCGGATGTCGACGATCTTGCTCATAGCAAACTTTCCTCGTAAGGCTTGGATTTGACGGTTTTGTCGAGGGCGACCAGGGTCTCGAGCAGAGACGCCATGCGATCGAGCGGCCACGCATTCGGGCCATCTGATAAGGCTTTCGACGGATCGGGATGCGTTTCCATGAATACTCCCGCGACACCCGCTGCGACCGCGGCGCGTGCAAGTACGGGGACGAATTCACGTTGCCCGCCGGATGCGGTGCCTTTGCCGCCGGGCAATTGCACGGAATGCGTCGCGTCGAAGACCACTGGACAGCCGGTATCGCGCATCACCGCCAACGCACGCATGTCGGACACGAGATTGTTGTAGCCAAAGGTGAAGCCGCGCTCGCAAACCATGATCTGCTCATTGCCCGTAGAGCGCGCCTTGTCGACGAC
>CAZIXV010000494.1:0-1882 GCA_964543105.1 uncultured Steroidobacteraceae bacterium
TCGCCGTCGGATCATTCATTCGCGCCGGCTTCACGACACAAGTCGACTATTGGGGCATCGTCGTCGCACAACTCGTGACCGGGTTTGGTCTTGCGATGTTCATGGTGCCGCTGCAAAGCATTCTGTTCGCAGGGCTGCGCGGCGATGAAGTCGCAAGCGCCGCGGGACTCTCCAATTTCATGCGCGCGACGGGCGGGGCGTTTGGTGCCTCGGTGGCGACGACGATCTGGACGCGGCGCGACTCTTTGCATCACGCGCAACTCGCCGAATCGCTCTCGCATTGGGACCCGACGACGCAGGAGGCGCTGCAAACGTTGACGGCCCGGGGCTTGAGCGACCTGCAGGCCTATGCCGTGCTCGAACATCTCTTGAGTCAGCAGTCGAACTTGCTGGGCGCCGTCGATTTCTTCTGGATCGCCGGATGGGCAATGGTCGCGATGGTCTTCGTGGTGTGGTTGGCGAGGCCGCCGTTTGGGGCGGGGAGGAGTGAATGAGATTCGCCGCGGCACAAGCGCGGGTAATGGATGTTCGAAGACGAAGATTCAGAGTGCGCTCAGCGCAGGAGGGTCGGTGCGCTAACGCGCGAAAGACAGTTAATTCAATCTCCCCAGTGAGTCGCTTTCAGCGACTCACTGGGGAGATTGGTGCCCGGGACCGGACTCGAACCGGTACGGAGTTTCCTCCGAGGGATTTTAAGTCCCTTGCGGCTACCAATTACGCCACCCGGGCAATCTAAACAGTTGACGGTTGACCGTCAGAGTTGTCGATGCAAACACGCCCACATCGCCAAGGGCGCGCATTCTAGCGTGACGATCTGAATGCGTGCAGCCAAACGCCGAAACTTCATCTGCTAAACTCCCGCCGCCTTTTTTCGGGCCGATCACCACGGAACTCATGCCCCAAGTGTCCGCCGAGAATGCTCATCTCGCCGTTCGTCAGCTACATCTGTGGCGGGGAGACAGGCATTTACTGCGAGGCGTGAATTTCGAATTGCACGCAGGCCAATTGCTGCGGGTCATGGGTCCTAACGGCATCGGCAAGACCAGCCTGCTACGTTGCGTCGCGGGTTTATTGCCCATCGAGTCGGGCGATATCGAATGGCGCGGCCGTAGCGGCTCCGCGGCATTCGAGGCAATGCATATCGAGCTTGCCTATCTCGCGCATCTCAATGCGCTCAAGAACGATTTATCCGCCTTCGAGAATCTTCGTTACGCCATCGCGTTGCGTCGGCGGGTGGAAGCACGCGAGATCAGCGACACGCTAGAACAGTTACAAATCGGCCCGTGCGCACCGCTGCCGGTGCGTGCGCTGTCCGCAGGTCAGAAACGCCGCGTGGCACTCGCGCGCGTACTGCTCTCGAATGCGACATTGTGGATTCTCGATGAGCCGGTCACCAACCTCGATACCTCCGGCACGCGTTTGATGGAAACGTGCATGGCGGAGCATCTCCAAGCGGGCGGCATGATCATCACGGCCGCGCACCAGACGCTGCTCGAAGGCGATCCGCGCTGCGTGACGCTGGAGATGCATTGATGCAGACGGGCATCGTGGCGTTATTTTCGCTGGCGCTGACGCGCGATTTGCGTCTTGCCGTCCGCCATCTCGATCAGGTACTGCAGCCGCTGATTTTTTTCATCGTCGTAGCGACGCTGTTTCCGCTTGCGATCAGCCCCGCATTGGCCGATTTGCGCAAGATCGCACCCGGTGTGGTGTGGGTCGCCGCCATGCTGTCATCGCTGATCGCGTTGGAATCGCTATTCCGCGCGGATGTCGAAGACGGGACGATGGAGCAGTGGGTGCTTTCAGGACACCCTTTGTCGCTCCTGTTGCTCGGCAAAGTCGCTGCACACTGGCTGCTGTCAGCCTTGCCACTCGTGCTGAT
>CAZIXV010000495.1:0-1878 GCA_964543105.1 uncultured Steroidobacteraceae bacterium
TGTTTCATGAAGCAAAACTCCTACGAGGGAGCGCTCCGCTGCGATCATTCTTTCGGGCGTCGCAAGCAGCGTTTCGAGTAAGCGCTTGCCGTCTTGGGGGCTGAAGGCGGGGTGGCCCGGCGTCACCAGCGCGACGGCATAGTGCAAGGTGCTGGCGGTCGTCGGCGCGCGAGCGAATTCGCGTTCGACTTCGTAGAAGACATCGGCTTGGCGCGCAGGATCAGGGCTCGAAAGACCGTTCATGGTTGCGAGGTAGGCGTGCATGCCGTCGTCGGTTGGCGCGGCGACCGCCGTCGGCGTCGGGGTCTTTTTGAGCGCAGGCAGCATGTCGCAACCGGCGACCACCACGAGACACGCAAAGAGCAGGCCGCTGCGCGCGATGCCGCGCGGCAGTGCCAAGGCTCGATCGATGCGTGTGTTCTCGTAGCGTGGTTCGGTCATGCTCTTCTGCGCGGAGCTTCGTCAGGCGGGGTCAACTTCCAAGCTCGGTGCCAGCGGCAAGCGAATTCGGAAATGCGCGCCAGTGAAGACGCCGTCCAAAATCTCGACCGAGCCACCGTGAGCCTGCACGAATTCATTGACGACCGATAGCCCGATGCCGGTGCCCTTCAGGTGCCCAGCAGTCGGTGCTCGGCCGGAATAGAACGCTTCGAAAATTGCGCCGCGTTCTTCTCTGGAAACACCGGGACCGGTATCGCCGACATCGAGCACGAGGACATCGCGTTCTTGTGTCGCATGGATATGGACAGTCCCGCCGCGCGGAGTGTACTTGAGCGCGTTGGACAATAGGTTGTCGAGGATGAGTTTGAACTTGGCCCGATCAGCGCGCAGCTCGATGTCTTGTACTTTGAGATCCAGATGCACGCGCTGCGAGAGCAGTGTGAGTTGATGTGTTTCGAGCACTGCCTTGACTTGTGCGCGAAGCCGAAATTCGCTGATTTCCAAGGCTGAATGCCGCGCCTGCCAGGCGCTGAACGACAGTAGATTTTCGATCAGCTGCTGCAGCTTGATGCCGTTGTCGCGCAGGATCGCGGCGACCTCGCGTTGCGAGCTATCCAACTCGCCGACGGCGCCATCCATCAGCAGTTCGGTGCCTTCGCGGATATTCGCAAGCGGCGTTTTCAATTCGTGGGACATATGGCGCAGAAAGCGATTGCGTTCCTGCGCCAGTTCAAGCAATCGCATGCGCAACCATTCGAGCTGACGGCCGAGATTCTCGAGGTCGGAGGGGCCGCGAACTGCGATGGCTTTGGAGAAAGTGCCCTTGCCGAGTTGGCTGATTGCGCTATCGATTTGCCGGATCGGCCGCATCAGCACATAGGTAAATAGGCCTACGAGCAAGGCCGTCAACAGGATGAGTCCAGCGGACAACCAGAAGAGATAGCGCTGCGTCTCCGCGGTTTCGGTTTCGAGCCGCGACAGGCCGGTTTCGATTTGTTCGCTGGTGGCGTTCGAGAGTGCAAATGCGCCTTCCCACATCGACGGGATGGCCTCCACGGCGCCGTTCAGCAACTCCGGCGTCGGTGTGCCCGTGCTCAACAATGCGGCGTCGATGCGCGCCAGGCCGTTGCGCAGTGCAGCGATGTGCGTTGCACGCACTGGATCGTTCGCGACCTCTTCGATGTTATCGAGTGTGCTGATCAGGCGTTCGCGGCTTTCGCGGTAGATCTGCAGCAAGGTGGAATCGGTGAGGACCTGATAGAGCTTGGCGTTGCGCTCGATGGACGCGATCTGCTGAAACAGCTGCTGCGTGTAGTGGGTGGCGACGACGCCGGTGCGAACGAGTGTCGTGCTTGCATCCGACAGGTTGCGGACCTTGGCGGCGCCGATGACGACCGCCAACAACAACGGCGCCGCCACCAGGGCGAACCCGGTCAG
>CAZIXV010000496.1:0-1875 GCA_964543105.1 uncultured Steroidobacteraceae bacterium
GCGACGCACTTCAAAGCGCAGCGAGTGCTGGCGCCGCGGGCGCGCGCGCTCGGCCCGGGCGGTCGGCTGATCGGCATTCATTCGCGCGGCGATGATCCCGGGCTCGAGATCGTGCAGCGGGTATGGCCGGAAGAGCAGCCCTTTCAAACGGATCGCTATGAATTGTTGAAAGCGACCCAAGAGGTCTTGGGCGCGGACGCTGACGAGTTGCGTTTCGATGCGCTCTCGGATGAGCGTTCGTTGTTTCGTTACGAGTTACACACGCTGCCCAATGAGATCAGCTCATCGATTGGCAGTTCGACTGTCATGGCGGCTTGGAACGCCGCCGTGTATGTGGCGCAGATCGAAGAGCCGCGACTGGAGGCGGCGATGCAGGACGCTCATTACCTGGATGCGACACGCGAGGTGCTGCGCAAGCACGGGCAGCTGTGGTTTCAGAATGAGTCGTATGTGATTGCGCGTGATGGTGGCGGCGGTGAATAGCGTCGCCGGCCTGCAATTTCCGCAGGCGCTCGCGCTCAGCCCGCGATGATCTTGTGCTTGCCCGTCATGGCGCGTTTTTCTTCGTACATCGCCGCGTCGGCGCGCGCGATCATCGCTTCGATATCGTCGTCCTTCGTGACGTTGACGACCGTCGTGCCAATGCTGACATCCAGCGAATACGGCTTGTCGTGCGTGGCGTTGAATTCGGCCAGCTGATCGCGCAGCCGCTGCCGCAAAGCACTCGTATCGCGCATGACGTGCGCAAGTGCGACGAATTCATCGCCGCCGATTCGCGCCAGGATGTCGGAGTCACGAAACGTCTGTCGCAACACGCTGGCAGCATCGCGCAACGCCTGATCGCCGACGGTGTGGCCGAGGTTGTCGTTGATCTGCTTCAGTCCGTTCAGATCGATGAAAAACAGACCCATGGAGTAGTGCTCGCGCCGCGCGATTTTCAGCGTCTGTCGGGCGAGTTCGTAAAAGCCGCGGCGATTGTGCAGCTGCGTGAGCTCATCGACGAGCGACAGGCTCTTGAGCAATTCGGCATTGCGACGCAGCGCCTCCTCGCGCTCGCGCATGGCGACGTCGGCACGATGTTTGTGAATGGCGACTTCGATTGCGGAGCGTAATTCGACTTCCTGAAACGGCTTCAATATGTAGCCGAGCGGGCCCGCGCGCACGGCGCGTTGCAAGGTTTCGACATCGCGATGGCCGGTCAGAAAAATGATCGGCACGTGTGAGCGATCGAGAATCATGCGAGCGGCTTGGATGCCGTCGACTTCGCCTTGCAGGCCCACATCCATCATGATGAGATCGGGCGTCAATTCCTCCGCCATGTAGACGGCTTGGACGCCTTCACTGGCGATGCCCGCCACGCCATAGCCGAGATGCAGCAACGTCTCTCGCAGGTCTTCGGCGACGATGCCTTCGTCTTCGACGAGAAGGATCGAAATCGGTTCGGGCACAGCGACAGAAGACTCATCGATCGATGCTTCTGTCTCGTCGCGACCGAGCTCCGGATCTTGCATGAGGATATGTCCGCGTGCTCGCGCTGGGCGAGCACATAGGTATGTTGTAAGAAACTGACGCGTCGTTCGGGCCCGTAACGCGCGAAAACCCGAGATGGTTCGATTTAGGTACAATCCGCGCGCGAAATCGGGCAGGGGGAGCAAACAACCGCGCCCATGAAGGGCAGCAGGCGGTTTCGGACCCGCTCAAGCCGCCACGCTTACGACAAAGGGAAGCTCAAGGACCATATGACCAAAGCAGCGCTGATCTGCGGTTCCGTCGCCTTCGACACCATCATGGTGTTTCAAGATCGCTTCAAGAACCACATCCTCCCCGACAAGATCCACATGCTGAACGTGTCCTTTCTCGTGCCGCAGATGCGTC
>CAZIXV010000497.1:0-1859 GCA_964543105.1 uncultured Steroidobacteraceae bacterium
AGCGCGTCCCGAACGAGGCGCTCGTCGTGAATTTGCAAGGCATCATCGAGCGGCAAGTGACCCACATGACTCAGCTCATCGATGACCTGATCGAGGGGTCGCGGGGAGGCGTCGGCAAGTTCCGAATCAAGCCTATCGCGGTCGACATCGTTCAGAGCATCACGACGTCCATTGAATCGTGTCGCCCGGCGATCGACGTGCGCGGCCAGCGTCTGAGTCTGCACCTGCCATCCCGTCCCATCTGGGTCTCCGGAGATCCGATTCGACTCGCCCAGATCTTCAGCAATCTCTTGGGCAACGCATCGAAGTACACGCTGCCAGGTGGAGATCTGTCGCTGGCGGTGGAAACGCGCGACGACAGGGTTTTGATCACTTTCGCTGATAAGGGCATTGGCGTTTCGCCAGAAGCCTTGCCGCATATTTTCGAGTTGTTCATCCAGGAGGACCATGCGCTGCGTCTTCATAGCGGCGGCCTTGGTATCGGACTGTCGGTGGTTCGCGATCTCGTCGAAGCGCATGGTGGCAACATCACTGCGACGAGCGCAGGAAAAAACCGCGGCAGCGAGTTCGTCGTGATTCTGCCGTTGCTGCGGAATTCACGAGAGCGTTGCTGAGCAACCACCGGCCCGGTGAGCCGCGCGCCGCGAGTCCTCTGTCGCGCTCGATGCGCCTTAAGCGGTCACGAAATCTCTCAACGTGAAGTCGATGCGCGTCGCCCAAAGCGCATACCCAATGATCAGTATTCCGACGAGTACGACGTTCGTCGCTGCACCAAATTCCCGTGCGAAGCCGAGCACCCAAGGTGATACAACCAGCCAGGCGCCAAGGGCGATGCCCGCCATGTTCACGAGGCGCGTCGGTTTGTAGAGCGAGAAGGCGGCGAGCGAAGCAATCGCACTTCCAACAATCCACATGTTCAAAGTGGCGGCCGCAGCGCTCGTTTCCAGCGTTAGAACCCAAGGCGAGCTGACGAGCCACAGGCCGAGAAGGAGATTCACCCAATCAACCCAACGTCGCATCGTCATGATGGCTCCTGTGACTGTTTGTGAGCTCGGCGACCCAGCCGTTATCCGGCAGTTATCTGCACGTCGCGAGATAGCAGTGTGAAGTCAACCGCGTTGAATGTCGGTGCGTTAGCGAACACAAGGCGTATTCGTGATTGCGCTGCGCTGGCGTTCGTTTTTTACCGCAGCGGCTGCGCGCTCAGCCACACGGCGAGTGCTTGAATCGAGTCTTCGTCGAGCGAACGCGCCACGCCCGTCATGATGAAGTCGGTCGATGAGCGCATGAGTGCGCCGTCGCGGTATTCGTGAAGCTTCGTGACCAGGTATGCACGTTGCTGGCCACGCAGGGGCGGATACATTCGATACACGGCAGGTGAGCCTGATGCGTTCACATCCGGATGACCGAGCGCTTCGTTACCGTGACAGCCCTGGCACGGCGGTATGCCACGTGTGGGATCGCCCGTGAAATACAAGCGCTCACCCTGCTGCATGGTTTCTTTGTCCACGGGTTCAATTGCAGGCGCCGCATCCAAGGGTTCCTTACCCGCTTGTGCGTAGTAGGCCGCCACATCGCGCAGATCTTGGTCGCTCATCGGGCCGACAATGGGCTGCATGATTTCCTGTGGCCCCTGGCCGTCTTTGAAATCGCGCAACTGCGTGTAGAGATACTCGACCGTCATGCCGCGCAGGTGAGGGAATGTCGGCACCGACGACAAGCCTTTGCCGTCGTGACACGCAATGCAGACATCTGACTTTGCTTTGCCCGCCGCCGCATCGCCGTTCGTGAGCGGTTGAACGCGACGCAAGTCGACGAAGTCTTGCCGGGCGGCATGTGAGCTCGCCGAGGCGCAAGCG
>CAZIXV010000498.1:0-1858 GCA_964543105.1 uncultured Steroidobacteraceae bacterium
CCGAGCGCATTCATCTATACGTCGGGCGTTGTAGCAGCGCCGACGCTGGCGGTGATCCATTTGATGCGCTCCGGTTGTGGGCGCAAGCGTGCTTCAAGCTGTGCCAGCACGGCGGACAGATCGAATGACTGACCGGCGGCGAGTCTCGCGACGATCCGATCGACGGCGATTCGCAACCGTGCACGGTCGATGGGCTTCAACAGGTAGTCGACCGCGCCTTGCTCGAACGCGCGCACGGCAAAGTCGTCATACGCCGTAATGAAGACCACATGCGTCTTGCCGCTGGCGCTGCGAGCGACTTGCAGTCCATCAGCGATCGGCATTCGCACATCGAGGAACGCGACGTCGGGTTGATGGCGGCGCAACGCTTCCATGGCCTGCCCGCCATCGACGCATTCGGCAACGATCCGGAGGCCTGGCCAGAGTTGCAGCAGTAATCCTCGAAGTTCAGCAAGTAACGGCGCCTCGTCTTCGGCGAGGATTGCAGTGGGTCCAGTCATGACGTGAGGACCGGAATCGTGATTCGCGATCGCACGCCGCCGCCGTCGCGATTCGCGATTTCCAAGGTCGCAGTGCCATCGAAGCGATGGTTGAGTTGCGCTCGCACGTTGGCAAGTCCGACGCCGGCGCCCAACGCCTCGCTCATCCCCGAGCCGTCATCGTCGACATCGACTTGTACGATCCGCCGGTTGCCCAACTCGAGCAGTCGAGCCTGGATCGCGATCGTGACCGGTCCCGCTTTAGGTTCGACGCCATGCTTCACCGCGTTCTCGACGAGTGGGATCAATAGCAGCGGCGGGAACTCTATAGCTCGCAGCGCATGCGACACGTCGATGGACACACGCAGTCGATCCCCGATTCGAACGCGCATGAGTTCGAGGTAGCTTGCGCAGATATCGATCTGTTCGCCGAGGGTTGCGCTATGCGTACCGACGTCGCGTCGCAGCTTCGGCAGGGTCGTACGTAGGTAACTCGCGAGCGCATTGATCGTCGCCTCCGCGCGCTCCGGGTCGGGTCGCACCAGCGAGCGAATCGACGCGAGCGTATTGAAAAGGAAGTGCGGTTCGATTTGAGCCTGCAGGACGGCCAAACGCAGATCGGTTTCTGCCTTGTCACGACGCAATGCGTGCAGATCCTGTCGACGGTGGTACTCCGTGAGCAGCCGCCGCTCTCCCAGATACGACTTCAGCTCCCAACCTCCGCCGACGAGAAATAGGACGATCCAATAGGGCAACTGCCCCATCAGTTCGCCGAATGCCTGCGACACGGTCTTCACCGCTTCGGGTGTAGGCATGGACTTGCCGCGATGCTGATCCATCAGCATGTCGTGATAGTCCGAAACCATCACCTGCAACACGTGAGAGATCAGCACGCCGGCAATGATCGCAAGGACGACCAGCACTGCCTCGGCTACATACGGCAGGCGTCGATAGCGGATGAACATCGCCAGCAGCGGACCGATGCTGACCGTTAACAACGACGCGAGCACGGCGCGACTTCCCAGAGGAACGACATCCGCCCACGTCGTCATCGACGCCGCATGCCAAATGCCAAGGAAGAGTCCCTGTGCGATGGCTAACGGCCACAAAACGTAGGCTCTGCGCCGAAACCAGGCGGCGGTGTAGGCGGGGTAACGGTGGTAGGGCGCGAACCGGCTCAGGTCCTCAGGCCAGTCCATATCGGAGGGCAATGCGCCGTCAATTCTCCGCGTCGCATTCACGGCTTCAGCGTTAGGCATCGGCTATCCAAAGGCTCGCATTAGAGTCACGCACCAAGCGTTACACGAATGCGGCTAGGAACGCGATCACTTGGGTACCGAGAATGCAGCGCCCTGAACGATTCTCGATTGGTCCGGCGC
>CAZIXV010000499.1:0-1846 GCA_964543105.1 uncultured Steroidobacteraceae bacterium
CGTCGATGTTGTGGACGGCGCGGCCAAACACATCGAGACCTACGGCTCTGGGCACACCGAATCCATCGTGACTGCAAGTCAGGCGAGCGCCGATCGTTTCCTCGCGCTCGTCGACAGCGCGATCGTGCTGCACAACGCCTCGACACAGTTTGCGGACGGCGGCGAGTTTGGCATGGGCGCGGAAATCGGCATCTCCACCGATAAGTTTCATGCGCGTGGGCCGGTCGGCGTCGAACAGCTCACGAGTTACAAGTACGTCGTGCGTGGCAGCGGCCAATTGCGGCCGTGATGCGAATGCCGCGCATGGGAGTTTCGCTGTCGAACGCTTGGCGCAGCGTCTTTTGCGCCTTCATGGGATCCCTGCTGCTGTGTGCGCCGTTCGCTTCGGCGCAAGTGAGTGGTGAGCCGCAGCTCACCGAGATGCGCAATGCGCTCGATGCAGCGCGCACTGAGCAACTCCACGTCTTATCGCCGAACAATTTCGCGACGGCCGTGGAGGCGTACGAGACAGCCGTCAGGGACAACGAACGCGGCCGCAATCCAGAGCGGATCCGCAACCATCTGGCGAAGTCGAAGGTAGCGCTCGCATCCGCGGGGTCCGTCGCCGATATCGTCCGCAAGGAACTCGCCTCGCCATTTCGTGCCCGCGAGGATGCCGTTGCGGCGGAAGCGCCGCGGTATGCCGCTGAGGCATGGTCGAAAGGCGCTGACCGCTTTCGTGATGCGGCCATCCGCGTCGAGCGCAACGATATCGAAGGCGCGACACGACGCGGCGCCGAGTCCGAGGTGTTGTTGCGCGACGCCGAACTACTCGCGATCAAGAACAAGATGCTCGACTCGACGCGCGCGCTCATCGCGCAGGCCGATGCGACGAAGGTCGAACGCTACGCCCCGCGCACACTGCAGGCGGCCAAACGCTATCTGTCGGAAGCCGAGCAAGAGATCAATCGCAATCGCTACGACATGACGGTGCCGAACAATCTCGTCGAGCAGGCCGCCTACGAGGCGCGCCATGCCTTGTTTCTCGCGGAGCTGATCCAGTCGGTGTTGAAGAAGGAGAGCGATCGCGAGTTCGGCATGGAGGAAATGCTGCTGGGTTTCGAGGAGCCGCTGCGCCGCATCGCGACGGAGCTCGAAGTACAGCCACGCTTCGATGAAGGGTACCTGCGGCCGCTGCAAGCCTTGCTCGAGCAAGCGCAGAAACTGCAGCACACCAATCGCCGTCTCGCCCAGGAATTGACGGATCGCGATGATCAGGTCGCAGCACTCAACCGCGAAATGGAGCGTCTCGAGCGGCGTTTGGGTGGCGTGTCCGAGGAGCGCATCGCGTTACAACGCCGCGTCGATGCGCAAGAGCGCCTGCGCGCCAATGTCGCGTCGATGGAAACGTTGTTTTCTACCAGCGAGGCGCGTGTCATTCGTCAGGGTGACGATGTGATCATCTCGCTGCTGGGCATCAATTTCCCCACCGGACGTAGCGCGATCAGTGCAGCGAACGCGCCGCTCATGAGCAAGGTCCAACAGGCCCTCGCGTTGTTTCCGGATGCGCCGCTCGTCGTCGAAGGTCATACCGACTCGCAAGGCAGCGACTCGACGAACTTGATCCTCTCGCAGGACCGTGCCGATGCGGTGAAGCAATACATCGTCACGAATTTCGGCCGCAGCCCCGAGCGCATCAGCTCCATTGGCTATGGCGAAGCGCGACCGGTAGCGACGAACGAAACGGTGGATGGTCGTGCGCGCAATCGACGGATCGACCTGGTGATTCGGACGGCGGCGCCGCGGTAGGTGGCGCCCGGGACTCGGGGCTCGGGACTTGGGACTCGGGCCAGAAAAAGCCGCAGTC
>CAZIXV010000500.1:0-1839 GCA_964543105.1 uncultured Steroidobacteraceae bacterium
GGGCCGCGGAAGTCTGCTGGCGAGCGGAACAATCTTTTCTCCATTGGCTTTCGCATTCGGTGACGCGTGCACGGATGCATTGTCGAAGCGGAGAGACGATGGAGAAGAATTCTGCAAGTTGGCTGCGTAGCTTATTCAGGCCGGGCACGCCCAAAGATACCCCTCGCGCTCGCACAGAAGTGCGAATCACGAAGCCCGCCAATCCGTATCACGCGGTGTCGGTCATACCCGGTGAGCATGCCTGCGGTGCTGCATATCGGATGACCGGCCAACGTTTCTTGTCTGCGCAGGCCCCCACACTGCCATTGCCGACCTGCGATGCCTTTCATTGCACCTGTCGGTTCAAGCATCACGACGATCGGCGCGCTGGACCACGGCGTCGCAGCGACTTCGGCCTCATGCCAAGCCAGTATCCAGGCACTGATCGGCGCCGCGCCTTTGGTCGGCGATCCACCGATACGTAGTCGTTGAACGGCCAATCAAACCAGTGATGCTTACTGTGCTGTCTCAGGCGTGTACGCCGAGAGGCGGCTTTGCGTACGCAACATGTCAGCTTCATTGAAGTCGGGCCGGTCGGCACGGAAGCGCTTGATGAGTTCGGCGAACTGCTCGGCGGGCACCGCTGGGCTGCAGTAATACCCTTGATATTGGTCGCACCCCAGCTCGCGTAAGAATTCCAGCTGTTGCGAGGTTTCTACGCCCTCAGCGACGACGCGTAAGCGCAAGCTGTGAGCGAGCGAAATGATCGCGCGCACGATGCACTTGTCGTCTGAGTTCGTGATCAAGTCGCGAATGAAGCTGCGATCGATTTTGAGTTTATCGAGCGGGAAGCGGCGCAGGTAACTCAAGCTCGAATAGCCCGTACCGAAGTCGTCGATCGAAATGTGGACGCCCATTGCGCTCAAGCTTTGCAGCGTCGCGGCGGACTCCTCCGGATTGTTCATCAGCGCGCTTTCGGTGAGCTCGAGTTCGATGTAGCCGGGTTCGAGATTCGCATCGTGCAAAGCGCTGCGCACGACCGAGGCCAGATCGACGTCGTGAAATTGTTTTGCAGACAAATTCACCGCCACGCGCACCGGCGGCATGCCGCCATCGATCCATTCGCGCATCTGTCGGCAAGCTTCACGCAGCACCCATTCGCCGATCGGCAGGATCATGCCGGTCTCTTCCGCGACGGGAATGAAGACGGAGGGCGGGACCATCCCGCGCGTGGGATGGCGCCAGCGGATCAGCGCTTCGGCGCTGCGCACGCGGCCGGTGCTGATGTCGACTTTCGGCTGGAAGTGCAGTTCGAGTTGGCCGCGATCGATCGCCTCACGCAGATCGTTTTCGAGCGCCAACTGATCGTCATTCATGCGGCTCATCTCAGCCGCGAAGAAGCAGTAGGTGCCGCGCGCTGAGGTCTTCGCGTAGCGCATCGCGGAGTTGGCGCGGCTCAGCAGCTTGACGAAGGTATCGCCATCGAGCGGATACATGCTGATGCCGATGCTGATCGACGGATGCACGTTGACCGAGCCCGCTTGAAACGGTTGCTGCAAGGCTTCGAGCATTTTGATCGCAACCGTCTCGGCGTCACGCGCAGTGCGCAGGTTGGTGGCGAGCACCGTGAATTCATCGCCGGCGAGGCGCGCGAGCGTGTCACCGTGGCGCAGGACCTGGCGCAGACGTCGTGAAAGATCGAGCAGTAACTCATCGCCAATGTGGTGGCCGAGCGAATCGTTGATCGGCTTCAAGCGGTCGACATTCAACACCAGCAATGCAACCTGCGTTGAGCGTTGCTTGGCTTCATCGAGCGCCGCCTGCGCTAACGCGGAGAGCGCCACACGATTGGGCAAACCC
>CAZIXV010000501.1:0-1810 GCA_964543105.1 uncultured Steroidobacteraceae bacterium
GGAGTCCAACCACGCTGTTCCCCTGAATTGACCACTGCGGCGCCGCTTGCATCAGGCGCTCCCTGAGCCAATACACCTTCAGGCGTGTCGCGAAGCGCGAAAATCGCGAACAAACGACCCGAAAACCCTGAAGTTTCCAGTAGAATCCGCGCCCACGTTCGCAGGCCTGCCTCCCTTGCCTGGGACCAACTCATCCTAACTCCTCGTTTTGTAATGGAAATTTGCTATGCCTCGCACCACCCCACTGTCCGACATTCGTAACATCGGCATCATTGCCCATGTCGACGCCGGCAAGACCACCACGACCGAACGCATCGTCTATTACACGGGGCTCAAGCACACGATCATCGACGTCCATGAGACGAAGGATCTAAAGTCCTCGACGACGACGGATTACATGGAGCAAGAACAGAAGCGCGGCATCACCATTCAATCCGCCGCGGTCACAGCGTTCTGGCGCAAGAAAAAGATCAACGTCATTGACACCCCCGGGCACGTCGACTTCACGATCGAAGTGAATCGCAGCTTGCGCGTGCTCGACGGCGCGGTCGTCGTGTTCGACGGCGTCGCCGGCGTGGAGCCGCAATCGGAAACGAACTGGCGCCTCGCGGACAACTACCACGTCCCGCGTATCTGCTATGTGAACAAGATGGATCGCAGCGGCGCGAACTTCCTGCGCTGCGTGGACATGATCAAGAAGCGCCTCGGCGCACGCCCGTTGCCGGTGCATCTGCCGATCGGCTCGGAAGACAACTTCAAGGGCATGGTCGACCTCGTCGAGATGAAGGCCCTGGTGTGGGAAGAAGACCATCGCGACGCGAAGCCCGTCGCGCACGACATCACCCCTGACCTCGCCGACAAACTCGGCATCACGGTGCCGAGCGATCGCAAGATTCTCGAAAGCATCGAGCAATACCGCACCGAACTCGTCGACACCTGCCTCGAACAGGACGATGAAGCAATGGAAGCCTACTTGAACGATGGCATCGTTCCCTCGGCAGACCTGCTGCGTAAGTGCTTGCGCAAGGGCACGATCGCTGGCGTGTTCAATCCGGTGCTGTGCGGTTCTTCGTATAAGAACAAGGGTCCAACGCAGGTGCTCGACGCCGTCGTCGATTATCTGCCCGCACCGACGGACGTCGCTGCAATCAAGACCGTCGACGCCGACGGCAACCCGACTGGCGAGCGTATCTGCTCGGATGAAGAACCGTTCGCTGCATTGGCGTTCAAAGTAATCAACGACGCTTACGGCGCACTCACCTTCGTGCGGGTCTATTCGGGCGTATTGACCAAGGGCATGTCGGTCATGAACTCGACGCGCGGCAAGCGCGAGAAGATCGGCCGCATGGTCGAGATGTTTGCGCAGCAAGCCAACCCGATCGAAGAAGCACGCGCCGGTGACATCATCGCGCTCGTCTCGCTCGCGGAAACCGACACCGGCGACACGTTGTGTGATGCAGCTGCACCGGTCGTGCTCGAGCGCATGCGCTTCCCGGACCCCGTCATCAGCGTGTCCGTGAAGTCGAAGAACAAGGCCGACCAAGAGAAGTTCGGTGCAGCACTCGGCAAGATGGTCCGCGCCGATCCGTCGCTGTATCTCGAAACCGATCGCGAAACCGGCCAGACGATTCTGCGCGGCATGGGCGAGCTCCACCTCGAAGTGACGCTCGATCGCATCCGCACGGAATACAACGTCGAAGGCGTGATGGGTCAGCCGCAGGTGGCTTACCGTGAAGCGTTCACGAAGCCGATCGACAAGAAATACATCCACAAGAAGCAGACCGGCGGCTCCGGTCAGTTCGCCGAAGTG
>CAZIXV010000502.1:0-1803 GCA_964543105.1 uncultured Steroidobacteraceae bacterium
GGCGATGCGGCGCGCCACGAAGGCCTCGAGCTCGGCCGCGTCCTCGCCGCGCAGGCCATCGCCGAAGCGGGCGAGCGTGACGTGCGGGCGAAACCGCTCGAGCCCGAGTTCGATGCCCGCCTCGCAGCAATCCATTCAGGAGCTTAACCATGAAAGTGTTCATTGCTGCGATGGCCCACGAGGCGTCCAGCTTTTCGCCCATTCCCACGAATCGCGCGAGCTTCGAGAAATCGATGTACTTCCGCCCGGGCAGCTCTGCGCCCCCAGCGCAATGGATCGAGCGCGTCAGCGGTTCGGCTTATGGAGAATGGGCGCGGCTTGCGCTCGAGCGTGGACACACGATTGCACCCGGGTTGGCGACCGTTGCCGGACCGAGCGCGCCGACGTGTCGACGCGACTACGAAGCGTTGCGCGAGGAGTTGCTCGATGACTTGCGTGCCGCGATGCCGGTCGATATGGCATTACTGTTTTTGCACGGCGCCCAGATGGCGGAAGGGTATGACGACTGCGAAGGCGATGTGATTCGTCGCGTGCGCGAAATCGTGGGGCCGGAGACACCGATCGGCGTTGAGCTCGATCTTCATTGCAATATCACTCAGGAGATGACGGATAACGCCACCGTCATCATGGCCTGCAAGGAGTACCCGCACACCGATTTTGCGGCTGTCGGATGTCAGCTGTTCGAGATCATGGAGGCGACTGCGCAAGGCCGCTCGCGTCCGGTGATGGCGTTCCAACGCGTGCCGATGCTCAATTTGTTTTTCACCACACGCCAACCGATGCGGGATTTGGTCGATCGCACGGCAGCGATGGAAGGCAAGGACGGTGTATTGGCCGTAAGTCTTACGCATGGATTCACATCGGCGGATTCGCCGCACACGGGCGCTGGCGTACTGGTGATTACAGAGAACGATAACGAGCTGGCGCAACGCACGGCGCTGGCGCTCGGTCGAGAGTTCTTCGCGCTGCGCGAAGTCGGCGGGCCGCCCACGCGTCCGATTCAAGAAACGATCGATGCCGCGCTGGCGCATTCAGAACCCGGGCCGGTTGTTATCGCTGACGGCGCCGACAATCCAGGCGCGGGCGCAGCCGGTGACTCGACGTTCATCTTACGTGCGCTGATCGAAGGCAACGTCAGCAATGCAGCGGTGGCGATGCTGTGGGATCCAGTTGCCGTGCAGTTCTGTTGCGACGCCGGCGTCGGGGCGCGTTTGCCTTTGCGCATCGGTGGTAAGGTCGGGCGGATGTCCGGCGATCCGCTCGACGTCGAAGCGCAGGTGACTGCCGTGAACGAGGCGCCGCTGCAATATGGGTTCGCGGGTCGTAAAGACAGCGGGTTTGGTCCGGCCGCAGCGATTAGGGTTGGCGGCGTCGATATCGTGCTTGCGTCGCGGCGCACTCAGGTGATGAGTCCTGATGTGTTCAGCGAACTTGGCATCGATCCGCGCGAGCGAAAGATTCTCGTCGTGAAATCGAATCAGCACTTCTACGCGCGCTTTGCGCCCATCGCCGCGACCGTTCTCTACGCAGAAGCGCCTGGCACTGCGGCAAACAATGTGCGCGAACGAACTTATCGTCGTCTCAACCGGCCGATCTGGCCGCTCGATGAGGTGTCGATGTGAGACTGCAGACGCAGCAAACGGCGGGCTACACGCTCTTGACCTACAACGATCACGTATGCGCGAGCCGTTCGGTGGCAGCGCACCTGCCGCCGCTGCGGCCGCATGGCTTTGCGGCAGCGTGGGACGAGATCACAAGATGGCCTGGTTATCGGCCCACGCCCTTACATTCGCTCGCGTGCCT
>CAZIXV010000503.1:0-1765 GCA_964543105.1 uncultured Steroidobacteraceae bacterium
CCCGGCAGCCCGGATCTCGCGCGTGAAATCGTCGAAGTCGTCAAACCCCGCTGGGTCGGGCTCGACCGCGATCAATGGGGTCTCGATCACGGAACCTGGTCGGTGCTCGCGCATCTTTATCCAGATGCGGACATTCCTGTCGTGCAGCTCTCCATCAATGCGCTGCAGCCTCTCGAATATCACCTCGATCTCGCCGCGCGGCTTGCGCCGTTGAGAGAGCGCGGCGTGATGATCGTTGGCAGCGGCAACGTCGTGCACAACTTGAAGCGCGTGCAATGGAATCAACCGAACCTGTCGTTCGACTGGGCCGAGCGCTTCGATGATGCCGTTGTCGAACAGCTCGCGCGCGAGCCGGGGGATGTGTTACGGCTCGCGGAGCATCCCGACTACGAACTTGCGGTGCCAACGCCGGATCACTTCGTTCCTCTGCTCTACATCGCAGGTGTAGCAGCTGCGGAGAATGCGAAACCCGAACCGCTAGTGCGCGGCTATTCCATGGGATCGATTTCAATGACTTGTTACGGCATCGACGCAGCGCTGGAGTTACGCAAGGACGCCACATGTGCGGCACGTCTGCCCGAGGGCGTGCCGCCGGAGCAGACGAATATGTGATGAGAGAAGAAGCGGATAGCGGATAGCGGATGGCGGATAGGCGAACCAACGCTCTCATCTCGAGCCACACATTTATAGAGATCACTCACATGAACAAACGAGCACTTGGAACGACGGGCCTTGAGATCGCGCCCATCGTTTTTGGCGGCAATGTGCTGGGATGGACGGCGGATGAAGCGGAAAGTTTTCGCGTACTCGATGCCTTCGTCGCTCATGGATTCGATGCGATCGACACGGCGGATAGTTACTCCACCTGGGTGGAGGGACATTCCGGTGGAGAGTCGGAAACGGTGCTTGGCAAATGGCTGTCCGCGCGCAAGGGCATGCGCGCGAAGGTGAAGCTATTCACCAAGGTGGGCGGCGATATGGGCGGGCCCGACAAGAAAGGGCTATCCGAGAAGTGGATCGTGCAGGCAGTCGAAGATTCGTTGCGGCGATTGAAGATCGAAACGATCGATGTTTATTTTTCGCATTTCGCGGATCCCACGGTCGGCTATGCCGAGACGCTCGGCGCGTATGACAAGCTACTCAAGGCCGGGAAAATTCGAGCAGCTGGTGTGTCGAATCACGACGCAGAGCAGCTCACCGCCGCGCTCGACACGGCTGCCAAGGAAAGCCTGCCTGCTTACCAAGTCGTGCAGCCCGAATACAACTTGCTCGATCGCGATCAGTTCGAAGGGCCGCTGCGCGATCTATGCATTCAGAAGAATCTTGGCGTCGTCACCTACTTCAGCCTTGCCTCGGGTTTCCTCAGCGGCAAGTACCGCAGCAAAGACGACCTACATGGCCGGCAACGCGCCGGCATGGTGGAGAAGTATCTGAACGAGCGCGGCTTGCGCATGCTCGATGTACTCGACGATGTCGCCGCGAATCAGTCGGTCAAGCCAGCCGAGGTCGCCCTGGCGTGGCTGATTGCGCAAGACGGCGTGACCGCGCCGATCGCGAGCGCGACGAACGTTGCGCAAGTGGAAAGCTTTGCGAAAGCGGCGTCGCTGCAGCTGTCGTCTGAGGAGTTGACGAGGCTGACGCAAGCCGGTCGATGACGGAGAGTCGATTCACCACTGAGTCGATGCGTCAGCGCATCGACTCAGAATGGCCAGAACACCGGAATGAAGATCACGCCCAGTACCCAGAAGATCAGGTTCAGCGGCAG
>CAZIXV010000504.1:0-1750 GCA_964543105.1 uncultured Steroidobacteraceae bacterium
TCGTCAGCTATCTATCGAACTATCCGTATTCGTGCACCGAACAGATCGTGAGCCAGGCCCTGCCGGCGATCATGCTCGGCGCGCGGCCCGAATTCGGTTACGTGCGCGCGCAGCCGGGCGCCGACATCGACGGCTTGATCAGTGAGCTGCGTTCCCGTCAGACCGGACGCGGCGCGTACAAGCTGTGGCCCGGCGGCAATGACGTGGCCGAGTTCGTTTCGCTCTACACGCAGCATGTCTTGCTCGAAGCACGCGAGCGTGGTCATGCCGTACCGGCCGATCTGCTCGCAAGCGGCAACGAACACGTGCTGCGCGTTGCGCGCCGCGACGGCAACAACCTTACCGAAGAACGGCAGAGCGCCTACGCCATTTACTTGCTCTCGCGCCAAGGCCAGCGCATGAGCGCTGAGGTCACCGCACTGCGAGAGCGGCTCGAAGCGCGCTACCGCGGGCAATGGGAGCAAGACCTTGCGGCCGCCTGGCTGGCAGCCGCCTATCAATTGATGCGTCAGGAACGCGAAGCAGACGCGTTGATTCGTGCGCTGCGCTTCGACGTCAATCCAACGGAAGAAATCTATAACGACGCGATGACGCGTGATGCGCTGTTGCTGTTCATCAATGCAAAACACTTCTCCTCGCGTTTGAGTGCGGTGCCGGACACGGTGCTGACGACGCTCGCCGAACGCGTCACGAATGGCGCGTATCACTCGCTGTCCGCCGGCACGACGCTGCTCGCACTCGATGCATATGCCGACGCCACGGCGGGCGCGAGTGGCAATCTCGGCATTGCCGAGGTGCTGCGCGATCGCACGGTGCGCGCATTGACGTTGCCGGACGGTTTGTTACCGGAGGTGGCGTTTTCCGACCAGGCCACCGCGCTGCGCTTCACGAACCGCAACAGCTTGAACGCGTACTACATGGTGGAGTCTTCCGGCTTCGATACGAGTCCGCCCACGCAGGCGCTCAGCCAAGGTGTCGAAGTCTTGCGTGAGTACCTCGATGCCAATAGCAAGCCGATCAGCTCAGTCACCATGGGCGAGCAGGTTGATGTGCGCTTGAAGTTCCGCGGGTTGAAGAACGAGTACATTCCGAGCGTCGCCCTGGTGGATCTGCTGCCCGGCGGTTTCGAACTCGTCGTGCCGCAGCAGACGATCGAAGACGAATACCTCTCGGCGAGTGAAGACGGCGCTGACATCGGCCGCACGAACGCCTATCAGGGTTGGCAGTGTCAGGTGTGCGTCCGCAGTACCGCCTCGCTGAACTACGCCGACATGCGCGAAGACCGCGTCGTCTTCTATGTGAACGCAACGCGCGACACCGCCGAGATCGTGTATCGGATCAAGGCGACGAACGTCGGCACGTACACGATTCCGCCGGCATACGGCGAGGCGATGTACGACCGCAGCGTGATCGGCCGGTCGAGCGCCGGAAAGATCGAGGTGACGCGTCCGTGATGAAGCGTGCGGCGGTGGTGACACTCGTCATGCTCGCGCTCATTGCGAGCGTGACGGCCGTGCGCTACTGGCCGCGTGAATCGTTACGCGCACAGATCGACTCCTCGACTGCGGTCTTCGATCGTCACGGGCGTTTGTTGCGATTGACGCTGGCGCGCGATGAACAGTATCGGCTGTGGACGCCCTTGGAAGAGATCTCGCCGCAGTTCATCGAGGCACTGCTGCTGCACGAAGACCAGCACTTCTATCGTCACCTCGGCTTCAATCCGCGGTCGTTCGCGCGCGCGGCGATCTCG
>CAZIXV010000505.1:0-1735 GCA_964543105.1 uncultured Steroidobacteraceae bacterium
CATCATCGTCATCGCCTGGGTCTTCCGGACGGGATATCGACTCAAGACTTGAGCGCGGACGCGCGCCGCGCGTGGCGCCAGCGGTTAGCGGTTAGCGGTCAGCGGTTAGCAGTTAGCAGTTTGGTCCTCTCCCCCGCCATGCGGGGGAGAGTTAGAGAGGGGGCTTCTCCAGTTGACGGCTGCCGTTGCCGGCGCGGAGAGTCGAGCAACTTCTTACCGTAGCCCGTAGCCCGTTGGCCGTTTGCCGTTCGCCGTTCGCCGTCGCCCGTAACCTCACCCCACCCTCACCCGCACCACATTCCCCTCCCGCCGCAGGCGCCTCTCCAACTCCGCGCGCGAGATCAGCGCCGCGCCCACGCGATACGGATTCTCCGCGCGCGCGAACGCGACGCTCGCGCCGTTGATCTCCACCGCAGTCACTCCACAACCCATGCCGCCCACCTCATACACAATCTCAACCGGCCGCGTGAACAGCTCGAGTTTGACGCGCAGTCCATTCAACGCCTGCGGTATCACCGGATCCAGACGCAGCGTCTGTGCTTCGAGATCAAGACCCAACAGCCGTCGCACGATCAGGCTCACTGCAATCCCGGCGCCGCTCGAATACACGCGCCAACCGCCGGCAAGTCCAATCGTGCCGAGCTTGATGCGCGCGTATTGTTCGCTCGCCTGATAACGATCCGCGAATGCGGCATCGGAACTCGAGTAATAACAATTCGCCTGCCGCAGTGTCGCTTGCGGTACGAGCTGGCGGATGCCGATCGGATTCACTTGGCAGAGCGCGGTAAAAAACCGCTCCGCTTCACCGACATACGCGAGCGCCTGCGCATAACGCAGATGCGCGTGCATATACATGAGGCCGATCTCGCGACCAAAGAACGCAGCGCTTTCGGCACGCTGAAAGAAACGCTGCGGACCGCCGCGATAGGGCAGCGGCCGATCGAAGAGACGTATGCCGTCTGGACCGAGCAAATGCTCATTCATCAATTCCAGATGCGCCCGCGCCTGCGCTGGCGTAAACAGCCCCTCGAGCAGTGCATGAATCATCGCGAGCGCGCTATATCGAACGTCGCTTGCCGTATCGCGCGGATGCAGGAGATAGCGCGTCGCATCTTCATCGAACAACACGTAGCCGGCGAGCACGCCATCCACGATCAATCGTTCTTGAAAATCACGCCGCACCGCGGCCGCAGAATGCTCGAACTGCGCAGCTTCGCCGTCGCGTCCGATCGACCGCGACGCGCTCGCAAGTGTCGTCAGCACTTGATGATGCAGGGTCACCGTCCACGCGCTGCACATACGTTCGCGCATCGCAGGATCCACCGGCTGCAGAGAATCGTTCCAGTCGCCATGACCGTAGGCCGCGAGCGCGGTACCGGCAATGACCCGCCGCTCGATCAACGCGAGTGCTCGTTGCAAGTGATCCCAGACGCTCGCCTCGCTTCCATCGAAAAACGGCACGCGCTCATCCAGCACACTCGCATCGCCACTGGCGATCAGATATTGCGCGAGCGCCAGCAGCGGCCAGAAGACGATATCGCCGTGTGAATCTCCGGCACGCACACTGTGATCACGCTCGAAGAACATGAACCATTGGGGCCAATCGCCATCCTGGTTCTGAGCACGCATGACGCGCAGCAATAGATCGCGAATGGGCGCTGTCTGACCTTCCGCCAGCAACAGCTCCACCGGACCTTGCGTCACATCGCGCGTCCCCCAGCCGCCGCCGGTGAAC
>CAZIXV010000506.1:0-1713 GCA_964543105.1 uncultured Steroidobacteraceae bacterium
TCAGCAGCGCATAGCCGAGGGCGGCGATGCTAACCGCAGCGCACACCAATGCCAGCGCAAATTTCGATCCATGCAATTGCAGCGCTTCTCCGCCGAGCGCCGGCACCAGCCACACGCCAGCGGCCATCATCAGGATGACTTGAAGCGCATTGACGATGAAATACGGCGCAAGCTTACCCAGCAGTAAGGTGCCTTGCCCGATGGGCATGGTGCGCAGTCGCTTGAGCGTGCCCTGTTGCCGCTCTCGGATCAGCGTATTCGACAGCGGAATCACTACGAAGAACGCGCCAAACACCAGCCACGCGGGGACGTTTTGTTGCACGGCGCTCGGTGCCTGCGCGCCGCCCGCGGCGCGGTACGCATATTCGATCGCAGGTTGCGTGTTCGAGGCGTCGAACTCCGCCTCGCCGCCGCGCGATAGCACGGCCAGCGGCCCGAGGATGGCGGTCAAACGTTCGCGCGCGAGAATTTCGCGCAAGGTCCCGGCAAAGATCAGCTCGGTTTGTCGTGTCGTATCGGCGGCGACGAACAACACGACGTGCTGCGCTAACGGCGTCGCTGCCTGCGACAAAGCGTCCGCATAACCAGCTTTGATCTCGACTGCGAAGGCATCGCCCGCCTCGCGCATCTGCGCCGTCAAGCCCTTGTCGGCTTGCGCATCACGCACCGTAACCATGCCGCTGTCGGCCAGTGCGTCGACAAATGCTTTGGATGCATCGCTCGCATCACGATCGAGCACCGCCACGGTCATTTGCTGTCCGGCTCGTTGCGCGAACTCATCCTGCATCGCCAGCGACATGATGACGAGAAATGCGAGCGGCATCGCGAACAGCAGCAACAACGCATGCCAGTCGTGAAACAGCAGCAAGATTTCCTTGTGAACATTGGCAGTCCAGGCGCGCAGCTTCATGCCTCGCCCTCGACTTGCTCGGGACCGCGCAACAATAGATCGAGATAAATTTTCTCGAGGCGACTCACGCCGTACTGCAGACGATCGAACTGGATGCCGCTCCGCTCGAGCGCGCTGATGACCTCGCTCAAGCGCTCGCGAGCAACGTTCAGCATCCACACTTTGTGGTCGATGTGCGTCGCCGCGAAATCCGCCAGAACGCCCGCGACGTTCGGATCTGGCGCGCGCAGCGTCACTTGCAGTGTCTGCCCGCCTTCTCGGCGCAGCAGCGTCTCCATGCGCTCATGCAAGACGAGCCGACCGTCTGCGATTACAGCCAGCGAATCGCATAGCGCCTCGACTTCTTCCATGTAATGCGAGGTGTAGATGATCGTCGTTCCGGAGGCTCTGAGCGCACGCACGGCATCGATGATGAAGCGGCGCGATTCGGCATCGATTCCAACCGTCGGTTCATCGAGATAGAGAATCTGCGGTGCGTTCAACAGCCCGATCGCCAGATTCAAACGGCGCTTCAGCCCGCCTGAGTATTGAATTGCAGGACGATCGATGTGCGTTTCGAGTTGGCAGACTTGAATGACATGCTCGCGGCGTTTCGCGAGTGCCGCGCGATCGAGTCCGAACACCTTACCGAAGTAATTGAGATTCTGTCGGCCGCTCAAGCTTTCGTAGAAGGCGTATTCCTGCGGCACGACCGCGCTCATGTGTTTGATGCGGCGTGAGCGAGTTGTAAGTTGTTCGCCGGCAATCGTCACTTCGCCGCTTTGCATCGCCAACGCGCCCGACAACAAACCCAGCAGCGTGCT
>CAZIXV010000507.1:0-1708 GCA_964543105.1 uncultured Steroidobacteraceae bacterium
TGCCGGCCGCCGTCCACGAATCGGAGTGTTGAGAGATGGAATAGCCACTGTTGCGTGAGTAGCCAATACCGCCGCCAATGCTAAGCACGTCTTCGATCAGTGGTGCTTGGAAATCGAACTCACCATACGCTTGATCGAAGCTTGCTATGCCGACGAGTAAGCTGCCGGCCGGCTCAGTACCCGGCGATCGCAGATGCATGTTGACGACCCCGGTGGGCGCCGGGAAAGGGAACCCTTGCGCGCTGATACCCACGTGCACGGTCGAACCGCGCGTGAGACGTGAACCAGGGTTTGCTTGATTGATCTGATCGAAATACAAACCATCGATGCGCAAATTACCGGCGAGCGATGGATTGAAGCCACGCGCAACGGTCGCTGAGTAAAGACCGATTTCCTCGCGCCCGACCGTCAAGCCGAAAGCATCGCTCGCCTCAGCGATCGCGTTTTCAGTCGCGCGCTGCGCTTGGGCGCTCGCCGAATAATGCAGTGCTGACAGCACCGCAAGTCGTATGCACAGTCGGGCAACACGCCGACCGCGTGTGGATGGCAGCATCGCTCTCTCTTTGGACGTTGAATGCTGCCGGCAAGCTCAGGTGAACTCGACGGCAGCAGACGAGGTGGCGAGAGCGGGAACACGAAAGCTCTCGTACGATGAGCGCGGGGAAAATTCTCCGAGCACACGATCCGCAATCAGCACCAAGTAGTCGGTACAGTCTTCATAGCGAGCGTCGAGAAATGTGACCGACAGCGTGAGCGCACCGTGCTTCACGAACATCCGCAACTCGCCGCGATCGGCGTCCAGGCAACCTTCGCTCCGCAAGAACGAATGCACGTCGCGTGTCAGCTGCGGACGCATCGATGCAGGCAGGATTGCTGGCAGCACGATCGCACTTGCCTCCATATCGACGACAAAGCGATACGACTTTTGATGCTGCCAGTGCACATGATGCGTGATGCGCCCATCTCGCATCTTCTTTCCCAGCTTCAAGCCTTGGAAATTGCCTCGACGCAACAGCTCTTGGAGCGCGCTGGTAACGCGCTTCATCACCTCGTAATAACGAGCTTGTTCCACGGCCTCCATTGGTCAACACCCTGTTCTAATTTTCTGTGCGGTACTTGTCGTGGCAGCTCTTACAGCTCAGCACGTCGAGCATGTTCGACAAAGCGGCCTGACTACCTTGCGTGTGAGCGATCTTTGCGGCTTCGGCAGTCTTCACTGCGAACTCATCCATGCGCTTGGAAAAGTCCGCCCAGTTGCTCCACACCTCAGGCTTCGACTTGCCCCCCTGGACTTTCGGTTCGAATGATTTTTGTGCTGTCGATGCCAGCAACGCGAGAATGTCGAGATGTTTCTCCACGTTATCGTCGGGGACGGCGCCTGAGACGATTTGGCCAAGTATCGCGGCCTGCGCGTTGAGTGATTCCATCACGCGCTGGCGGTATTCGATGGCATCTTGGTCGTCCGCACGTGCGCCAGCGTTGAACAACATCGACGCGAGCACGGCTGAAGCCATCATGATTGCGGCTTTGATCATCGACTTACTCCTCATCTAGGTGTGTCACAGAATGCTTGATCGTCGCGAACGCTCGCGCGCGATCAGACTCGACGAAACACCTGAATATCGACACATTCTTTCGGTCCACCGAGATACGCCCGCGACTGCGTCATTTCCTGACCGTCTGCGGACACGGTGCGAAACAAGTCTTC
>CAZIXV010000508.1:0-1705 GCA_964543105.1 uncultured Steroidobacteraceae bacterium
TGTGCTGATCGTCGCGGAACACGGCGATGCGGCACGTCGCGGCTTCTGGTCGAGTTGGCCGCAGGCCGGGGTTGCTGCGGGCAATCTACTCGCGGCCGGTGTGCTCGCAGTGATGGCGTCCTTACAGACCGAAGAAGCTTTTCTCGAGTGGGGTTGGCGGATTCCATTCCTCGCCTCAGCCGTGTTGATCGGCATCGGCTGGTGGGTGCGGCAGACCGTCGATGAGAGCCCGGCGTTCGCGCAATTGCGCGAGAAGGCACAGACGATACAAAAAGCGCCCGCATTGGAGGCGATACGCACGCGGCCGCGCGCGCTTGCGATCGGCGCGGGTCTGCGCCTGGGCGAGAACATCTCGTACTACATCATCACCGCGTTTTCGATCACCTATGTCACGGAGGTCGTGGGCCTCAGTCGGCAAGTGGTGCTCAATGCACTGATCGCAGGCTCGGTCGCGCATTTCATTTGTATCCCTGCGTTCGCACGGCTGTCCGATCGTATCGGTCGCAAACCCGTGTATGCGCTCGGCGCGCTCGGCACCGTCATCTGGGCCTTCGCTTTCTTTCGTCTGCTCGACACCGGTGCGACGGCGCCATTGGTCATCGCGATCGTCGTCGGGTTGATCTTGCACGGTGCGATGTACGGGCCGCAGGCAGCCTTTCTCTCGGAGATGTTTCCGACGCGCATCCGCTACTCGGGCGTCTCGCTTGCGTATCAATTGACGTCGATCTTCGCCGGCTCGCTCGCGCCGATCATCGCGATCGCGATTCTTCGCGAGACGGGCTCTGCGAATGGCGTGGCGTGGTACGTCGCAATCACCGCCGCGATCACGCTCACGGCTGCCTTGTTCGCGCGCGAGACTCGCGGCAAGACGTTCGCGGAGATTGATCGCAGTTAGCGTTTGACGTTAAAGGCGTTATGTTGCGTGTCGGAGATCCCCTCATGAGCAAGAGCACATCGAAACGCGCCACGATCTACTTTGAAACGGCGATACATGCATCGCTTCGACTTAAGGCGGCGCAGACGAACCAATCGATAGCGGACATCGTGAACGACGCAGTACGGGCTGCGCTTAGCGAAGACTATGAGGACTTAGCTGCGTTCGATGAGCGCATGACCGATCCACTGATGTCATTCGAAGCTTTGGTCAAAGACTTGAAGGGCGATGACGAGCTCTGAACTGCTTTTCGTAAGTTTCATCGCTTTGTTTATCGAGTGAATATTTCCCGCCGCTGCCACGTATATGCCTTAACGAACACCAGGAGGCGGAACGATGAGCAGCGAGTCGACGCGACACGATCACGATCTATTGCAGCAGGGTAGGCGGGAAGGCTTCGCTATCGCCGCCTTTGCGTTGAGTCTGGTGTCTTTCGTGCATCTGCTTGGCGCCGAAAAAGCGTTGCTGGCCATCGTGCTGGCCATTGCGGCGATCCGCGGTGGGGCGGGCGTCGCGCGCCAGCGCGGCAGGATCGCGCTCGCGATCGCCAGTGTCTATCTCGTGACCTTCATCGTTTCGGTCGTGCTGTTGCGCGACAAGTTCGGTGAGTTGATCCGGCTCTTGAGCGAACTTGGCTGACGTGGACGCGGCCACTTATTCGCATCGCTTGACGCCGCTGCTTGCGCAAGCGGGCGCGTATGCGCGCTCGCTGTTGCGCAATCGCAGCGATGCGGCGGACGCCGTGCAGCAAGCGGCGCTGCGCGGTTGGGA
>CAZIXV010000509.1:0-1685 GCA_964543105.1 uncultured Steroidobacteraceae bacterium
CTGCTGCCGCTCGGCTTCGTGCATCGCAACCACGGGGTCGTCGCGCTGGCGAGTCGCTCTGCGGACGGGGAATACATCGCACGCATTCTCCAGCATTGGGGATTCGGCATGGTGCGCGGCTCGAGAATTTCGGGCGGCGGTGGCGGCAGCTCTTCTACGGGCTCAGGTTTGAGAGCGAACTGGCAGCCCGCCAGGATGAAAGCAAAACCAAAAACGGTAGCGCGACAAGCTAGAGTCTTCATGCGGCGGATTATTAACTGAAGCGACAGATAGAGATACCCAAAGGTCCGAAACGAGCGTTCGTTGTAGCCGTTGAGCGACGCTTAGCGCCGAACTCATGCGCAATTTGCTTACAGCACAACGGGTTTATCCGCCAACTCGTTCCGATCGACCTGCGGAAAATGCCGCGCGATCAGCTCACCGACTTCGCGCACGCCTTGCAAAATCGCGCCGACGGCGTCGTTCGCTTTGAAGCGTTGCTCCATGTGCGTGCATACCGCGGCCCATTCTTCGTGGCTGACTTTCCCATTGAAGCCGCGGTCCGCGACGATCTCCACATCGTGATCGGCCCATAACACGTAGATGAGCACGCCGTTGTTGGCTTCGGTGTCCCAGACACCGAGCTGCGCGAATACTTCGAGCGCACGCTCGCGCGCGGTCTCCCCTTGCCACAATTCACGCGCACCGAGATTGCCTTCAACCGCGAAGCGGATTTCGCCGCCGTGCGTGCGCTCGGTTGCGCCGATCGCTTGCTCGATCTGAACCAGCGCCTCTTGCGGAAAGGCACGCGAAACCACCCAAGCGGGGGTGGCGAGATGCCGAAAGGCGCGCGATACACTCATGACACCTTCCTACCAGCGGCCGGACGCACCGCCGCCGCCGAAACTTCCGCCGCCGCCGCTCCAGCCACCTCCGCCGCCGAAGCCACCGCCGAAACCGCCACCAAAGCCTCCCCCGTAACCGCCCCAGCCACCGCGGCGCCGATGAGTCATGCCCCCGCGCGGCCCGCCACCACCACCGAGTAGCGTAAATAAGAACGCGATGAGCGCCGCACCTGCGGCAAACACCGTGATGCCCGTGAGCAACCACACGAGCAAGCCGGCAATCCCGCTGGTCGCTGCGGCGCCGCCGACGCCGCCGAGCATGCGCCGCAAGATGCCGCTGCCGACGAACACCACCATCAATAGCAGCGGCAGCACACCGCCGAGCCCTTCATTGCTCGGCGCAGGTGCACGCCGCTCCGCCTCCGGCAACGGTTCACCTTGAATCACGGCGATGATGCGATCGACTGCCGCGTCGATCCCTTCATAGAATTGGCCTTGCCGAAAACGCGGCACGATGACTTGCTCGATGATGCGATTGGCGATGACGTCCGGCAGCGCACCTTCGAGTCCGTAAGCCACTTCGATACGCACGGTGCGATCGTCCTTCGCGACGATCAACAAGACGCCATCATCGACACTCTGCCGCCCGAGCTTCCACGCCTCCACGACGCGAATCGAGTATTGCTCGATGGCTTCGGGCTGCGTCGTCGGCACGAGCAACACCGCAATCTGACTGCCCTTCTCTTGTTCGAAAGCACGCAACTTCTGATCGAGCGCCTGCACTTGTTGCGGCGAAAGCGTCGCCGTCAGATCCGTAACGGGCGCGCGCAACTCAGGAACCGCAACTTGAGCGAACGCGGC
>CAZIXV010000510.1:0-1684 GCA_964543105.1 uncultured Steroidobacteraceae bacterium
ACCGCCCGAGAGCGCCTGGCCACTCGTGCAGCCGCGCGCCAACACGGCACCGACGCCCATCAACACACCGCCGATGATTGCGGTGGCCAGTCGAGTCTTTCGGCCGGTGTGCGCGCCGCCATTCACTCCGATGCGCCAGCGCCCGAATAGCGCGGCTGAAAGTCCCGCGCCGATGACGATGCCAATGACTTCGATGACCATCCACGCTGTCCACGGCGCACCCGCCGCCGCGTAACTCGTAAGGTAGGTGTTGCCTGCGAGTGCTGTCGGAGCGACCGCCTCGACCAAACCGGTCGCGACATTCGCGAACGCTCCGGACGCACCGAGGCCTTGGCCTGTCAGCACGAACGCACCGAGCAACACGATGCCAAGTGCGCATCCTGCGACATACGGGTCTGCGTAGGGGCGCTTCATGTCGCGCTCCTAGCGAGCCGCCGCTTCGACCGGCAATCCTCGTCGCGCCCAGTCCTGAAACGATCCGTCGTACAGCACCGCATCGATGCCGAGCATTCGAGCAGCGAACACGACCACGGTGGCTTGCGCCCCGATATGGCAATAGGCGATGACGCGATCGCCTGTCTCGACGCCGGCGGCCTTGAAGAGTTCTGCAAGCTCTTCAGTCGATTTGAGCTGCAGCTCGGTCGTTGTCACTGCCGAGAACGGCAGGTTCTTTGCGCCCGGCAGATGCCCTTTGAGATTTGCCGTTCCTTGTCCCATGCCAGCCTGAATGCCGTCGTAGTAGACCGGAGCCCGCGCGTCGATGACTTTGTAACCCGCTTTCTGTCGATGCGACTGCACGAAATCGCCGTCGACGACTCGTGGCTGCATATGCAAGGGCGCCAACTTGCCTTTCACGACCTGCGGCACGTCGGACGTCGTTGCGTTGCCCGCGCGCTGCCAAGCGGCCAACCCGCCATCGAGCAGTGCCGAGCGTTTGCCGAGCCCGGCAGCATCCAGCGTCAACATGACGCGGGTCGCGGCGGATACATCGTTCGAGCCGTGATAGACGACGATGCGTGATGTGTCCGAGATCCCCAGCGCTTCGAGTTGCTGATGCAACTGGGCGGGCTCTGGAAGCTCGAGGATCAGCGCCTTCGGGTCATAGGGCGTCGCCAGCGTCTCCCACCCGACGAACCGCGCACCTGCGATATGACCTTTGTCGTAATCGCCTTGCTCGCCGGCGTGAAGGAGGACGAGATCCTTCTCGCCGATATGCCGTTTCAACCACTCGACCGTCACGACCAGATCATTGCTGACAGATGGGCTCTGCGCATTCGCTGTCGACGCAACACAGAAGGCCATGATCGCGCTGACGGCGATCGTTCTCATCAATGCTAGACGCTGGACTTGTTTGCGCACGTGCCTCTCCTGGGGCTGATTCTCGGATCAGTGTAGGCACGCCGATTTGCCGCTGAGAGTCGTGCGACGAAGGGCCGAAACCGCGGAATGAAATCGCTCGCTGCAGGGATGGGACGGCGAGTGTTCCGCTAGAGGCCGCGAAACCGCGCGGTAAAAGAGGGCGAGACCGCCAGCGTTTCCGCTCTGCCGCCGAGCGTCACGTGGAGCTTGCCGTCTTCATCACGCTTGACCGTGCGGACCGCACCGACGCGAACGATTGTGCTGCGATGAATCTGCCAAAACGTATCGGGATCGAGCTGCGTCAGCAGCTCTTTGATCGGCATTC
>CAZIXV010000511.1:0-1681 GCA_964543105.1 uncultured Steroidobacteraceae bacterium
AGACACGCGCGCATGATGCCAAGAGGTCCGCCCGCGAGTACGACGCGTTCGTAGTCGAGCCCGCTCATCAAGACGTGCGCTCCGAACCCTTCGCGGTGCAGCACGTTTTCAGGCGGGACGTGGCAATCCTCGAACACGAGTTCGCACGTATCCGAGCCGCGCATCCCCAGCTTGTCGAGTTTTTGCGCGGTGCTGAAGCCGGGCATGCCGCGTTCGATGATGAAGGCGGTGATGCCGCGCGAGTTCATTTCGGGATCCAAGGTCGCATAAACGATCAGCACATCGGCCACCGGACCATTCGTGATCCACATCTTCGAGCCGTTGAGAACGTAACCGTCGTCGCGCTTATCCGCGCGAGTGCGCATGCCGATGACGTCAGAGCCGGCACCGGGTTCGCTCATGGCGAGTGCGCCCACGTGCTCACCCGAAATGAGGCGGGGTAGGTATTTTTCTTTTTGTGCTTCGGTGCCCCAGCGGCGCAGTTGATTGACGCACAAGTTCGAATGGGCGCCATAGGAGAGTCCGACGGAAGCGGAGGCGCGGCTGATTTCTTCCATCGCGACGACGTGCGCGAGATACCCAAGTGCGCTACCGCCGTAGCGCTCTTCGACCGTGATGCCCAACAGGCCGAGCTCGCCCAGTTCAGGCCAAAGTTCGCGCGGAAAGCGGTTGTCGCGATCGATATCTGTGGCAAGCGGTGCAATCCGATCCTGCGCAAACTGTGCAATGCTGGCGCGCAGCGCGTCGATGTCTTCGCCGAGGCCGAAATCGAAATCCAACATCTGACCCCCAGTCGTCTGGCGGTTGCTTGGCATCTAGTGTGGCGATCGCGTGAGCTGCGGGAGCAGCTACACAAACGAGTCGCATTGTCGGACAATCCGACTCGATGTCAATCCGAACAAAATGCCATGTCCGGTAAAAAACCGCTGCGCGGCGCGGCAGCCAAAACCAGCGCCAAAGTGAGCGCCGTCGAAAGTTCGGCGGCCATGTTCGAACCGGTCGAGCGCGAGCCCGCCTACACGCGCGTCTCTGCTGCAATCGAGGCGAAAATTCTGTCGCGCGCGCTGCGCGACGGCGATGTGCTGCCTCCGGAAGTCGACCTTGCACAGCAGTTCCGTGTGCATCGCTCCACCGTGCGTGAAGCGCTGCGGCATCTGGAAAGCGCTGGACTCATTACACGTCCGCCGGGCGCCAAGCGCATGCAGGTCAGCCGTCCGCACGTCAACAAAGTTGCCTCGGGGATGCGTCAGGCGTTGGTGATGCACGACGTGGCGTTCGTGGATGTGTGGGAAGCGATGATGGTGATCGAACCCGAAGTGGCCGCGTTGGCCGCGCAACGGCGCACGCAGGCCGATCTTGACGCGCTCACGCGTGCGCGCGAGCGATTCATGAGTTCACCCTCTAGCGATCCCAAAGCCGTGGAATGCGTCGCTGAGTTTTTTGAACTGCTCGGTCAGTGCGCGCGCAATCAAGTGCTTGTACTGGCGAAGCATTCATTGGCGCAAGTATTGGCTCCATCGCTCGCGCAGATGATCGACCGCGTCCCGCAAGCCCGCACCCGCATCGCCGATGCACAACGCAACATCATCGCGGCGCTGCGCAACAAGGATGCAGACGAAGCCCGCAAATGGATGGCGAAACACGTCCGCGATTTCAAACGCGGCTACGAGGTGGCGGGGAT
>CAZIXV010000512.1:0-1679 GCA_964543105.1 uncultured Steroidobacteraceae bacterium
TGTCCTCGAACGTGATGACGATTTCGGTATGTTTTTCCTGCAGCCGCTTACCGGTTCGCAAATAAAACGGTACGCCGGCCCAGCGCCATGAGTCGATCTCTACCTTGAGCGCGACGAAGGTCTCGGTCGTGCTGTCTTCGGGCACATCCTTTTCGTCGAGATAGCCGACGACAGGTGCGCCGTTTGCCGCGCCAGCCTTGTATTGACCGCGCACGGTTTTCGTCAGCACATCGCGGCCGCGCAGTGGCCGCAAGGCGCGCAACACTTTCAATTTCTCATCGCGCATCGCATCGGGATCGCCGGTCGCTGGCGGTTCCATCGCAATGATGCATAGCAGCTGCAACAAGTGGTTCTGCACCATATCGCGCAGCGCGCCGGTTTGATCGTAGAACTGCGCACGACGCTCGACGCCGATGTCTTCGCCTACGGTGATTTGCACATGTTGCACTCGTCCGCGTCGCCACAACGGCTCGAACAACATATTCCCGAAGCGCAACGCCAGCAGGTTCTGCACGGCCTCCTTGCCCAGATAGTGATCGATGCGAAAGATCTGCGGCTCGCTGAACATCGCGCCGACGCGTTCGTTGATGCGTGCCGAGCTTTCCAGATCGTGACCCAGCGGCTTTTCGAGCACGACTCGCGAGGCAGGCGTGACGACGTCAACCTTAGCTAACCCTTCGCAGATGCCGGCAAACAGATTGGGCGCCGTGGATAAGAAGAAAACGCGGATCAGCTCCGCACGCCCATCGAGCAAGTCTTTCAAAGCGGCGTAATCGCGCTCGTTTTGTACGTCGATCTTGACGTACTCGAGCAGTTGCGAGAAGCGCTCCCAATGTTGCGTATCGAAGTCATCGCCGACGTGTTTGCGGCAGGTTTCTTCGACCTGCGACAAATACTCATCCCGGCTCAAATCGCTGCGTGCAGCGCCGATGATGCGCGAGTTTGCAGACACTTGTTTGGCCGCGGCACGACGATATAGCGCCGGCAACAGTTTGCGCATCGCAAGATCGCCGGTGCCACCGAACAAGATGAGATCGAAATCGGGAAGCGATTGCATGAGCGGTCCGTAGCAAAAAATTCGTCAGCAACGTTAACGCGCGCGAGCACGAGCCCGCAAACGCTTGTACTGGATCACTGACGCGCATCAAGCCGTACAAGTTCTAGTGCGCAGATCCAGATTCCATTTTCTTCAAGCGCATGACGACTGCGTGCGCGCACGCGCGCGGCTACAATCCTTCGCCCCGCTCCGCATGAAGGATCCGACGTGAACACCGCCGCCGCTGCACCCTTGCACGCCCGCGTTCGCGAAGTCACCGAGCGTATCCGCGAACGCAGCCGCCACTCGCGCGCAGCCTACCTCGCGAGCATCGAAGAACAATTCAGTAATGGCGCAACCCGCACGGGACTCTCGTGCACGAATCTCGCGCATGCCTTTGCGGCAACCGAAGCGTCGGACAAGGAAAAACTCAAGGCGCTACGCTGGCCGAACATCGCGATCGTCTCGGCATACAACGACATGTTGTCTGCGCATCAACCGCTCGAACATTTCCCCGAGCTCATCAAGCTTGCGGCGCGCGAAGCCGGCGCGGTCGCGCAGGTCGCCGGCGGCGTGCCGGCCATGTGCGATGGCGTGACGCAAGGACAGCCCGGTATGGAGTTATCGCTATTCAGCCGCGATG
>CAZIXV010000513.1:0-1644 GCA_964543105.1 uncultured Steroidobacteraceae bacterium
CAGCAGCCCAGCGCGTAGCAGCCATTACTCGAAATGGGCAGTGGCAGGCCGATCCTTCTGGCCGTGATCACCGGATCACCCGATCACCCGATCACCTAGTCTTGTCCCCACCTACCCAAAGCCCTCTGCCGTGCGTTACGCTGCGGGCCGCTTGCAAACGGCAATCTCGTGCAAGCACATCATCACCATTGCGGAGTTTGGCGAACCATGAACTCAAAATTGCGCGGCGTTGTTGGCGGCTTCGCGATCGTGTTGGGTTTGAGCGCGTGCGGCGGTAAAGAAGATGCGACTCAGGCGGGCCAGCCTGGCGCCGAGGAGAAGGTCCTCAATCTTTATATCTGGAACGACTATCTGGCTGACGAGACGATTCCGGGGTTCGAGAAGGAAACGGGTATTACCGTCCGGGTCAGCAACTACGGCAGCAACGAAGAGCTGGATGCGAAGCTCGCTGCCGGCAGCACCGGTTATGACATCGTCGTGCCGTCTGCTTCGTTCTACGAACGTCAGATCACCTCGGGCTATTACCAGAAGCTCGATAAATCCAAGCTCCCGAACCTCGAAAACATGGATCCGGAAATTCAGGAGCGCCTCGCCCTGCAAGATCCGAACAACGACTACGCCGTGCTGCACATGTGGGGCACGACCGGTATTGGTTACAACGCAGAGAAGGTGAAGGCGGCAAATCCCAATGCGCCGCTCGACAGCTGGCGTTTGGTGTTCGATCCGGAAGTCGTGAAGAACTTCGAAAAGTGCGGCGTCGCCGTGCTCGATTCCGCGACTGAAATGTTCAGCATGGTGCTCGCCTATCTAGGTAAGGATCCGAACAGCCAGAACCCCGAAGACCTGAACGCCGCCAGCGACGTGATGATGAAGTTCCGTCCATACCTGCGGTACATCGATACGCAGCGGATGATCACGGACCTGGCGAATGGCGATATCTGTGTCGCTGTCGGCTACAACGGCGACATTCTGCAGGCACGCGACCGTGCCACGGAAAACAACACCGGTCAGGTCGTGGAATACGTGATTCCTAAGGAAGGCTCCATCATCTGGTTCGACAGCTACCTGATTCCGGCAGATGCGCCGCATCCGAACAACGCGCATACGTTCATCAACTACATGCTGCGCCCGGATGTGATCGCGCAGGTCAGCAATTACACGAACTATGCGAACGGCAATGCGAAGGCAACCGAGCTGGTCGATGAAGGCGTGCGTAACGATCCAGGTGTGTATCCGCCTGCAGAAGTGCGCGCGAAGCTCGCGCCCGATCTGACCGACTCCGAAGAAACGACGCGCCTCATGACTCGCATGTGGCAGCGCTTCATGACGGGACGCTAACGCGCGCCTCATGGCCGATCGCGAACTGCGTGAGGCGCCGTGGCTTGATCAAGCCGCGGCGCCCTACATCCGCATCGATAAGGTGTCGAAGAAGTTCGGCGATTTCGTCGCCGTCGACGCCGTTTCCCTGAATATCTTCAAAGGGGAGATTTTCTGTCTCCTCGGCGGGTCGGGCTGCGGCAAAACCACGCTGCTGCGCATGTTGGCTGGGTTCGAGACGCCGACTGAAGGACGCATCTTCATCGACGGCGCAGATATGTCGGGCGTGCCGCCCTACGATCGGCCGGTGAACATGATGTTCCAGTC
>CAZIXV010000514.1:0-1643 GCA_964543105.1 uncultured Steroidobacteraceae bacterium
TGCTAGTTCGAACCTGGTCGCAACGATTTCAACAATGCTTCAGCGCGAATTGCAGCGCGGTGCGCTCCAATTCTTCGTCTTACCCGAGCCCCGCGTCCCGAGCCCCGGGCCCCTCCTTCACTGGCGTCGAGTATCATTGCCGGCCCGCTTTTCACCAGCCGCGGCACACCAGCCGCTGTTGTTTCGCTCGGAGACTTCTATGTACGACTTCCGCAAATTCTTCATCGATGGTGCTTGGGTGACGCCCACGGGCCGACGCGAGCACGACGTCATCAATCCTGCGACAGAAGAAGTTGTCGGCAAGATCCTTCTCGGCACCGCCGACGACGTGGATGCAGCCGTGAAAGCGGCGCGCACGGCGTTCGCTACGTTTTCGCAGACCACGCGCGAAGAGCGCATCGAGCTGCTGCAGAAAATCATGAAAGTGCTCAAGGAACAGATGCCGCGCCTGGCGCAAGCGATCTCGGATGAAATGGGCGCACCGATGAAGCTTGCGCTGCAAGCACAAGCCGGCAGCGGGCTTGGCCATTTCAACGCCACGCTCAACTCACTTATGGATTTCGAATTCGAAGAAATGGTCGGGACGACGCAGATTCGCCGCGAACCGATCGGCGTGTGCGGCATGATCACGCCCTGGAACTGGCCCATCAATCAGATCACTTGCAAGGTCGCGCCAGCGCTGGCGACGGGTTGCACGATCGTCCTGAAGCCCAGTGAGGTTGCGCCGCTCAGCGCGCACATCTTCGCAGAGATTCTCGCCGAAGCCGGCGTGCCGAAAGGCGTGTTCAATCTCGTCGACGGCGACGGCCCCACCGTCGGTGAGGCGATCTCACGCCATCCGGAAGTCGATATGGTGTCGTTCACCGGCTCGACCCGCGCGGGCGTGCAGGTGGCAAAGGCAGCCGCCGATACGGTCAAGCGCGTTTCGCAGGAACTGGGCGGCAAGTCCGCGAACATCATTCTCGAGGACGCAGATCTCAACGCGGCGATCAAATCCGGCGTGTTGTCGATGATGTCGAATACCGGCCAGTCGTGTAACGCGCCTTCGCGCATGCTCGTCCCGCAGAAGTTGTACGACGAGGCCGTGAAGATCGCGCAAACCGTGGCGCAACGCCCGGTCGTCGGCGATCCGAAGGCTGAAGGCACGACGATGGGTCCGGTGTCGAACAAGAACCAGTTTGAGAAAATCCAGGCGCTCATCAAGCAAGGCATCGATGAAGGCGCGACCGTCGTCGTCGGTGGTCTCGGCAAACCCGAAGGCATCGACAAGGGTTACTTCGTCAAGCCCACGGTGTTCGCGAATGTGAACAACGACATGACGATCGCCCGCGAAGAGATCTTCGGACCCGTGCTCGTCATGATTCCGTACAAGGATGAAGAAGAAGCGATCCGCATCGCCAACGACACGATCTACGGCCTCTCCGGCTACGTGTACTCGGGCAACATCGAAAACGCACGTCGCGTCGCCTCGCAGTTGCGTACGGGCATGGTTCATTTGAATGGCGCGCCGACCGACCCGAACGCACCATTCGGCGGCTACAAACAATCAGGCAACGGTCGCGAATGGGGCCGCGAAGGCTTGAAGGAGTTTTTGGAGACGAAGGCAGTGATGGGATACGGCGCGGCGTGAGGCCGCGCGCGCG
>CAZIXV010000515.1:0-1593 GCA_964543105.1 uncultured Steroidobacteraceae bacterium
CAACGGATGCGTGATCAGCACATGACGATGTTCGAGCTGACCGTAGCGCCATTGCGTCATCGGCGCACCCAGGCGCTCGGTCAGCGACTCGACAGCCTGCTGCAGGCTGCGCACCAACAATTCATCCCGACCCTCGAGCGGATCGCCGCCAAAGTCGCCGCCGGGCGCATACAACTGATCGATCATGCGTCGCATCGATACGGTCACCGGCGCGCCCGGCGAGCGACCGTCCAGGATCAGCTCGCGATAATTCTCCAGCAGCTTCGTGCGCCATTCCGCGTACACGCCGGCTGCAACAGAGTCCTTGTGCATGACGAAGTCCCAATCGAGCAGCGCATCGCGCGCTTGCGCAGCTGGCCCTTCGAGCGACAACCCACGAAGCAGTGCAACGAGCGCTCGCGCAGGAATCGAGAGCTCATCGTTCTGTGCGCCGATGGTTTCGCTCACATCGATGGTGCGGCCGGTCGCGAGCAGTTCTTCGATCCGCGCCGCGCGGTAGGAATCGGTCCACTCATAGGACATGGCCTGCGGCCAGGCGAAATCGATCGGCATGAGAAAGTTGTTGGCCGTGGCGAGGTAGCCCGACACCGGATTCACGGCATTGGGAAGCGCGCGCATGGGTAGAAAACTGCGCCATTCGAAGCGACCGTCGCCCGGCACCGGCAACAGTCCGCTCCAATTCGGTCGCAGCGGACGAATGCCCGTCGCCTGCCAACCGATGTTGCCCTTGCGATCTGCCCACACCATGTTCTCGGCGGGCGCATGGTTGAACGTGCAGGCTCGCTGGAATTCCTCCCAGCTACGCGCCTGATTCATGCGCAGGCTGGCGAGGTACGGCGCACCGCCGCGCTCCATCCACGCCGCGCGCAACGCATATGCCTTGCGGTTCTCGACATCCTCGAACAACACCGGACCGTGCCGCGTGTACTTGTAAATGACGGAGGCCGCAGGCGCATCCTTCACTTCGATCGTGTCGTGCTCGATGCGCATTCGCTCCCATCGTCCGCGATAACGATAGGCATCGGGATCGTCGGGATGCGTTTCGTACACATACAGATCTTCCATATCGGCGCCGAAGATCGTGAGACCCCACGCGCCGTACTCGTTGTGGCCGATCGACACGCCGGGCAGCGCCGGTTCACCCGCGCCGATGACATTCCAGCCCGGCGCGACGAGATGCACCCAGTAGCGCAACGACGGCGCACTCAAGGCACGATGCGGATCGTTCGCCAAGAGCGGATAGCGGCTGTGCGTGCGCCGGCCGTGTACGACCCAGTTGTTGCTGCCCAGATCGCGCAACGGTTCGATCGTGTATTCCTCGTGCGACTTCGAGATCTGTTCGACCGTTGTGTCGTCGTTGCGATGCGCCGGCGCAATCTGCTCGGGTGTGAACTTCAACGGGTCGCGAAACGCGGTATAGAGCTCCAGGACGTCTTCAGGGATGGCGCCGAGGTCCAGACCGGGCGCGGCGGTGAGCTGCGAATCGCCGCCCTGGAAGTTGTGCAGCTTCTGCAGACGCTCGGCGCCGATCGTCGAGATCAAGCGCGCATTCGCGACTTCCTGGCGAAGGTTTGAGAACAATCCTTGATGTCG
>CAZIXV010000516.1:0-1586 GCA_964543105.1 uncultured Steroidobacteraceae bacterium
AGCTGCGTTCGATCGGCATCCAGCCCGACATCCTGGTATGTCGCGCGCAAGATCCGATTCCGGACGCCGAGCGCCGCAAGATCGCGTTGTTCACGAACGTCGAGGAGCGCGCCGTCATCTCCGCCATCGACGCAGACGACATCTACAAGATTCCGCTCCTGCTGCATCAGCAAAAGCTCGACGAGATTGTCGTCGACAAACTGCGCTTGAATGTGCCGCCGGCCGATTTGAGCGAGTGGAAGCAGGTCGTCGACGCAAAAGCCAATCCGGACACTAACGTCACGATTGCGATGGTCGGCAAGTACGTGAATCTGAAAGATTCGTATCTGTCGCTGAACGAAGCGCTCATGCACGGCGGCTTGCGCACTCGCACGCGCGTCACCGTAAAGCTCGTCGAGGCCACTGAAGTCGAAAAGCACGGCACCTCGATGCTCGAAGGCGTCGATGCGATCCTCGTGCCGGGCGGCTTCGGCGAACGCGGCGTCGACGGCAAGATCGAAGCAATCAGATACGCGCGCGAGCAACGCATCCCATACCTCGGCATTTGCTTGGGCATGCAGCTTGCGATCGTCGAATACGCGCGCAATGTCGCGGAGCTCGAAGGCGCGAACTCCACGGAATTCGACCGCGCAGCACCGCATCCGATCGTCGCATTGATCAGCGAATGGCAGGATCAGAAAGGGACGGTGGAGCAGCGCACCGACTCCTCGGATCTGGGCGGCACGATGCGCCTCGGCGCGCAGGAGATTCGCTTATCGCACGGTTCGCGCGCACACCAGGTGTATGACGCGGATGCGATCATGGAACGTCACCGCCATCGGTATGAGTTCAACAATCGCTATCTGCAGAAACTGATGAACGCCGGCATGCGTTTCTCGGGCTTCTCTCGCGATGGCCTCGTCGAAATGGTCGAGTTACCCAATCATCCGTTTTACGTTGCAAGCCAATTCCATCCCGAGTTTCGCTCGACGCCGCGCGACGGCCATCCGCTATTCACTGGCTTCGTCAAAGCAGCGCGCGAGTACCGGCAGAAACAGCAGGAACCGACGAAGGCGATTGCATGAGAGGGCTACGGGCTACGCGCTACAGCCAGAATGCCGTTGCCTTTCTCTGGCTGTAGCCTGTAGCCCGTGGCCTGTCCTCTTTGATCCGTAAATCCTATGAACCTCGTTAATTTCACTGTCGGCAACGACCAGCCGCTGTTCCTCATCGCCGGCCCGTGCGTGGTCGAGAGTGAAGGACTCATTTTGGATACCGCAGGCGCGCTCAAAGAGCTCACTGCTCGTCTGGGCGTGTCGTTCATTTTCAAAGCGTCCTTCGATAAGGCAAATCGCTCCTCGCGTTCGAGCTTTCGCGGGCCGGGCATTGAGGAGGGGTTGCGGATTCTCTCCGAAGTGAAGCGGCAGCTTGGATTGCCCGTGATCACTGACGTACATGAAGACACGCCACTCGATGAGGTGGCTGCCGTCGTCGATGTATTGCAGACGCCCGCTTTTCTATGCCGCCAAACCAATTTCATCGTCAACGTGTGTTCGCCGAACCGGCCGGTGAACATCAAGAAGGGCCAGTTCCTCTCGCCATGGGAA
>CAZIXV010000517.1:0-1577 GCA_964543105.1 uncultured Steroidobacteraceae bacterium
GACCGAATGGAGCGCCGCACGGTGATCATCGCTGTATGTGGATTGGCAGCCGCGTTCGCCGTTGTGGCCGTATGGGTCGGGTCTTCGCCGCGCATCGCCTTGTTCGCGCTCGCCGCCTGTCATGGCGGCTTGGTATTGACGCTTTATTCGTTATCGCTATCGCACATCAACGATCACCTCGAGCCATCTCAGATGGTGGCCGCGAGCGCCTCGGTCATCCTCGTGAACGGCATCGGTTCGGTCGCAGGGCCTATGGTGTTTTCACTTGCCATTGAGGGATTTGGGCCGGGGGGCTATTACGGCAGCATGGCCGTGCTTACGGGCGCGCTGGCTGCTTACACGATCTGGCGTAAACGCCGCAGCGCACCGGTGCCTTTGGATCACAAGTTTCCGTATGTCAGCGCGCAGCCGCAGGCCGCATCAGGTCAGATGGCCGCGGAGGCGGTGCGCGAAGCGGCATCCGGCGCGCCGGCGACGAGATCGGCCACCAGTTCCTGAGCGTGCAGGGGCAGGTCGGTGAGCTTGCGCACGCAAATCGTCAGATTGCGCAGCGCCCATTCGTCGGTGAGTGCGATCTGATGCAAGGTCATGGTGCGCGAATTGCGCTCGGCCGTCGTTTCGGGCACGACGCCGATGCCGACGTTGCAATCGACCAGGCGACAGACGGCATCGAAGCTGCGTAGCTGCACGCGCAGCTTCAAGCGCTTGCCGATGCGATCGGCTTTCTCCGAAAGGAAGCGCTGCAGCGAGCTGCTGCGATCCAGACCGACGAAGTCGTAGTCGAGGACGTCACTGAAAGAGATCGAGCTCGACTGGGCGAGAGGATGCGAGGCCGCCGTGACCAGGATGAAACGGTCGACACGGAATGGAAACACCTCGAGCCCGCTGACATCTTCGGTACCCGCGACGATGCCGATATCCGCTTTGCCGTCGGCAATCGCGGCGACGATCTCATCGCTCAGGCGCTCTTCGAGATCGATGTTCACGTGAGGATGCGAGGCGAGGAAGTTGCTCAACGGCTCGGGCAGGAACTCCGTGAGCGCGTTCGTATTCGACAGCAGGCGGATGTGACCCTTCAGGCCATCGGCGTATTCGCTCAAATCGCCGCGCATGCGCTCGGTCTGTTGCAGAATCAACCGTGCATGCTGCAGCAGCGTACGCCCGGCCGGCGTCGGCTGTACGCCTTGGCGGTCGCGGTTCAGGAGTTGTGTGCCGAGTTCGATCTCCATATTGCGGATGCGCGTGCTCGCCGCCGCAACCGCCAGATGCATACGCTCGGCGCCGGCGGTAATGCTGCCGGCTTCGACGACGAGTAGGAACAGTCTGAGATCGATGAGATCGAAGCGCATGTGTTTGTGAGTGCTTGAGGTGATCGGGTGATCAGGTGATCCGGTGATCGAGGCAAGAAAAGTTTCTGGGCATGATCACTAGCTCACCTTTCGCGGCAAGAAAAGCCTCTGACCCTGATCACCTAATCACTAGATCACCTAATCACCTCAGTTATCGAAACACCGTCGCCAATGGCTGCGGTTGCCCGAAATGGAAACCCTGCGCGTAATCGAGGCCGATTTCCATCA
>CAZIXV010000518.1:0-1566 GCA_964543105.1 uncultured Steroidobacteraceae bacterium
CAAACGTAACGTTGTTCGGGCTGATCACACGCGAAATCCAGTGAAGAAGGTGCAAAGCAGCCTACTCCGTTGCTTAGCACGGAGGAATAGGATCAGAGCGCGTCGACAGGGCGTGTAGAAATGCGCTCCTTTAGCGCTCCGCGAACGCGTAGCGAACGACCAATCCGCCGCTTCCGGCGCATTCAAAATACTCCACGAACCAAGTTGCCTCGGCATTGATCTCGACAATCATCATTCCATGTCGATCGGACTGACCACGCCGCGCCCGCCGCGGTTCAGGACGTGGGTGTAGATCATTGTCGTCGAGACATCTGCATGACCCAGCAACTCCTGCACCGTACGAATGTCGTAACCGGATTCGAGCAGATGCGTGGCGAACGAATGTCGCATGGTATGCGTCGTGATGCGTTTGCGAATTCCAGTGCGTATGGCTGCGGTCTTGACGGCACGCTGGATACTGGTTTCATGGATGTGATGTCTGCGAATCTTGTTCGAGCGCGGGTCCACTGCAAGTCGCGCGGCAGGGAACAGGTACTGCCAGCCCAGTTCGCGAGGTGCATTGGGCAGCTTTCGCTCCAATGCATCGGGTAGAAATACTTCGCCATGACCCTGCGCCAGGTCTTGGGCGTGCAGCCTTGCAACCTGCGCGATCTGCGTTTCGAGTACCTGCCGAAATCGATGCGGCAACGGCACGACGCGATCCTTCTGTCCCTTGCCATCGCGCACGATGATCTGCGAATAGCCGAAGTCGATATCTTTGACCCGCAACCGGACACACTCGAGCAAACGCATTCCCGTGCCATAAAGCAGGCCGGCAATCATCGCAACGGGCTCTGTCTGGATCTGGGCCAAAACATTACGAACTTCCTGTCGTGTCAAGACGCTAGGCAACTTACGTGAGCGCCTTGAGGCGACGAGCCCGGCGATGTCGCCGACCGTTCGCCCGAGCACCCGTTCGTACAGGAAGACCAGAGCGCTCAACGCCTGGCTCTGCGTGCTGGGCGCAACGCTGCGATTCAGAGCAAGGTGATTCAAGTAGGCGGCCAGGGCATCGGGGCCAAGTGCTTGCGGGTCATGGCCGCCATGAAACAGAACGAAGCGGCGCACCCAACTGACATAGGCTTCTTCGGTGCGTATCGAATAATTATTCAAGCGGATGCGTGCGGCGACCTCGGTAGCCAGCGTATCGAGCGAGAAGGGTGTATCGGGCGTTCGGTTGTGCAGCACCTGCGCGGAGATCGGATTGTTATTTCGCGCCAAAGTGGGATGGACTACTTCCAGCGACCTGGCTGCGTCGAACCAGTGCTGCCAATCGAACGTCGCAGCCCATGGTGCGCGAACCGTTTTATGGAAATAGAGCTGCAGCGCGTGCACCAGTTGCCAGAACAACCATCCTGGCGCGTCAGTCTTCCGGCCGGCGCGCTCCAGGTAGGCTTGCACGTCGCTTGCGTCGTGCGCGGATGCCTCCTGCTGCGGATGAGTCTTTAAATAACGCTCGATGCGGACCACGTACCAGCGAAGCTGGCGCTCATCGATACCCTCGCGCCGACAAATCTCCAAGAACTG
>CAZIXV010000519.1:0-1566 GCA_964543105.1 uncultured Steroidobacteraceae bacterium
TGACGGCGGCGATGGCGGTGTTGAACGTGCGACGGCGGCCGATGTCGTCGGTCACTTTCACGAGTGCGGCGTGCGCTGCACGTCGCATGGCGCGTTGCGCGTCACTTAGGGCGACGGGCAACGGGCTACGGGCAACGACATGAACGGGATTCTGGCCGTTGGCCGTCGCCCGTAGCCCGTCGCCCTGCGCATTCACGTGCTCATACACGACGCGCCACAACCTGCGCACGAAGCGCGCGGCGCCTTCGACGCCGTCGTCCGACCATTCGAGCGTATCTTCCGGCGGCGCTTTGAACATCATGAACAGGCGCACACTGTCCGCACCGTATTCCGCGACGAGCTGTTGCGGATCGACGCCGTTGTTTTTCGACTTCGACATCGTGCGCATGCCTTCCCACTCGACGGGTTGGCCATCGGCTTTGAGTGTCGAGGCAAGGCGCGTGCCTTTCGCATCGACCTGCACTTCCACGTCTGCGGGATTGAAGTACTGAATGCGTCCGTCGCTGCCAGTGCGCGAATAGATGTCGTTCAACACCATGCCTTGGGTAAGCAAGTTCTCGAACGGTTCGCGCACGGACACCAAACCGATGTCGTGCATTACGCGCGTCCAGAAGCGCGAATACAGTAGATGCAGAATTGCATGCTCGATGCCGCCGATGTATTGATCGACTGGCAACCAATATTTCGCGCGCTCATCGGTCATCGCCTCCGCGTTGTCCGCGCACGCGTAGCGAATGAAATACCAGGACGAGTCGACGAACGTATCCATCGTGTCCGTTTCACGCCGCGCCGCCGCTCCGCACTTCGGACAGATGCAATTCACGAATGAGTCGAGCTTCGCCAGCGGATTGCCGCTGCCATCGGGCACGAGCCCTTCCGGCAAGACCACCGGCAAGTCTTTATCCGGTACCGGCACATCGCCGCACGTGGCGCAATGAATGAGCGGAATCGGACAACCCCAATAGCGCTGACGCGAAATACCCCAATCGCGCAAGCGCCATTGCACCTGCTTGTCGCCGAGGTTTTTCGCTTTCAGGTCGGCGGCGATTGCATCGACGGCTTCCTGATAAGCCAAGCCGTCGTACTTACCGGAGTTGATGCAGACGCCGTAACTTGCAAAGGAGGGAGACCATTCTTCAGCGGCTTGGACTTGAGACGAGTTCTTCTGGCCGTCGTCTGTTGCCTGTTGCCTGTTGCCTGTCTCCGGCTGAATCACGAACTTGATAGGCAACCCATACTTCTGAGCGAAGCCGAAGTCGCGTTCGTCGTGCGCCGGTACGCCCATGACTGCGCCTTCACCGTAAGTCATGAGCACATAGTTGCCGACCCATACGGGAATTTGTTCGCCTGACAGGGGATGCGCGACGAACAAACCGGTGGGCATACCCTTCTTTTCCATGAGCGCCATGTCGGCTTCCATGGCAGAGCCGCGTTTGCATTCTTCGATGAAGGCGCGCAATTCGGGATTCGATTGGGCGGCGTGCGTCGCGAGTGGATGCTCGGCGGCAACAGCGCAGAACGTCACGCCCATGACGGTGTCGGCGCGTGTGGTGAACACATTCAATG
>CAZIXV010000520.1:0-1566 GCA_964543105.1 uncultured Steroidobacteraceae bacterium
GTTGGTGGGACGGTCGCTGCGATCGATGGACTGCCGCCCGAGACGACCGAGGATCAGCTCAAGGCGTTGGGTGCGGCGGCAGCCTCTTCCGGCGCGGTGGGACTATTTCATGTCATCGGCGTCACTCCGGAAGCGCGCACGCGTGCGCAAGCATTCGGTGATATTCCGCCGCAAGCCGTGATGTCGTTCGATCTCAACGCGCTGAAGCACGCACGCGACACGTTATCGACGAGCCGCAGCGACACGCTCGATGTCATCGCACTTGGCAGCCCGCATTTTTCATACGAAGAGTTCCGGCGTTTCGAAACCTTGCTCGGTGAGCAACGCACGCGAGTCCCCGTCTATGTTTGCACCGGCAGGCATGTCACATCGCGGATGCAGGCCGAAGGTCGGCTCGAGGCGCTGGTCGAACGTGGTGTGCGGATCGTCGAAGACACCTGCGTTGTTTCCACGCCGGTGCTCGAAGGCCCCGGCGGCGTACTGATGACGAATTCCGGCAAGTTCGCGCACTACACGCCTGCGAACACCGGTTACGAAGTCGTTTTTGGCCCTCTGGAGGACTGCGTCAACAGCGCGGTGCTCGGCAAAGTCGTACGCGACGAACGGTGGTGGTCATGACATTGCACGCAAAACCGCTCGTGGCCGGAAGCGCCCAGGGCGAGACATTGCACCTGGCGCCATTGAGCTTCTGGGGAGGCGTCGATTCCGCCACGGGTTGCGTGACCGACCCGCGCCACCCGCAGCATGGGATAGCGCTTGGCGGTCGTGTCGTCGTGATGGAGCGCCTCATCGGCTCGAGTTCGGGTAGTTCTGTCCTTCTCGAGCTGATCGCCGCCGGCAAGGCGCCGGCCGCCATCATTCTCGGCGAAACCGATTGCATTGCGACCCTCGGCGCGATCGTTGCGCGTGCTATGGGGTTGCCAACCTGCCCGGTCGCGCTACTGTCGAAAGAGCGATTTGCCGAACTGCCCACGCAAATCAGACTCGAGGAGACTGGCGCCTTGCGCCCGCTCTGATAGGCTGCCCAACGTCCGGCGAAGCAATGCTCGAGTTGCATGGAGGCCGCGGGTACGCAACGCCTCATGCGGAGAGAGCTATGTTGACCGACGCTGCCACATCATTGTCCGAGTCAGAACCCGAAGCGACCGACGTCACCCGCTTCGTCCGTCAGGAATTGAAATCACCCGCGGGCGTGCTCGAAGCCGTCCAACCCCTGGCCGATGGCATCGGTGCGCGCTTTCATTTGGAAGCACGCGATGGCGCCGGCTTTCGCGAATTCATTCGCGTCGCCGACGACCTGTTCGTCGTCCTCGTTGACACGATCGCCGGCGCCGACTGGCATCTGAAATTCGTCGAAGAAGACTTCCTCACCTTCCATTACCGCGTCTCAGGCGTGGCGCGCGAATCATTCGACGAGTATTCGTTGAGTGAACCCGACGGGCCCTTCTGTAGCGTCGATCTGCACCCCGCGCAGATCGAGAAGACCGTGTGGATTCCCAGCGGCACGCATTTTCGTACCGTATCGATCAAGACTAAGCCGAGCTTCATCTGCCGCACGTTCGGCGA
>CAZIXV010000521.1:0-1565 GCA_964543105.1 uncultured Steroidobacteraceae bacterium
GTCGGCCGATTGTTCATCATTTCGATTTCGGTGAGCGTGCTGGTGTTGCGAGCGCGTCCGTCGGGAAGTGTTTCCGGAGATTGTTTGCCGCCGCCGGGTGCCGGTTCCTCAGCGCCCTCGTGGCGCACCGGAAAACGCCGCTTGGCCTCGGCTTGCGACTTGCCGTACACCTTGGCGCTCGTGAGTAGCCTTTGGAATTGCTCTTTGACCCGTCCGAGTTCAATGCGATCCTGCGGCCGCCTGGGTCCGGCGATCGACGGCTCGATCTGCGCGAGATCCACCTCGATCACACTCGTGTAATCGCACTGGCCAGCGGCAGGCATGCCGAATAGCCCTTGCGCCTCGTGATAGCGACGCACGAGGTCGATCTGTGCATCGCTACGTCCGGTTGTTCGTAGATAGCGGCAACTTTGTTCATCGAGCGGGAAGTAACCGATGGTCGCGCCATACTCGGGCGACATGTTGCCGATCGTTGCGCGATCCGGCACCGATAAACTCCCCGCGCCTTCGCCATGGAACTCGACGAACTTACCGACGACATGCGCCTTGCGCAGCACTTCGGTGATGCGCAGGACGAGATCGGTCGCCGTGACGCCTTCGCGCAGACGTCCCTTCAAGTGCACGCCGACGACATCCGGCAACAGCAAATAAACGGGTTGGCCGAGCATCGCCGCTTCGGCTTCGATGCCGCCGACGCCCCAGCCGACGACGCCCAGGCCGTTGACCATCGGCGTGTGCGAGTCCGTGCCCACGAGCGAGTCCGGATAAAACACGCCGTCTTTCTCGAACACACCTTGCGCGAGAAATTCGAGATTCACCTGGTGACAGATGCCGAAACCGGGCGGCACGATCCGCAAACCATCGAAGGCTTGCGCGCCCCATTTCAGAAACTCATAGCGCTCGTTGTTGCGACGCAGCTCGATTTCGGTATTCAGCCGCAATGCGTCGGGCCGGGCGAAGTGATCGACTTGCACTGAATGGTCGATCACCAGATCGACGGGAACGAGCGGCTGCACTCTCGTCGCTTCCTCTCCGCGCTCGAGCACCGCAGAGCGCATCGCCGCAAGATCGACGAGCAGCGGCACGCCGGTGAAGTCTTGCAGCAACACGCGTGCGACCACGAACGGCACCTCCGCCGTACGCTCTGAATTTGGCTGCCAGTTCGCCAACGTTTCGACATCCTCATCGCGAATCCGCTTGCCATCGCGATTGCGCAGCACCGATTCAAGCAGCACGCGCAAACTCACCGGCAGCCGCGAAACCTTGGCCACGCCTGCGCGTTCCAGCTGAGGCAGCGAGAAGAAGTCGCCGGATTTTCCTGACGACAGTTCAAGGCGTTGGCGAACATCGATCATCGCTCGAACTCCTGATTGTCGAGAACGCGGCTACCTACTATCCCCAGCTTGCCGGTGCTTTCACATCCGGGTTGACCGCCGTGAGCGATCTGGATGCAGCCGCGAGGAATCGGGCAGTGTTTCCCCTGCTGCGCACGCCTTCCATCGAGGACGATAATGCCCGTCTGCTTTCCTTTTAAATTGCGAGGAGCGAATCGCATGTCATTCGAG
>CAZIXV010000522.1:0-1505 GCA_964543105.1 uncultured Steroidobacteraceae bacterium
AAGACGTCGATAGTCGGATCAGCGTTCTGCGGCGGTGAGTGCCGCGGCGCCGCGCGCGCAGGTTGCAGCGAAAGTCTCGAGCACGCTCAGCGCTCGATCCAGATCGTGCTCGATCGTTGGAATGCCGATGGAAAGCCGCAGCGCTCCGACCGTCGCCCGATCACCTAGGCAGGCTTGCAGCCGCTCGGGCGTGAAGCCAGTACGCAATTTATCGAGCGAACGACTGACATCGAACCGGCGGAAATCGAACGCGCGCTCCGCAGCGCCCGGATTGCAAAAGCATCCGCCGCGGATCGCAACGCCTGCTTCGCCTGCTCGTGCTTCGACGCGTTGATATGCAATGGTGCCACCGTCGGTATCGAGCACATTGAACGCAACGGTTGCGCCGCGCGCCTCGAGGGATGCGGGCCCGTAGATCTTGATCAGGGGCGCTCCGCTGGCATGCTTAAGCTTCCTCGCCCGCTCGATGAATTGCTGCGTCAAACCTTGCAAGCGACGCTCCGCCGCGGCGCGATCGATCCGCGATAAAAAGTCGAAGCCCGCCGCGATCGCGCCCACGCTCAAAAAGTTTGGTGTGCCATCTTCGAACGCGGAATGTCCGGCGCGGAGCTGATGGCGATCGTGTTCGATCGACACGAAGTCGACCGTGCCACCAGCGAACCACGGTCGTTTGAGCTTTTCGAGCGCATCGCGACGTGCGACCAAAGCACCGACGCCTGTCGGCAAGCCAAAAAGCTTGTAATAGGAGAACACGAGGAACTCTGCCGGATAACGCCGCAAGCTGATGTTGGCTGTGACGCCGGCGCCCGCGGCGTCGATCATCACGTCGTGCCCCAGTCGCTGAGCGTCGTGAACGAGATGCAACGGATGCTTCACGCCGGAAAAGTTGGACTGCATCGGAAACCCGAACAAGCCCGAAGGACGATCGGCCGACAACGCTCTGAGAGACTCGACGGGGTCCACCAGCCTGAGCTCATCGTCCAAAGGCAATACCGACGTCTGGCCACCTTGAGCGCGCGCAAACTCACGCATGCCGTTCATGGAATTGTGATTGTCGGCCGTCAGTAGCAAGCCGCGATCGGGCCCGAACGCATAGCTTTCGGCAACGAGCTTGATGGCCATGCTCGTATTGCCCGTGAAGCAAACGTCGTAGACCGCAGGATCGGCATCGAAGAAGTCGAGCGTGGCCGACCTCGCCAAGCTCAAGTCAGACTCGCTCGCCTTTGATGGACCGTGCTCGGAATGTGGATTTCCGAAGACATTGCGGGACAACCGCTCGGTGTACGCTCGAAGTTGCGAGGCGCTGTAGACGGCGGCCGCGGCGTAATCGAGGTACGCAACATCGGCTTCGTCGAGCCGCGAAAATTCCGCTCGGCGTAGTCGCTCGAAGTACCGGTCGACGTCTTGAGGTCTCATCAACATCCACGCCTGCGCATCTTCCCGATGCGTGACACGTTCGTACCTTCGCTGCGTTCAACAGCGCCGCCAATTTGCGGTGCGCCACC
>CAZIXV010000523.1:0-1503 GCA_964543105.1 uncultured Steroidobacteraceae bacterium
AGGTCCATGGCCACGCCGGCCGGCTTGTCCTCGCGGGTGAGGACGTCCTGCAGGATGCGCCGCGCCATCGGTAAAATTTTCGCACCGGCTTCCGTCAACGTGACCTTGCGCGGCTGCCGCTCGATCAATTGCACGCCCAGATAGTTTTCGAGCTTTTTGATCTGCGCCGACAAGGTCGGCTGACTGACATAGGAGCGCTCCGCCGCTCTGCCAAAGTGTTTCGTATCCGCCAAAGCGACGAAATAGCGCAGGTCTCGCAAATTCACGAAGGTAAAGCTCCGATAGGTAGCGACTATTGGGGAGTGTAGAGCAATCGGCGGCGCGGAGCCGCCGAGATAAACAGTTAACAGGCGACAGGCGACAGCCAGAAAAAAGAACGAGTCTCTCCTCTCGAGTCGCCTGTTGCCTGTTGCCTGTCGCCTGTATGGCGTGCGCGCGCGGCGCGCAGTGCGAAGCGCCGCTATACTCACGCTCATGTCTCCTCGACCTACGCGTCTGTCTGCCGGCGTGGTCGTCCTGCGCGACACTGCGGATGGCTGGCGATATTTATTGCTGCGCGCATTCACGCATTGGGATTTCCCCAAGGGAATGGTGGAGCCTGGCGAGACCCCGCTCGACGCTGCGATCCGCGAGGTGCAGGAAGAAACCTTGATCGAGCGGTTGCATTTCGACTGGGGCTACGACTTCATCGAGACCGCTCCCTACAGTCGCGGCAAGATTGCTCGTTATTACATCGCACGAACCGATACGAGCGCGGTGACATTACCGGTCATCGAGGCGTTAGGACGCGCAGAGCACAATGAATTCCGGTGGGCAAATCACGCCACTGCGCTGAGATTGGTCTCGGCGCGCGTCGCGCCGATCGTGGAATGGGCGGCCGCGAAACTCGATGCACCGCGCAGCGCCCCCGATTCCGGCTAAAGCTGGCTTACGCGCAAGTTCGTCACCGCAGATCTCGGAGCAGGCTCCTGACTGAAGTAAAAAAAATCGTCATCGTCGGGGCCGGATTCGCCGGATTGAACGCCGCCAAGCGTTTGCAGCGCGCCTCGCACATCGACGTCACGATTATCGATCGGGAAAACCATCACCTGTTTCAGCCGCTGCTTTATCAAGTGGCCATGGCGGCGCTGAGTCCCGCCGATATCGCCGTGCCCATCAGGGCGCTGCTGACCAACCGCAATGTCCACGTCATCAAGGCGCATGCCCAACGTATCGATGTCGCGCGTCGCTGTGTCGTGACGGATGCGGGTGAATACGCCTATGACTACTTGTTGCTTGCGTGCGGTGCGCAGCATGCATATTTCGGCAACGAGGCCTGGGAGCCGCTCGCGCCGGGGCTGAAGACGCTGCCGCAGGCGACGGAGATGCGTCATCGCGTGCTCGAGGCATACGAGGCGGCCGAGCGAGAGCCCGACTCGCAGGCACGCCGCCGCTTGCTCACCTTTGTCGTCGTCGGTGGCGGTCCGATCGACTGGCACCGTGTGGTCCGGACGGGCGCTGCGG
>CAZIXV010000524.1:0-1500 GCA_964543105.1 uncultured Steroidobacteraceae bacterium
GAAAGCGTGGCTGCGGACGGGGGTGCGTCATGCGCGTACTCTACCCGAGCGACGCTGTGCGTTCGGCATTCACAAACGAAAGTTTCAGCGCACGTCGCGGTAGCAGCCTCCGCCGCGATCTTGCGAATTCGTTCGAGGACACCGATGAGTTTGAAGTCCAAGTCTAAGGTCGACGCATGCCCTTGCGGATCGAACACCGCCTACGCGGATTGTTGTGGGCGTTGGCATGCCGGTACACCCGCACCGGCACCCGAAGCGCTGATGCGCTCGCGTTACACCGCATTCGTGCAGCAGCGAGAAGCGTATCTGCTCGATACGTGGCATCCGCGCACGCGCCCTGCCTCGATCGATTTCCTGCCGTCGCAGAAATGGCTGGGATTGAAAATCGTGGCGGCGTCGATGAGCACTCCCGATGCAGGCGAGGTCGAGTTCATCGCGCGCTTTCGCATCGGCGGCGGCTCCGCCGCGCGCTTGCACGAACGCAGCCGGTTCGTGCGCGAGCACGGCGCGTGGTTGTACGTCGACGGCGAGTTGCAGGACTGAGCCGCCGTCGACGTTGGTGTCGCGGACGACTACTCGTTCAGTGCGCGCCCCAGTTCGTGGAGGAAATTGGTGACGCCGCGCACGGTGTTGTGACGTTTCACAGCGCTGTTGAATTCGGCGATATCCGCCTTGAGACGATCGGTTTCCGCGCGATACAGGTATAGCACCGGCTGGTCGATGCCCTCGAACACCTCGCCCGCGCGCTCATGGAGATCGTCGGCAATGCAATTGGAGCGTTTCGGCATGTTCGAGCAGCGCAAGTCGCGAGCACGCGCGACCACCAAGCGCGCATCGTGCAGGCGATCGCCGGCATACAGGACGTTTTTCGGGGCGTCGATCGCCTCATTGCTGTCGTTGGCCCAGTCTCTCAGGCAGTCGTAGTACTGGGTCAGGCGCTCGTTGAATTCGTCCGTATCGAGGCTCACGTTGAATTTCGGCACGTGGTAGGTGCCGCAACGTTTGCGCATGTCCTGCGTGAGGAAATCGAAGACGAGCTTGCGATCCTCTTCGCGTCCTGCGAACGCGTTGGGCGTGAAGGCCGCGTGGGCTGCGACCATCGTCTTGGCCTGCTCGTTCAGCTCGGATGCCCATGAGGCTTTGATGCGCAGCCCGGTTGCTATATCCGTCAGCGCCGGTCCGGGGTTGCCCATGGCGAGGTGTGCTTGCGCCCGAGCTTTCAGTGCGTCCGAGTGCTCCGCCGATTGTTGCAACGCTTCGGTTGCGTGCTTGATCGCATCCTCATAGCGATTGAGGGCGAGCGCCGCTTGTGCTTGCCCGGTTCTGATGTCGGCGTCGTCGGGATGAGCACGCGCCAGCGCATTGAACTCCTTTTCGGCCTGCTTGTACTGCTTGAGCGCGAGGTAGGCCCGGCCCCGCAGGTACTTCGCGATGACGTCTTTCGGCTCGATTTTCGTTGCTGCTTCGACGGCAGCGAGCGCTTCTGTTCCTCTGCCGACC